>JAHFJP010000069.1 GCA_023245765.1 Candidatus Peribacteria bacterium
GTCCCTTCGGTCCCCTCGGTGCCTTTTCCGGATCTTCCTCCAAAGGCGAATTTCTGCTATAATTAGAGGATTTCCCTGAACCTTGTGGCGACCCAAACACCCACTCCTCCCGCCGCCGGCCTACCCACTGAACCGCAACCTGTCCTGAACAGCGCGAAGGCGGGTAATCCCCTCCTCTACGCGATCGACGATCTGCTGGGTCTCCACAAGAACGTCGAGATGATTCTGAATCCCGAAACCGGACAGTCGGAAAAACTGACGGTCGAGGAGAAGCAGTCGCTCAAGCTCTACGAGGAAGGGCTGCAGAAGATTCTGGATCTCATCGCCCCCTCGGCGATGGAAGTGAAACGCAATGAGCTGGTCATCGGTGATGTCTGCGCGCGGACGCTCTACGTCTACAACTGGCCCAACTACATCTACCCCAACTGGATGTCGCAGCTGGTGAACTTCGATGCCACGTTTGAAGTCTCGCACTTCATCTACCCGGCGAGTAACGCCGCGATCATGAAGATGCTGCGCAAAAAGGTCGCTGAGCTGCGCAGCAGCATCCGCATGCTCGAACAACGCGGCATCGTCCGCGATCCGTCGCTCGAGGCCGCACTCCAGGACGCCGAGGAACTGCGTGACCTGCTCACCCGTGGCCGCGAGAAGCTCTTTCAGTTCGGCATGTACGTGACGCTCTACGGAGAAGATGAAGAGAAGCTCAAGAAGGTCCAGACCGATATCGAGTCGCTCCTCGGCGGCCGCCTGGTGCTCACCAAGCCCGCGATGTTCCAGATGGAACACGCATGGACGAGTACGCTGCCGCTCGCGCTCGATGAACTGGAGATCAACCGCAACATGAACACCTCGCCGCTCGCCACGAGCTTCCCATTCTCGAGTTCCGATCTGACCGACGACCATGGGATCCTGTACGGCATCAACCGGCATAACGACAGCTTGGTCATCTTTGACCGGTTCGATCTACCCAACGCCAATTGCAACGTGTTCGCTACCTCCGGTGCGGGAAAATCCTTCGGCGTGAAGCTCGAAATTCTCCGCTCGATGATGCTCGGGACCGACATTCTCGTCATCGATCCGGAAAACGAATACGTCGAGCTCTGCAAGACCGTCGGCGGATCCTTCGTTCCGCTCTCGCTCCAGAGCAGCTTCCGCATCAATCCGTTCGACCTTCCCCGCGCGATCCGCGGTGACGAAGCCGAAACGGGCGAAGTCCTCCGGTCCGCAGCCATCAACCTCCACGGCCTCTTCCGCCTGATGCTGGGGACACTCACACCCTCCGAAGACGGCATCCTCGACAAGGCGATCCTCGACACCTACGCGCTGCGTGGAATCACGCTCCAGACGCCGGACCCCTTTGGCATCGAACCGCCGACCATGCATGACCTGGTCGATGTGCTCATGACGACGCAGGGCGGCGAGAACATGGCGAAGGTTCTCCAGAAGTACACCGAAGGAAGTTATTCCGGCATCTTCGACCAGAAAACGAACGTGGAACTCAATAACCAGATGGTGGTCTTCCAGATCCGCGACCTGGAGGAACAGCTGCGTCCGATCGCGATCTACATCGTCCTCAATCACCTGTGGAACATTGTCCGCGCGGAGATGAAGAAGCGCTTCCTCGTGATCGACGAAGCGTGGAACCTGATGCAGTTCGAGGATTCGGCAAAGTTCCTCTACGGCATCGTCAAACGCGCGCGCAAATACTTCCTCGGCATCACGACGATCACCCAGGACGTCGACGACTTCGTGAACTCGCAGTACGGCAAACCGATCATCACCAACTCGTCGCTGCAGATACTCCTGAAGCAATCCGCGGCATCGGTCGATAACCTGCAGAAGCTCTTCTATCTCACCGATGGCGAAAAAGAAGTGCTGCTGAACTCCGCCGTCGGCCAGGGCATCTTCTTTGCCGGCAACAAGCACGTCGCGATCCAGATCATCGCGAGCCCAGAGGAAACCGCCGTTATCACGACCAAGCCGGAGGAAGTCCTGGCAGCGGCAGCGATGAAAGTCGCAACGGCGAAGCGTGAGGAAGATATCGCGAATGCCAAGGCGATCGTGGACATCGCGGCGCAGGCGGCTGCGAATCCTCCTGTCGCGACCGAACAGGTGCAGGCCCCCACTCTGGCACCGATCGAGCCTGTTCAAGTTGCTGCTGAAGCTGTTGCGGAACCCGTTCAATCACCGTCCGCAGAAATCCAGCCGACACCTCAACCTGACAGTTCCGACAATGCAGGAAAGACCACCCGCTGATATATTTTCTTCAACGTCTATGTCTGCTGATAATCAAAAAGCGAATGGCGGCGGCGAGCCAACTTCAAATACTGATCTTCGAAATTTTGAAGGACCTCTGAGGGGAGGGAGATATTTATTTACCACAAATTCCGGAAGTCTCAGTCCCGCAATGCTCACAATCACAGATAGAAGGATCATTGAAACAGTCGGAACATATGATGTTCTGTGGCGGCAATTATTTCCGCCGATCTTCAATGGCTCACAACCTTCGGGTGGAGACAGTCATCAGGGTCGAATCGAATTGCCTGCAACAATGACCGCGAAACAACTCGGTGATCTGCTGGACGCCATTGATGCAAAGTTTGCAGAAAGTCAGCAGTGAACTGGTGATTGCTTCAGGTGTGAGACTGCGCTAGGATAAGCCCTTTTATGACGGCAAATTACAAACGCCTCGAGGAGTATTTTGACCCCCGCATGCGCCTGGAAGACCATGCGGAAAAGCTGTCCGATCCCCGGACGCTCCGGGCACATGATCGGGAAAAAATAAACCCTGCGGTGATGGCCTTCACCGTGAAATATCTTCTGGAATATCTGCAAATTATTTCGAGGGATATAGAAACGATCCGCAGAGGAGTTCGAAAACTCGTTGATGACCAGGTCAAACGAGAGTTCAGTGTATTTTCTCACGGCGCCATGGGCGGCCGTAGAGACATCACGAGCGATGTTTTCGCCGTCCAGTGTCTCGCAGACACGCAGGGAACCGCCGCACTCGTAAAGGAAATCGCATTCGGGAATGACGGGAGAGAGGTATACGGCGAGTTCGCGGTCGGTGACTTGGGCACGGGAACAGGCATTCTCTTCGCTGCGGGATTGATCGGAGGGCTGCGTCGCAACGCACAATCGGTGT
>JAHFJP010000043.1 GCA_023245765.1 Candidatus Peribacteria bacterium
ATCCCTTCTGTGTGGGTTGCGTAATGGAAGGGCATAAGGAATGATTGCTTCGTGCAGGAATTCATTACGTCCCTCGGCTCCGTTGCAGCAATCATCGGGGCACAGTGGGGGGACGAAGGGAAAGGCAAAGCAATCGATATCCTCGCCGAGAATTTTGACGTAGTTGCGCGGGCGTGCGGCGGAGCCAATGCCGGACACACGATTGTCGTAAACGGAAAGAAGCACGTGTTCCGTCTGCTGCCATCCGGCTGTCTTCATCAGAAAATCCAGGTCTACCTCGGCTCCGGCATGGTGATTCATCTGCCGACGCTGCTCGAGGAGATCGGACTGCTGAAAGATGCAGGTGTGAGCATTCTCGACCGTCTGCATGTTGCACCGAACGCGCACATTGTTTTTGAATTTCACAAAGCCATCGACGGCGCGCTGGAAGAGCAGAAGGGCAAGAACGCGATCGGGACGACCAAGCGCGGCATCGGACCTGCATACACGGACAAAGCCGCGCGCACGGGCCTGCGTATGGAAGCGCTGCGATGGTCCATGAAGGACATCCGGCCATGGCTGATGGAGAAAGCGACTGCTGTGAAGGCGATGTACGGCGTCACCATCAACATCGACGACGAATGCCGCCTGTTTGAAGAAGCACAGAAAGTCATCACACCTCGTGTCGTGAAAAACGGTCCGGACACACTCAACGAGTGGCGATCAGCGGGAAAGAAAATCCTGGTTGAAGGCGCACAGGCAACATTGCTCGATATTGATCACGGAACATACCCGTATGTGACCAGCAGTCAGACGACGGTCGCAGGAGCGCTGCAGGGACTCGGTATGCCGCCAAACTGCTTGAACTCCTGCATCGGCGTTGCGAAGGCGTACTGCACGCGCGTCGGGGCCGGGACCTTCCTGTGCGAAGCTGACGAAGCCGCGGCGACCCGGCTGCGCGAACGGGGAGGGGAGTATGGATCAGTCACCAAGCGTCCGCGCCGCTGCGGCTGGTTGTATGTTCCGGATCTCAAATACAGCGCAATGATCAACGGCTTCGATTGCTGGAACATCACCAAGCTCGATGTGCTCGATACGGAAGAAACGATCCCGGTCGGGACAGGTCTGGATGGCTCCGGGAAAGTCATTTGGGAAAAGATGCCCGGCTGGAAGACCTCGACCGTCGGCATCACGGACTTCAAGAAGCTGCCAAAGCAAGCACAGGACTTCATTCTCTTCATTGGGCAGAAGACGGGAATACCGGTGCGACTTATCGGCACGGGGCAGGGGCGAGAGCAGATGATCGTGCGCTAAGGGTTGACGAAAATTTTAAATGGGAAAGAATAGGACCATGAAGCAGCTTGCCCGCTTAAACATTCTCGGGAGCGTGCCACCTGCGGAAGATAAAGACCCTGTCCGCACAATGGTCATCCGGAGTTATTTACGAAAAGATGTACGGAATTGGATTGATGAATTTAGACATGTCTCTAAAACAAAAGACGCAGAAACAAATGTCGCGGTATTGCGAACGGGGCCTGACGAGGCCGCAGACCAGTTCTCCGACCAGGCAGATATTGATCTACTCGTCTGTTTTATCAATCGTTTGGAACCAGGTTTAGCAACAAAGGTACAACGGCTTTTGTACGACTCACGAATATCCAAAATGCTCATACTTACCCATATGCGCACCAACTTACATGCAGATTGGACGAATCATTTTGGAACCGTACCTGCTGCAGCGAGACGAGAAAAGAATGTTCTGGTTCCTGCAGACGGAAGAATGATGGGAACTGACCGATTGCAAATTCGGGAAATGGACTTTTACAAAAGCATGGATATGCGGATTTTGGTTGATGAATTGCTACTGAAGAAAAATTTCGACTAATCACTCCTCCGGACGCTCTCCCCATTTCAATTTCGTCCTGAGCGTCGAGTAGAACGTTTCTTTCTTTCGACGGAGAAACTTGACCGTCTGTTTGCCCATCGTGGCAGTGATCATATCGTGGCGCTGGAGCGTGACGTACATTTGGCCGTCGAGCGTCAAACTGACATCGACGCCACCGAATTTATTCTCCTTCGTCAGCACTTCGACTTCGATGCAGTGGTCGCCGGGGAGGACGATTGGTTTCTGGCTGAAGCTGTGCGGATTGATCGGGGTCAGGATGATCGCGGAAAGGTGCGGTTCGACCACGGGACCACCTGCGGCAAGCGTATACGCCGTTGAGCCCGTCGGCGTAGCGAGAATCAACCCGTCGGCACGGAAGGTGGTCAGAAGCTCGTTATTGACCGTGGTCCGCAGATCGAACAATCGCGCGATGCTGCCCTGCGAAATAACCGCTTCGTTGAGAACGAACGCATCGATCAGAATTTTCTTCTCCCGCTTCGCGACAACACGCAGGACGCTGCGTTCATCAAGAATGCCGGCACCACTCAGAAACTTCGGCAGGAGCTCGGAGACTTCATCGACGCTCATCTCCGCAAGAAAGCCGACGTTACCGCGGTTGATCGTGAGAATCGGGATGGAGAAATCCTGGAACTCGCGGACGGAACGCAAAATCGTCCCATCGCCGCCAAGCACGAGGAGAAGATCGATCTCCTTCGGTGACGTGAATGCGGGGAGACCTTTGGCTGACGGGAGGCCTTTTGAGCGCCCACGATCGAGGAGCGGCTCCGCACCGGATGCCCGAACGGCAGAAATGATCGCCTGAAGCGAATCATCCTTCTGGTCCAGATCGGATTTGACCGTGATGCCGACGCGCTTGTATTTCAGCATGGAGACGTATGATAGCATTGCAGAAACAGATCCACCGTCCTCCTCCACGAGTAAATCGCCGAGCGCTGGAGGGCTTTTTGGGAGAGATTCTTCCGCAGATCCTCATCTCTCAGGAGCTTCTCGAGTCCATCAGCAATCGACGAAATGTTCTCTGGATCAACAATCAGCGCGGCGCCGTCTGCAAGCTCCTTCAAACTCCCGCGGTCACTGGTCAGCACCGGGATGCCGCGTTGGAGCGCATCAAGAATCTGCATCCCGAATCCTTCGTAGAGAGAGGGGAGCGCGAAGATATGACAGCTATGTAGGAGGCATTCATACGCCGTAGAGTCGATGTACCCGAGCCACTCAACACCGGCAGTGTGCCTCGCAGCCTTCACAATCTCCTGATCATCCCATCCGCGCCCGCCGCCGAGGATGAGTTTGTGCGCTGCCCGAAGATCATCAGGCAGAGACGCAAACGCTTTGATGAGTCGCAACTGGTTTTTGCGCGGGCAGAGCGTTGCGATACTGAGAATGGTTTTGTGATCGGAGCTGTAACGCTGCGGATGCACATGCATTGGGCCCGCAAAGACAGGGGTAACGCGCTCCTTCTTGAGGTGACGGTACCGCTGCAGAATGTCGCGCTTCGTCGAGTCGCTGATGGTACAGACGTGATGTGCCTTGCGGATCGCGCGGGGCAGCGTCAGTCGCTCGATAAACTTCGCCTTGCGGTCATGCGGCTCGTCCATGAACGCGATCAGATCATGAACGATCGGAATGCAGCGTACCGACGCCGGGCAGAACGCCGGGACGATGTAACTGACGGGACTGACGTACGTGACACCCGGATGCTTGCGGAGCCATCGCAGAACGTTCCAGTGCCACCGTAGGCCATGTCCTGGAATCCGTACTGTACTGGACTGCGCCCTCGCCCACTGCGGCGGAAGCTCTGTGTCCGTCAGGAGTGTGAGGGGCAGGTTGCGCTGGAGGAGTTCGCTCACAAATCCGTACGTCCACTGGCCCTTGCCTGTTTTCTGAAGCTTGCAGGCTTCCCGCACATCGATTGTGAGCGACTTTTGCATGCCGACAGCGTATCAGAGTGCCCGCGCCGCGTGGGCGCGCGCAACGCGCCTTTACGTGGTATCATTGCGTTATGCAGTCGAAATTTGTCCGCAGCCTCCTTTCGCTTGAGCTCGAAGAGCGAATTCTCAATGCCGGGGCGGCTGTTGCAGCGCTCAGCATGTTTATGCCATGGATCAGTGGAGAGTGGCTGGGAGGCGATCCCAAAACGTACACCGGCTTCGGTTTTTACACGTCGTTTTTGGGACTGGCGATCTTCCTCCTGAATGTCTTTATTCTCGCTATCACGGTCGTGCCACTCGCGGGGGGACCGGTCTTCATCCGAAAGCGCTACCGCGAACCGCTGCGCCTGCTGATCTCCGCACTCGCATCGATTTTAGTGCTAGCCACACTCACGGTCCTCACCAAGTTCACATTTGATTTCTCGCGGATGGAAGTGCGCTTTGGGATTTACTTCTGTCTCGTAGGGAACCTCGTCGCACTGTTTGAAGCCGTTCTTCGGTACCTCGAACAGCGGCGCAGCTCCGGCCAGGAGCTCTTCCATCACCCGGAGGATGCCCGCCCCGTCGATCATAAGGAATCGCTTGCTCCGCCCCCACCACCCCCTCCTCCGCCCCCTCCCCCTGCACCGGAAGAGCATCCCTTGTATCCGTAGTTTCCGGTACACTACGACGTAAATGACCGATCCGCAGCCACAAACGGCTCTCTGGAACCCCGATGACCTCGTGTACGTTGATCCCGACACGAGCACCGTCGTGGGTCGTGTGGAGTGGAGTCCCAACGGCAACCCGAAACCGCTGCCGTACGTTGCCAAAGAGGTTCCCGATGCCAAAGGCGAGAAGCGCCGCTCATGGCGCAAGTTCTACCCGTGGGGGAGTTACCGCTCGATGAAGAACGTCTTCAAGGTCGACGGCAAACCGCGCAAGAAGGAACCGACGAAGACGCTGGAGGAAGTCATCGAAGTAGCTCTGAAGGAACCATACTGGGATTAATCTATGCAGACTGATGCAGAACGAACGGCATTTCTTGATGGTCTTCTTGAGGCCGATTTTTGTTGTCGCGATGGCGAGTTCTACGTACAGGGTCCATCGAGCCCCGAACCCTATTCTGAACTTTGGGCAGATCTGGACGAAATGTCTTCCACTGTTCGAGGTCTTTTCCGCAAGAGCCTGAAAGGAGCTGTGGTACTGGATTTAGCATGTGGAAAACCAGACATTTCACAGCACATTCCCGGCATCGCAAAAAAATATCACGCAAGTGCCTATATCGGCAACGATGCATATCATGTCCAGCCTGCATCCTCATCAGCATATTCTCCGACTCGTTGTTACTACATTCATGGAGATCTCGTTCGTGTTCTGCGCAACATGCCGGCGAATTTTGCTTCAGTATGTTTGAATGGATTCGATCAATTGGAAAAGCACCATCCGACGAGTAGGGAAATATGCGAATTAGTTGCGACAATCGTGCCATCAGGTGGCGTAGCGTTCGCAACGTCATCACCCGCTTTTGAAGGTTTGCTCGAGCATTCCGCATTCAAAAACAGCTACGTATCTGAAATCACAAAATCCCCCGACGCATTTATCCTCCAAAAAAAATAGATCAACGAAGAAGTTCGCACACTCTTGCCACCTCCTTTTTCGACCCGATGATGATCGGCGTTCGCTGATCGATATCGGTAATCTTCTTCTTCATGATGTCACTTTTGCCGTCGGAGGCCGCTCCCCCCGCATGTTCCATCAGGTAGGCAAACGGGCCGCATTCGAAGACGAGACGCAGCTTTCCGTCGGGATACTTTGATCCGGCCGGATACGTGAAGACTCCCTGGCCTTTGCTGAGAATGTGATGGACATCGGCGACCATGCAGCCGGAATAGCGCAGCGTCATCTTGTCCTTGTTCCAGGCGTGGAAGATGTCGTGGTACGGCTTGTCATCGAGAATGGAATTGAGATTCCCCGGTGAAAAGTTCTTGGCGGTATCGGCGACACCGAGGAATTCCTGCAGGATGATGAACTCCCCGACGTCATTCAAAATAAATTCATGGACACCATTGCCCGTGCAGTAGACGAGGAGCGTGCGCGGACCGTAGAGGATGTACAGTGCGGCGACCTGTTCTTTGGGCATCCTTCCGATCAGTTCGTTCCCCTTGTAGATGCCGAAAATAGACCCAACAGCGAAATTGGCGTCCACAAGCGATGAACCGTCCAGTGGATCGAAGACGACCGAGTAGGGGGCATCTGGAGAAAGCTCAATAATCTCGCTCTGTTCCTCCGAAATGTAGGATGCGACAAGACGGCTCTCGCACAGGTGCTGACGAATGATATCGTCGCTCATCACATCGAGCTTGATTTGCTCCTCTCCAAATTGATTCTTCTTGCCGGCGAGTCCCGCCTCCGTCGTGCGGATAGCGGCCTGCACGTACTTTGCCGCCGTCGCGATGTGCAGAATCAAATGTCGAAGTTCATCGTTGATCTTTCCTTTCGTGAAAAGATGCTCATTGAGGGATGCCCGGGAGGGGATAGGGCAGCTGGGAGAGGCTTTCATCGACTGGAGCATATCATAGAAATTCCCCCAATTTCACGGTCATTTCTGTGACACGCATCGCATACCCCCACTCGTTGTCGTACCAGCTGAGGAGCTGCACAGCCTTGCCGTCGACGACCTTGGTGGAGGGCGCATCGATGATGGAGGAATGCGGGTCTGTTTGAAAATCTATGGAAACACACTGGTCGTGGGAAACCGAGAGCACACCTTTCATGGAGGGGTGCGACGCGGCGGCTTCGAGCTTGTCGAGCACCTCCTTCTCCGTCGTCTCTTTTTTGAGGGTAAACGCCATGTAGGCGCAGCTGACGGTCGGTACCGGGACGCGGAATGCCATGCCGTCGATTTTGCCTTTCAGATGCGGAAAAATCTTCGCACAGGCTTTGACCGCTCCAGTCTTGGTGGGGATCACGGAGAGTGTGGCCGCACGCGAACGGCGCAGCTCGCCTTCTTCCTGCGGCTTGTTATCGAGCAGGTTCTGCGTCGCAGTGAATGCGTGGACGGAGCCCACGAGCAGATGCTGGATCCCAAACTGCGCGTCCATCACTTTGATCACCGGCGCAATGCAGTTGGTCGTGCACGACGCGTTACTGATGATGTCGTGCTTCTTGGTGATCTGATCCTCGTTGACACCTTTGACCACCATCAGTGTGTCGTCCTTCATCGGCGCGGTGACGATCACCTTCTTCGCGCCGGCCTTGAGATGCGCGGAGACCGCCTCGTGCGTCTCGAAGTGCCCCGTCGCCTCCACGACGATATCGACGCCAAGTTCCTTCCACGGGCATTTGCCGGGATCGCGTTCTTTGATCACGCGGACCTTCTTGCCGTTGACGGTGAAGTCGTTGCCATCGATGTGAACATCTCCCCCAAAACGTCCGTGCAGGGAGTCGTAGCGCAGCAAATACGCGCGGGTATCGACACTGGACGACGCATTGACCCCCACAACCTCCACGAGGTTTCCGTAATCCTGGACAAACTGGCGGTGCACATTGCGCCCGATGCGCCCGTACCCGTTGATCGCGACCTTCAACATGGTTGGATTCTACAGAAATATCGCCATTCATCAATCACCGGATCGTGATTCTTGATCAGGCGTACAGACCGATGATAACGCCCAAAAGAGCGCAGAACGCACCGATAATCCACAGTCTCATTGTCACTTTGCTTTCGCCCCATTCGAGCGCTTCAAAATGATGATGGATGGGTGCGGCGTGGAAGATTTTCTTGCCGCCACGAAGTTTTTTGCTCGTGAGCTGGATGATCACCGAGAGCATTTCGATCACGAAGACAAAGCCGATGAGCGGAAGCAGCATCACCTGATTAGTCATCAGTCCGATGACGGCAAGCGCGCCTCCGAGTGGGAGCGAACCGGCATCGCCCATGTAAAAGAGTGCCGGCGGTACGTTGTGCCAGAGGAACGCTGCCACGGCCGCAGCTGTGACGGCACAGAAAGCCGCCAGAACCGTGAGACCGCCCAGGAAGGCGAGAACACCGAAGGCACTGAATGCGATCACGAGGAGGCCGCCACAGAGGCCATCCAGGCCATCCGTCACATTCACCGCATTGGCAGTACCGATGATGATGAACATCGCAAACGGGATGTACCACCAGCCGAGTGTGATTTCGCCAAGGTAGGGGATCGCAACGCTGTCGTACCCGTTTTTGAAATAGAACCACGAAGCTGCGATAAAGCTGAGCAGGAGAAGCGACGTGATTTTGGGGAGGACTCCCAATCCGCGCTTCTTCCCTTCGCGCATGACGAAGCGGCGCAAGATGTCATCAACGACCGCTCCGCTGAATCCGAGGACCAGCAGTGCGACGAGGAGCACGACAAACAGGATGACGAGTCCGATCAGTCCCGAATTCGGCCGGCCCGCAAAAGGGATGATGAGGAGGGAATGAAGTGACCCTGACCAGAACGCGACAGCAAGCGCGACGGCGGCGATACAGAGAACGATAATGAACCACTTCCGTATTTTTGGGAGCAAGGTGTTCCACTGCTCCTCGTTTGCGCCGACAATATTGAGGTAATCGTCAACCGCTCCGAGCACGCCGAGCGAGAGGAGCGTAAAGAGGGGGATGTAGACCTGTCCGCGCTGTAGGAGCGAGTTCTCGACCAGTCCGGTGTAGGAGAGCAGCCGGGAGAACGCGATGGTGAGCACAATTGATCCCCACATCAGAATGCCGCCCATTGTGGGCGTACCGAACTTCTTCTCATGGTATTTGCGGAAGACTGACGCCTCACGGCCATCCACTGTTTCGACTCTCAATTGTTTCCCCAGTTTGTTGCGCCGCAGAAACGAAATGAATCCCGGCGTCAGAAGCAGTCCCAAGATAAAGGCGAAGAACGCGTACCCAAGGATTGCAAGGAGAGAGAGGTCAAGGCGGGGGGGGAGGAGTGGCATAGAAGAAGACTACTAGAATAATAGAATACTAGGAATCACTGAAGAACGTGACCTCTTTCAGACTAGCCCTACTATTCCAATACTCTAATACTCTATTCGTCCTTCCCTGGCCTCGAATGCGCCTTATCAACGTCATAGAAGCGCATTTGTTCCTTCTTGAACATGAGCTCGATACGGCCCGTGGGCCCGTTTCGATGCTTGCGGATGTAGAGGTCGGTCATGCCGGGACGATCGCTGTCTTCTTCGTAGTAATCTTCGCGGTACATCATCAGCACGACGTCGGCATCTTGTTCGATGGAACCGGAGTCGCGGAGGTCACTGAGCTGTGGGATGTTGCCCGGACGACTTTCGACAGCGCGGGAAAGTTGGGAGAGTGCGAGAATCGGCACATGGAGCTCGCGGCCGATCTGCTTGAGGGAACGTGATATTTCGGAGATTTCCTGCACGCGGTTGCCCGCGTAGCTGTTATTACCCGTGCTCATGAGCTGGAGGTAGTCGATGATGAGCAGATCGAGGCCGTGCTCCATCTGCAGGCGACGAGCTTTGGCGCGGAGTTCGGGCATGGAGGATGCGACAGAATCGTCGATGAAAATATTGGCCTTGTTGAGCTCGTCCATGATCGGGCCCATGTTCTGGAAATCGCTGTCATCGAGCTTGCCGCGCTGGAGCTTCCAGGAATCCACACCGAGCATGGAGGCGAACAGACGGTCGACCAGTTGTTCCTTGCTCATTTCCAGCGAGAAGATGCCGACGGTTTTGTGAAACTTGATACCGGCATTCTGGGCGATGTTGAGCGCGAGTGCGGTTTTTCCCATGCTGGGGCGACCCGCAACGATGATGAGATCGGCTGGCTGCAGGCCCGAGAGCTTGTGGTCGAGTGCCGTGAAACCAGTGGGGACTCCTTTGACGGCATTGTCGTCTTTGGCCTCGTGCATCTCGGAGAATTTTTCGTAACGTGCATCGAGCACGTCGCGAATGTGGATGAACTTGTCTTTGAGGAACGTATTGGTTATATCAAAAATGGTTTTTTCAACCGCATCGAGGAGTTCGGCGATCGGCTTATCCTCTTCGTACCCAAAACCGGTGATGCGCTGGCCGGCCTCGATCACGCGGCGGTGCACGGCCTTCGTTTTGACGATCTGGCCATACTGGTAGACGTGTGAGGAGGTGGGAACGGCAGACGCCAGCTGCGCCAGAAACGCACTGCCACCGATGTCCTGCACCTTTTTGTTGTCGCTGAGTTTTGCACTGACCGTCACGAAATCGATCGGTTCGTGTCCCTGGTAGAGCTCCCATATCGCCTGGTAGACGAGCCGGTGCGTGGGATCGTAAAAGTCGTCGGGCTTGAGCAGATCGCTAACCTTGATGAT
>JAHFJP010000010.1 GCA_023245765.1 Candidatus Peribacteria bacterium
GCGGAGGGGCAATTGGCGCGCCAGGCGTTTTGCGCCACTTTGTCGCCGGACAAAGTGGCAATGCGCGGGAGCGCACGAGCAAAGAGGCCGATGCGCTGCAGCGCACTCAGGTATGCCCAATTAGCCGTCGGGCAGAAACGCTTGTCCCTGGAGATCCAGGTGGGTGACCGCAACCCCGCACCGCGATGCGGGATGATTAAGCCTCCCAATATGACAATCAGAGAAGAAACGTTTAAGCCGCAAAACGTGCCATCGAGCTGATGCGAGAGTACTAAGATGTTTTCGATGAGTCCAAACTTCCGGCTGTTCATTAGTCTTCAAAATCATCCTCATCGCTGCCCTATTTTTCAGCCCCCGGAGCGAACGTGCGGAGATATGCGAATCTCCCTCAAATGCTTTTCAGGGCACAGACGAGCATGTTACTGTGACCTGTTTTGACCATGTCACGGTCTCCGCCGCGGTAGGTCCAGTATGTCTTTGGATTGCACCGGGTACAGTCACGATGCATCTCGATATTTCCGGCGTCGACACCGGCATCGGTGAATTGCCGCTCTGCCCAGCCGCGCAGATCCACGAGTTTTCCCGCAACGAATGACGGTGGAATATTCGCGATCTCTTCAAGTGGATTACTGAACTCGCTGCACTGCATGCAGAGCGACGGTCCTCCTGCCACCAGACATTCCTCTGGGCCGATCCCAAACTCCTCTTTCAGCGTTTTGAAATAAGACGGGATTGTTCCTTCGCGCAGGCACCGCCACCCCACATGCATCGCGCCGAGGACGTGATGATCTGGCGCGTAGACGACAAAGTTCTGGCAGTCAGCCCACCGGATACAGAGCGCCAAGTCCGCAGCATCCGTGATCATGCCGTCGGCTTCTTCCTTTCGGTTTGTCACATCCCGGACAACGATCACGCGGTTGCCGTGGGCCTGATTGAGCCCCGCTGCTTTTGTTGCTTCGATCTTCCGTGCGGCTTCTTGATCGGAGACGATGTCATCTTCCCTTGTGAAAAGAGCGACGCGAAGAGACTTCCCAAACAGATCGAGATTGGCGAATGGATTCAAAATCATTGCAAGAGAGATCGGAGAACGTGGGGAATGTTCTCAATAACCCTCCTCGTCCCGTACGCATTGTCAAAGTCATGGAAGAGCATCGTCCCCGCGCGCTTGATCACGGTACTCGCCGTCACGCATGCCTCGCCGGGCGGGGTTCCCTGTGCGATGAGTCCGCAGATGAGTCCTGCCAGCGCGTCGCCCGTGCCGCCCACCGTGAGACCGGCATTCCCTCCGGAGGTTTTGCGGATTTTTCCGTCGATCCCCGCAGTCAGATCAATCTTTGCTTTGACGTGAATGACGACACCAGATTTTTTTGCGGCAGTCCCGATGTTCTTCGGGCTGATGCCCATTCGCTCCAGCTCGCCGAGATGTGGCGTCACCACCGCTGTTTTTCCTTTGGCGGCGTCCAGCGTCCACTCTTGCAAGGCAGATGCATCCAGCACGAGAGGACATGGCGCAGATTCTATTAATTCCCGGATCAACCCAAGACCGTTGGATGTTCTCTGTAATCCCGGTCCGATCACCGCGCAGTCGACGGTCGCGAGCATTTCGATCAGAGGACCGAGATCGTTCTTCTGCAATTCATCTCCATGGAACGGATGTACCTGGAAATTCAATGACTGCATACGCGCGACGATTTCGTGAATCTTCGGCAGCGCAAGGTAGATCAAATCCACTCCGGATGATTCTGCCGCAAGTGCGGAGAAGATCGGCGCGCCGTGCTGGTGGAGCGAGCCGCCGATGATCGCGACCTTGCCATTGTCGCCTTTGTGGGAGTCAGATGCTCTTTGCACGGCCATATCGTACCACCGCGCTTTCCACGGCAGCGGAAATCTTTTCACGGAACATCAGAGATGAAAATTGCTCGGCATGTCTGCGGATGGATGCCGGATCAAACGACGACGCTGAAAATCTGTGCAGCGCATCTTTCAGTGACGATACGGTTTGCTCTCCAAAGAAGATCCCGGTCTTTCCATCAATGACCGTATCAAGAATGCCTCCTTTCCGGTACGCAATCACCGGTGTCCCCGCCGCCTGTGCTTCCACGGGCACGAGTCCGGCGTCTTCATGCGTTGGGAAGAGGACGGCTTTTGCGTTTGCATAGAGTGCCGGCAGCTCTTCATCCGACACGCGTCCCCGGAAGGTGACGGTAGGCCCCGCCATCGCTCTGAGCCGCCGTTCCTCCTGGCCTTTTCCGATGATGACCAGTGGCAGGCGTAACGAATTTGCGCACTCGATCAGCAGATCGAAGCGCTTGTATGGGACGAGTCGCCCCACCGCCAAAAATTCTTTCCGCTGTGCAGAGGGAATCAGGGGGGTTGCAAAAAATCTGTCCTGCACCGGCGGAGGAATCACGATCGAGTCGCGGCCGTAAATGCGCTCAATACGCCCGGCGGTTTCGCTGGAATTCGCAATGAAGAGGTCGACGCGCTTCGCGGTGGAGAGATCCCACCGTCGCAGCCGCATGAGTTCGCGCTTCACGCGCCGGTAGAGCATGCGCGGAACATGAAAATCCTCCAGATACTGGCGCTCCATCTCCCACGCGTAGCGCATCGGTGTGTGGCAGTAACAGATGTGGACGGCGCTGCTCGGCGGGATAATTCCTTTGCCCACCGCATGCGACGAACTCACGATCACGTCGTAGCCGCGGAGATCAATTTCTTCCATCGCGCGCGGCATCAGTGGTAACAAGAGCTGATGGCGTCCCAGAAATTTGTAGAGGAATTGCAGTCGCGATGTCCGGACGTCTGCGTTCGGGAGAATGTCCGGGCGCGCTACCGTCGTGAAGACCGGCGACTCCGGCCACAGGGCATGCAGTTCACCGAGCGCGCGCTCCGCACCCCCCGCGGTCGTCAGCCAGTCGGCGATTAATGCTAGTCGCATAGGGGGACAGTATACGTGGAGAATCATTTCGGTGATGTAGGGGCGCGGCATGCCGCGCCCTAACGCGTTACAATGCCCCCCGTGCTGAAGCGACCTACCCGTCCCCTTCCCCGACAGTTCAACCGCCCGGTCACCGCGGGGACGCGTCAGTTCGTGGAGCGCCGGCACAAGCGCATACGCGAACACAAGCGGGAGCGGTCACGCCGCTGGATCCGTCGCCTGCGTGCGCTGGTGCTCGAACGCCTCGCGGCGTCACGACGCTTCGTGAAATTCGCGGTTATCGGAATCATTGTTCTCTTCGTGTGCATTTTCCTCTTCTCTCCCATCATGCAGGTGCGCGATATCCGCGTGGTTCGCACCGAAGGGCGTGTCGATCTCCGCACGGTCCTCGAAGCACTCTCCCCTCTCTACGGACGCCATCTTCTGTTCCTCTCCACGCGTGATGTCACTGCCCGTGTGCGTGAAGTCGTACCCGATGCGGTGAATGTGTCCGTCAGCAAGCAGTACTTCTCCCAGATATCGGTCACCATCACGCTGGCGCCGCTCGTCGCACGCGTGCGCATTGCGCCGTCCACCGACGCCGTTGCCGCGGCAGGCAGCGGATCGGTTGTCGGCGGGTCCGGTGCTGTTCGGGGAACTTCTCAGGAGGAATACCTTACGGAGAACGGTCTGCTCGTCGGGGCTACCCGTCCGCCTGATGCCACGCCACTCCCCACCATCCGCATTGTTGATTGGAGTGTGCGTCCAGTTCCCGGGACCGTCATCCTCCCCCCGGAATTCTACGATCGTATGCGTCGGACAGAGAACGCGCTGACGCTCGAATTCGGACAACAGATCCGGCTTCGCACCGTGTACCTGCATGCACGGGAATTCCATCTCGATACCCCGACCGTGAGTTACTGGTTCGATATCCGTTCCCCACTCGAAGCGCAATTGCAGCGGCTGCGAACCTTTTTGAAGACGGTGAAATTAACCGATGTAAAAAGCTACATCGATCTGAGGCTTGCCGGGAGAGTCGTCTACAAATAAGCGAAATCTCCGGGTCTCGACAATGGCAAACTTTCTGGTTTTGATACCATCATTCACTGCTATCATCTCCGCAATGCAAAGTCTTCCACTGGTCCTGTCTGTTTTCCTGATGGGCCTCCTTCCGCTGCCGTCGTTGCCGCCACAGTCGGCTCCCACGCTGGCAGCTTTACCGCTGGCATCTCCCCCCCTCCCCGCAACCCAGGAATTTCCGGGCAAGCGCCTCGCCACCGCGGTATCCGCGTCGGGTGTCGTGATCCTGGATCTGCAGAGCGGCCAGGAACTGTTCGCGCGCCGCGGTGATACCCGCCGCTCGGTCGGGAGCCTCACCAAGATGATGACTGCCATTCTCATCGCCGAGAATCACAGCATGGACGAAGTCGTGACGATCCCGAACGGCATCGACAAGACCGACGGCAGCTCGATGCATCTTCCCGCGGGATCCCACTTCACCGTGGGTGATCTTCTCTCCGCACTCCTCATTCCATCCGCCAACGATGCCGCCGAAACCCTCGCGCGCTTCCACAGCGGCTCGCGCGACGCCTTTGTCGCCGCCATGAACGAGCGCACAAAAATGCTCGGCCTCCGCAACACTTCGTTTGCCAACCCCAGCGGTCTCGACGATACATCACAGTGGTCCACGCCGCGCGATATGGCATGGCTCGCGTCGTATGCCCTACGGAATGCCGAAATCCGCTCGCGGATGTCCACCGCAAGCGCCGTGATGTACAGCCGCGAAGGAGAGAAGTTCCTCCTGGAGAATACAAACGCCATGCTTCGGAAAGGAAGTTCGGTGATCGCGGGGAAAACCGGTACGACCGTTGCGGCGAAGCAATGCCTGTTCTCCCTCGTCACCGAAAACGGCAGAGAGTACATCGTTGTCCTTCTCGGATCCCGCGAGCGGTATACCGACATGCGCGCCGTTCTCCGCGTTCTCAGCACGCTCTTCGCCTGAACCCCCGTGCGTACGCCTCTTATTCACTGGCTGTCACTTCGTGTGCGCTTCCTGCTGCTCGTGCTTCTCGCGCTGAGCACGCTGCTGCCGCCGTATGTTCCCACGGCCGCGAGCGCGGCGGATGATCTCGAACTGCCCGCCCAGCAATTTTTGTTCGTCGAAGAAGGTTTCCTTATGAAGACCTCCTCGCTCGGAGAGCAAGGATCGCGTCTCGCGTTCAGCGAAGGTCTCATGCACCCGGTCAAGGAAGGCGAGTCCATCGAGAAGATCGCCGCGCGGTACGGCATCAAGGCGCAAACGATCCGATGGGCCAACGGTCTCTCACCAAATTCCGGGATCAAGGTCGGCCAGGAACTGTTGATTCTTCCGGTTGATGGCATCCTGCACACTGTCCGTCGCGGGCAAACGCTCGGTCGCATCGCGCAACTCTACGATGTTTCGATCGATGACATCACGCGTCAAAATCGCATCAAGGGGGGCTTCATCGTCGCCGGTGAACAGCTGATCATTCCCGGTGGCAAGCCGGTCACGGGTGCATCTGCCATTGCCGCAGCCGATCAGGCACTGCGCTTCGCCGATGCGATGCCCAGCAAAGATATTCGTCTTCAGCTCAATCTCCCGGCCGGCGACGATCGTCCCAGCCAAGGGCCCGCTGCGGGTGTGATCCTCTCACAGACGCTCCTCCAGATGCCGTGCAAGGATTGTTTCTACACGCAGAAGTATCATCCCGGTCACTACGCAGTCGATATCCAAACGCGCGGTGGCGGTCCGATCTACGCCGCCGAAAATGGCACCGTGATCCGTGCCGAAACCGGCTGGAACGGCGGGTATGGAAACGTGATCGAGATCGATCACGGCAACGGACTCGTCACGCTCTACGGGCATAACAAGCTTCTGCACGTGAGCGAAGGCGACGTGGTGCAGCGCGGCCAATTGATCGCCGAAATGGGCAACACCGGTCTCGTCCACGGCCCCACCGGCATTCACGTTCACTTCGAAGTCCGTGTGAATGGAGTCAAAAAGAACCCGATTCTGTATCTGGAGTAGGTATTTGCTAAATATACATAATTATTGTATAATATTAACAGAACATTCACAGAGCCATGAACATCTTCACCACACCCACACGGCATACTCTTGCAGCGCTCATTCGTGACCCCCAGGTGCGTGCAGGCATGTATCTGTGGCTCGTCATTGCCGGTATCTGCGTCCTTGCGGCCAATGCGGGAGCAACAGCCTGGTAACGACAAGAGTCATTGTCAGAGCATGGTCACGGTGGTACTGTTCCGCGGCTCCTCACAAAATGACCGGAGGAGGGAAAGGTGACAGTTCTTTTTTGCATCGCGCAGTTCACACATCGCGGATCCGTAGCTCAATGGTTAGAGCGCTTCCCTGTCACGGAAGAGGTTGCGGGTTCGAGCCCCGTCGGGTCCGCCAGAATAAATCAACGACATCAACATCACGCGAATTCAAAAACTCCCTCCGAGACCCGGCGTAGTTCGCCGCAGCGAACGAAGCGGGGTCGGGTCCGCCATTAATACAGCATTATTTTTCGTATTTTTTGTTGTAGGTCTAAGGCGATCCCAAAAATACCATCGGGATGAAAGTGGGTTTCAATCTTTGAAAAACCAAGACTTTGTAGATGCTCAATTAACTTTTCCCGACGCACAATCATGCGAGCATCTCCTTCATCTACCATCCCCGTCGCGGTCACAGAAATAGTCTCGGGCTTCGGATACGATTTCTTAGCGTCAGTCATCATTTCGTCAAACATGTCCGATTCCCAAGCAAAAAAATGTCCTGCATATCCTAATGTGCATTGAGGATCGTTCAATGAAATCCCAAGACAGGGTCCGCAACCGCCTACCTGCAGAACCGCCGGTGATTCTGCCTTTGCCCAGGCTGGCAATTCGTCTGCATCCGGTTGGACTATTCTTGCGCGCCGATCTTTTCCCAGAAGGATAGCGCTCTCGTATTGTTTTGCATTAAAGGATTTTTTCGTCATAGTTTTCACCACATCAATTTTCCAATTGATTCCCCAAGAGACTTCTTCCAGAACATTTTGAAAGCACTCTTCGCGAGAAAGTCCGCTTTCCTCACGCCAGAGAAAGGAAAAAATTTCCGTTTTCATATTAAATACATTATACTAATTTTGTATTATGTCAAATACGCGGAACCCCACGAACCAACTTCATTCTCGCAGATATTCATATCATGTTCGCGACATCACAAACTCAATAGCAGCAGCGACACGAATGAAAAGAGAATGCCGACAGCCTTTATCGTGCTCACCTGTTCATGGAACACAACAATGCCCATCGTCACCGTTGCGATGGTTGCCAGGAGCAGCCATGCGGTTCCCATGATCGCCAGGTGATTGTTATGCAGCAGCGCCGGCAGCCAGAAGAGCGTTCCAAGCGCGTAGGTCCCGATCACGGCAAGCGTCATCGGCACACTCGGCGCGTATCCCCACTGCTTGGAAAGGTATTCTCCACCGGCAAAGAAGCACGCGGATAACAGGAGCCATGCGACGGCGGGAACCATGAGAAGGATTTTCATGGCACAAATATACAGCAGAAACTACGAAAAATAATTCACGAACCGGTACAGCGCTCTTCCAACAGATTCCCCCAAATGCACCTCGCACTGCTGCTGCATCTGCTGGACAGATTCTTTGTACTGTTTGAACAACCCGCCAATCCCCTCTTCGACTTCGTCGGATTCCTGCAGCATGAATTCCAATTGTTCGCGATAAGTTATCGTCAGGTGATTTGTTCGGCGCTCGATTGCCCGGTCGATCCGCTGGAGCTCCACATGTTTTTGATCATGCAGGTAATCCATATCCCATTCCCGGGTGACTTCCAATTCGTGGATGGTCGATTTTCCGCTTTCCACGAGTCTTCTGTACCTCTGCAATTCCTCAATTTCCCATTGGACGATCAATTGGTCCGATGCATACGGATGCTTCTCCCGGATGATCGATGCCGAGAGCTTCGGAGTACGTGTAAAAATCCGGGCGGCCTGTTGTAAGAATGATTCCTCAAGTTTGACCTTCATGCGCTTGCAGAGTTCAAGGTCCTCGAAAAAATTTTCCATGAGAGTCTGCTCATTGCTGAGTATGGAAGCGATTCTGGCCTCCGGATCAACCACCGCTCCCCCACTCTCCGGTGCCATACTGAGTGCGATCAGCAGTTCATCATTCGTTGTCCGCGGATCTGATTCCGTCTGCCGCAATTTGTGGAAGAGACGTCGTTTGAGAGAGGCGAGAATATGTTCTATTTCCTTCAGATGCATTTGGCAGTGAACGGAATCCCGATCGTTCATATTCGGCCGCCCCCAAATCCGTTCCTGCTCCGCGCGGAGTGCCATGCGCTCGCGGTCTCTGGTGTCCACTTCTTCCCATATTTCCCATCGTTCGTTTGGTACGTCCGGCTTCAAAGGATGTTGTTCCAGCACGCTCATAGGATCTTCCGGATTCTCGTGCCGTCAATTTCCAGAGGACACCGGACCATAGAATTGTCTTGCTGCAGAGTGAATATTCACCTTCAGACTCCCCTCCTCCTTCACGGAGGCCTCCATGGAGGCTACGCTGGAGGCCGTGAACCACTCGCTTCGCTCGGGTTCACGGCAAGCCATGGATACCCTCTTAACCATTGCACAGGCCGCGGAAAAGATCGGACGCTCTCACAGCACCATCCGCCGTCTCATCAAGACGATAGCGGACTCCTCCACTCATCCCGACCGCTCCGGGATCGAACCGAGCCCGAAGGCTGTGGAGGCGTTCAAGAAGAAGGGGGAGAACTTCACTTGGATGATTCGCGAGGACGTCTTACGGAAGCATTTGCAATCAGCCCCAAAAATAGAACAAAAATCAGCTACTGAATCTTCGGATCATACAAAAGAAGATGTCTTCCTGATTTTGCGCAAAGAACTCGAAATCAAGAATCGTCAGATCGAAAAGCAGTGGGATGTGATCAATTCTCTGAATGAGAGATTGCGTGAAGGCAACATTCTCATGGGATCACTCCAGCAGAGACTCGCACTTCCCACCGGTGAGTCCCCTTCTCCGATCGTTGTTGAGACACCCTCCATGGAGGCCTCCAAAGAACTCCAAAGAGCCTCCAAAAAAAAGGTGATGGAGGCAAAAGAAGCCGTCGCCTCCAAAAAGGCCTCCACGAAGGTGGTCATGAAGGCCTCCAAGAAGGGGATGTTGAGCTGGCTCTTTCGCTAAAGGGGCGGCAGCTTCGTATGCCAGTCTGTTTCCTGTTCATATGCGTATGCCGCCCGGAGCAGAAGAGCTTCCTGCCACTGCGCAGTCATCAATTGCAGTCCAATAGGCAGATTATTTTTTGAGAATCCGCACGGTATGGACATCGCGGGAATTCCAGCCATCACGGCACCATCCATGAACGCGTCTTCCAGATACATCGCGACGGGATCATCGGCATGCGCTCCCACCGTAAATGCGGGAGTAGGGGATACAGGGGTCAAAATAACGTCAACGTTCTTGAATGCCTCATCAAAATCGCGTCCGATGAGTGTGCGAACCTTTTGCGCCTGTCGATAATAGGCATCGTAATAGCCGGCCGAGAGTGCGTAGGTGCCGATCATGATCCGCCGTTTTACTTCGGATCCAAACCCCGTGCTCCGTACCTGCTCGTAGTAATCGAGAAGGCTTTTAGGGTTTTTTACCGTATGGCCATAACGAACGCCGTCGTAACGGGCCATGTTACTGCTCACTTCGGAGGGGCAAATAACGTAGTACGTCGCGAGAGCGTATTTCGTATGCGGCAGAGAGATATCCACGAGTGTTGCCCCCTGTCGCTCAAACTCCTTAATGGCGGCCTTCACGGAGGCCTCCACGGAGGGGTCCAGCCCGTCAATGAAGTACTCTTTGGGGATGCCGACACGCAGGCCTTTCATTCCTTTTCGGAGGTCTGCACGATAGTCAGGTACGGGTACATCGCTGGTGGTGGCATCGAGCGGATCTTTCCCCGCAATTGATTGTAGAACAATCGCCGTATCCTCCACGGTCTTACAGATGGGTCCGATGGTATCCAGGGAACTGGCCATACTCATGACCCCGTAGCGGCTTGTACGGCCATAGGTTGTGCGCAGCCCCGTGGTGCCGCAAAAGCCTGCCGGCTGGCGTATGGAGCCTCCCGTATCCGTGCCCAATGCGAAGAGACCTTCGCTCGCAGCAACCCCAGCTGCTGAGCCTCCGGAGGATCCTCCAGCGACTCTTGTGGTATCCCAAGGATTGCGCGTCGGACCGTAGCAGGAGGTCTCCGTGGAGGCCCCCATGGTGAATTCATCGGTATTGGTCTTTCCCACACTGATTGCTCCAGCCTCCTTTAATCGTTTCCGTGTGGTGCTGTCGAACGGTGGAATGTAGGTTTTTTCTCGCAAGATGTTGCTGCATGCGGTTGTGGGAACACCTGCCTCACAGTAGACGTCTTTGGTGAGGTAGGGGATTCCCGTTAGCGGACTGGGAAACTTGCCGACCGAGTCTATTTTTTTCGCTTCCTCAAGGGCTTTTTCGAAATTGCGGCATACAATTGCATTCAGCGTGCCATCCACGGCCTCAATCCGGTCGATACACGCCTGGATGAGTTCGGTGGAGCTGACTTCTCGTTTGGTCAGCTTGTCATGGGCCTGTGTAATCGTGAGGGTCGATAACATTATCCGTGGGCGGATGGAGAGACGATCTGGTGATCGGCAAGGGGTAGGGGACTACAGCCTAAAAGTGCATCGGGTGACGTACTGCTCTGACGGATCTCATCATCGCGGAAGACGTTGCTCTGGCCCGTCGCCTGGGCAGTCGGTTCAACGCCGGTCGTGTCGACTTCTTTGAGCATGTCGATGTACTGCAAAATGGACGTCAGTTCTTTGGGGAACTTTTCGAGCTCACTCTCCGTGAGCTCCAAACGTGCCAATTTTGCGATATGCTTCACCTGGTCTTTCGTCAGTTGCGTCATGTTCGTATTCTACACATATGCGTCTTCTTCGTCTCCGGGGCCGAAAAGTGTGTGACCGCGTTCTTCGCAATGGAAACGCGTGGAAAGGCCGCCATATGATCATTCGGTGGCTGCCCGGCCATCCACGCCATCCGGCCGCCAAACACGGCTCTGAGGCCATTTATGTTGGAACCTTGGCCTCTACAAAATTGGATAAGTCTGCCGTACGGCGGAATAGAATGCGGAGAAGGTGTAGAGAGGCATTGAGAACAGTCATTCTTCAAAAAATGCGGAAATTAAAGAAATTGTCCGAAGACGCGGGTCTCGTGGGCCCCGCGGCTGAGGACACCGCTGAAGGGAAGGGTGGGTCCGTGGGAGGGACACCGCTAGGTGGCCCTCCCACGATTACGCAGTTGTTGATCGCCCCGCGTTCCTCTAGCCTAGACGCTCCCTTCGCTGCTCTAGAGCAGGATATCGAGAACTTCCTCTCCTCCCGACCCCATGCCAGAAGCCCAGAAGCGCGGTAATGTCTTCCAATTCCTGCTGCTGTTCATCGCACTGTATATCGGAATGCAGATCCTCTTCGGCGCGTTTTTCCCGCAGCAGAATGAAGCGCAAAAAAATACTCCGGGACCGCGTTTAACGCCGATGCAAATAACATCGACCAAAGGAACAGCGAGAGCTTATCCTAGAACTAAAATCACTTTGGGTAATCATCCGTTGATTCAGATTGAAAATGTTCCAGCGACAAGTGAGTCCCATGGAATCGGTGGGTGGATCCAAAGCAAATTTTGTGGAATTCAACTGCTCTTTACGGGAAACCCAAAACCTCAGGATTGCGCCGCGTTGGCTGCGACATACACCGGGCAACCGTTGGTTCTGAAAGACCGCTGTCCAAAGCCACCGTTAGACATATTCACCGTAGAAAATCCTAACGAATCTTTAGAGCGAGTGACCCCAATAACGTCGATAGACAATGCCATTCCCTGTGAAGCAGCTGAAACGATTGCACCGGGACAGACTGCAACCATTTCTCTGGCTCCATGGAAGTATTCTTTGTTCGAAAAAGTGGGAACATACGAAGTTCGTGTTCCGGATACTCTCGGAATCGCCAAAACCGAATCCGGTCTCGTTGTTCCTCTCACGTTGACCCGCTTTGAGATCGTTGAACCCGGAGTCTTCACTAAGGCATTTCGCACCTTCATCTCCGCGCCGTTCCTGAACTTTCTCATCTTCATCGCGTCGTGGACGCCCGGTCACAACCTCGGTATCGCCATCATTCTGCTGACGCTTACCGTCAAAATTCTGCTCTTCTTCCCCACCCAACACGCGCTGGAGGGACAGAAGAAAATGCAGATGCTGCAGCCAAAACTTGAGGCTCTCAAGACCAAGTACCATGGCGATGCCAAGAAGATCCAGGAGGAGACGATGAAGCTGTGGGCCGAACATAAAATCAATCCGTTCCAGAGCTGTCTGCCGATGGTCATCCAGTTCCCCGTGCTCATCGGACTCTTCTACATCATTCGTGACGGCAGCAATCTCGCGCTCTCCCATCATTTGATCTATGGCGTGTATCAAAATCTTCCCTGGCACTTCGGCACAAACTTCCTCGGTCTCGATCTTCTCAAGCCCAATGTCACCGTGATGCCGCTGCTCCTTGTTGCCATGCAATTCCTGCAGATGAAGCTGACGTTCAGCATCCAGAAGAGCAAAAAAAAGCAGCAGGATGTCATTGATGTCGCTGCAAACGGCAAAGCAAAAGAAAAACAACCGGCATCGCCCCAGGACATGCAGCAGAACATGATGCTCTATGGTTTGCCGCTCATGATCGGCTTCTTCGCGCTCCGTTTCCCTTCCGCCGTCGCGGTCTACTGGGGCATCTCAACGCTCTTCGGTATCGGACAGCAGATGATCGTGAACCGGGAGCATCTGAGGGTCTGACGAAACCGAGGCAAACGAGGCAAACAAGGAAAACGAGGATCCTCGTTTTCTTCGATTCCATCGTTTGCTTCGTTTACTTAGGCCACAGTGACTTCCTTGCAAAGGTAGACGTCTTGAATCGCATTCAGAATCTGCACCCCCTCATCCATTGGCTTCTGGAAGGCCTTCCGGCCCGAGATGAGTCCCGCACCCCCCGCGCGCTTGTTGATGACGGCGGTCATCACGGCCTGCTGCAGATCGTTCTCGCCGGATGCCCCTCCGGAGTTGATGAGTCCGATGCGGCCCATGTAGCAGTTGGCCACTTGGTAGCGACACAGATCGATGGGGTGATCACTCGAGAGTTTTTCGTACATGCGCTTGTCGAGTTTTCCGTACGAACTGTTCCCCGTATTCAGTGCCGTGAAGCCACCGTTCACCTCCGGTAATTTCTGTTTGATGATGTCTGCCTCGAGCGTCACGCCCAGGTGGTTCGCCTGTCCCGTGAGGTCGGCTGCGAGGTGGTAATCGACGCCGTCTTTCTTGAAACCGGAGTTGCGCAGGTAACACCAGAGGACCGTAAAGAGCCCTAGCTGATGGGCTTTTGCGAATGCCTGCCCTACCTCCACGATCTGCCGTCCGGACTCCGCGGAGCCGAAGTAAATCGTCGCGCCGACGCCTGCCGCACCCATGTTTGCCGCCTGTTCGACGGTTGAAAACATCACTTGATCGAACTTGTTGGGGTACGTCATCAACTCGTTATGGTTCAACTTCACGATGAAGGGAATTTTGCCGGCATATTTCTTGGAAACAATGCCGAGTGCACCGACGGTCGATGCCACAGCATTGCATCCGCCATTGATCGCGAGCTGGACGAGATTTTCCGGGTCAAAATAATCAGGGTTCTTCGCGAATGAGGCACCCGCCGAGTGCTCAATGCCCTGGTCGACGGGGAGAATTGAGAGGTAACCAGTGTCCTTCAGTCGACCATGTCCGTAGAGAGACTTCAAATTTCCGATAACCTCTTTTGATCTATCCGAAGCCGAAAACACTTCTTCCACTTTTTTCATACTCGGAATATGCAGCTTCTCTTTCGGGATTGTTTTGCATGCGTGATCGAGCAGAGAAGCTTTATCACTGAGGAGAGAGCGGATGTCGGAGAAGTTCATCGAAAAGCGGGAAAGTGCCGAGAGTGTAACACGTCGTCTGCCGCGGCAATTTTTGACTAATTCATTATAAATTGTTATAATATTCATATGCCTGAACGAGCGAAGCGACAGCGGCTGATTGATGACATTCAGGCAGAGTGTGATCGCCGGTATCCGCAGGCAACGGGAACGATGGACATCATGATGCGGGCAAACCAATATCGCCGCTTGTATGCGGTGACCGCCGGTTTTTCAAAACTCAAGGGAATGAAAGTTCTCGACGTCGGCTGCGGAGCGAAGGGGGAGTGGGGTGACGAGTACCATCGCCGTTCGCTTTATTCTGAGCCATGGTTCGCGCGCTTTGCCGCGCTCGCAGGAGCAGATGTTATTGGCATTGATAAGCGCAAAAGTGAGGATGAAGTCTACAAACATGACGCATCCGAAATCACCATTGAGCAAACTCTCCAGAAGTATCCCAGCGATACGTTTGATATTGTGAACACGTCTGCATTCCTTGTTCCTGTTCACAAACAGAAAGAGCATTCCATGAACATTGAAGTCACGCCGCTCGAAATGCTGAACAAATATTCCGATGCAGACCTTGCCCAGCTCGATGACAATCTCTGTAACGAAGCGCTGCGCGTCTTAAAGGAGGGCGGCTACTTTCTCTATAACGAAACGATTTTTCAGAAACATCAGGGGCAATTCCGCAATATTCCTCGCGAAACGTTGTTCCTCGAATTGGGTATTGATTTGATCACTCCGCATCGCTCGGACAGAGATGCCGCTTCGTTTGAAATTTGACGTAATATAAAAATATTCTATTGTTATTAAATAGCTACATTTGCTAGAATGTCGTTGTCCTCAAGGATTTTTGGCATGCGTATGTCAAAAGAGGATGTTCCTCTACTGGATGGAGGTCCCTTATGCGAGAACGGCATCGTTCTCCCGGCCCCACGCCGGCGTTCCGGCGGTTGCTTCAGATGATGAAGTTGCTGCAGAACCGTGGTCTCCCGGAGGTTAAAATCGATGAGTTTCTCCGAGAGAAGATCCGAATTGACCTGGCTCACGAGGAGCACAAGCGTCGATTCCCCGAGTTCAGCTCATCATGAACTCGGACCCCCCGGCATGGAAGCCATGCTTAGCATGGAAGCCCTCTGCCGGGCTTTTTGCTGTATCCTCTTTGCGATGCCCCTCTCCCTGTACAACACGTTTTCTAAAAAGGAAACTGAACTTCACACGATCGAGCCGAAAACGGTTCGAATGTACACATGTGGGCCGACTGTCTATGGCAGACCGCATATTGGCAATTATTCGAGTTTTTTGATGGCTGATCTTCTGCGGCGGTGGCTCGAAGTGAGTGGCTACACCGTGAAGCACGTGAAGAACATCACCGATGTTGGGCATCTCCTCCATGACGCTGATCACGGCGACGACAAGATTCAGACGCAGGCGGAGAAGGAAAAAATTCATCCGCTCGATATCGCCAAGCGGTACACCGATCAGTATCTGGACGATGAGAAGGCATTGAACATGCTGGAACCGATGGCGCGGCCGCGCGCGAGTGCATTCATTAAAGAGCAGTTGAAGATCATCAAGACACTCCTCAAGAAGGGGAATGCCTACGAGACCGATGACGGCATCTACTTTGCAGTCGAGACTTTTCCGCAGTACGGAGCCCTTTCTGGCAATACGCTCCAAAACCTCAATGCCGGTGCGCGCGTGGAGGTCGATGAGCGAAAAAAGCATCCCGCCGATTTCGCGCTCTGGAAAAAATGCATCGGCGACAATGGCCGCCACGTTCTGCGCTGGTCATACGCGACGGGTGAGGTCAGTCATTCCTCCGGAGAAGACGCATCATCGGGATTCCCCGGATGGCATATCGAATGTTCAGCAATGAGTCAGTCGCTCCTCGGCGATCAGATCGATCTGCACACGGGGGGCGAGGACAACATCTTCCCCCACCACGAGTGCGAAATCGCGCAAAGTGAGGCGGCGACGGGCAAGCAGTTCGTTCGTCTCTGGCTCCATAAGAGGAGGATCGACCTCGGCGACGCCAAGATGTCAAAGAGTCTTGGCAATATCCTCACGATTCCGGACATCATCGAAAAGGGATATTCACCATTGGATCTGCGCTATTACCTGCTCTCGGTGCACTACAGAACGAATCTGAAGTTTGCCTGGAAGGGGATGGATGATGCGCGGAAGGCGAGGACGAAGATTGTGGAGTGGATGGCCCAGTGCGCGTCTTCGACGCGCAGTGATGCCGAGGAAGCAAACGATGCCAAGGACTTCATTGAACAGTTTGCTGATGCAATGAATGCAGATCTCAATACGCCGCAAGCACTAGCGGCAATCTTTGAGTGCATGGCATGGTCGCGCAATCAGAAGTCTTGGTCTGCGAACAATCTTCAATCACTTTTCTCCTTTATAGAGCAAGTGAAGAAGACGTTTGGATGTTTTGATTCCGGTCCCGGCCCCACATCCGTTCCCGAAGATGTACAAAGACTTGTTGATGAAAGAGATGTCGCGAGAAAGAAGAAAGACTTCGCAGAATCCGACCGACTTCGCGACGCTATAAAGGAGAGAGGCTTCGAGGTGAAAGATACTTCGCAGGGGCAAAGCATCCGTAGGAGTCTCTGAGCAGTTCTCTGGAACATATGTGAAGTGCTCTCGTCGTCACATCTCCCTCCTTATATAGGCGGGATGGTGAAGTTGGGCATACTCTTTGGAAAGGGGGCTGTATGCGGTTTGCAAAGGATGCTTTTCCAAGCCACTTGGGTCAGGGGCTGAAACCACCTCAATCAGGTACCGAAACACTGTTTTTGCAACTACATTTCTCCTATCAAAAAAGAACCTTCCATATGACTTTTTGGCCATGAATTCTCGAGCGGAATCGTGAATACGATTGCCATTACTGCCACCAATGCCCAGTTCCTCCTTATAGCCACCGTAACAGAACCCCCTCTGGAGCGTTATCTGCACTGCCAACCCCTTTGGGTCGGAGGCTTGATTGCTACCGATTTCCTTCGGTAGGATCCCGCTGATCCGCCCCAGACAAGCTTGGGGGCGTGGTCGACGCATACGTGCTCTTTGAAAATCCGGCTCCTGCCTTTCTCGCCACTCATTCCTCGCGAACGCTCGGAATGACACGGCGAAGGATGACAGATCATTCACATCTCCCGCGGGTCGAAGACCCGCACTGAGTTTTGCTCAGAGAGATCGTGTCGTTATGTATCCAGTTGTAGCAAGACCCTCCTTTGCGGGGGCTTTCTGCTGTTCACGCGGCTCCGCCCACAAGGCTACGCCGCCGCTCACACGAAAATGAACAACGTATCGGGTTTGTTTCATCTCTTTATATTTAAGGAGGAGGGCGCCACTTCTCTTTCGGCGCTCGTTCCCAACACAATCAGGTGCGTTCACAGCTGGATTCCACCAACACAAAGAGAGCACATCCTTTTTATTTCTCTCTTTTCTTATTTCTTTTATGGACATTTCTCGCTTTAAGAAAGTCCTCGCAGGTCTCTCGGCCAGCGCAATCGTGCTTACTCAGGTGAGCAGCGCGTTTGCCGCTTATTCCGATGTGGCCTCCGGGGTCTGGTTCGAGGAAGCCGTCACCGCATTCACGGACGACGGAATTCTCGACGCTAGCCAACCGCGCTTCCGCGGCGGCGACAACGCCAACCGCGCGGAGTTCGTGAAGCTCCTCGTCATGCTGAACGGTGGTCTCCTCTCCACACCGCCGGCAGTTGCCAGCTTCGATGACGTCAAGTCATCGGCTTGGTACTACGCATACATGGAGGAAGCAGGCAAGGAACAGTGGGTCCGCGGCGACGGCAACTGCTACGGCAGCCACCCGTGTTACGCACGCCCAGGCGCGAACATCAACCGCGCTGAGGCAGCCGCTCTCATCGTCCGCGCCTTCGGCCTCGAGGCCAGCGGAGCAGCTCCGCAATTCGTCGATAACGTCTCTGGCCAGTGGTACACCGAGTCTATCCAGACTGCGGCTGATCACTGTGTCCTGCAGGGCGACGATTCCACCGGCCGTGTTCGTCCCAGTGACAACATGAACCGCGCGGAAATGGTCGTCATGCTCTACCGCGTCGATCAGGGTCTGACCTATGGTGTGGATTGTGGCAAGGGCGGTTCAACCGCTTCTGCCGGTATCTCCAGCGCCAAGGCAACCGGCTCGTCGGTCGTCGAAGTCGAATTTACCGTCAAAATGGACAAGATCTCCGCGGAGACCGCCAGTCACTACGCTGTGACCGGCGCAACCCCGGCAGTGTCCGTTGCTTCAGCGAAGCTCGTTGCGGATGACACGGTTGAGCTCACGCTCTCCGGCAACCTCAACGGTGGCAGCGAATACACGGTGACCGCAACCGACGTGAAAGCGTCGGACGGCATGGTGTTTTCGGACTCCGAGACCTTTAACGGATACACGGCTCTTCCGACGAGCAACAGCACCCTCCAGGTTGCTCTCTCGTCCAAGAACCCCGTCGGCGACACTCTCCCGCAGGGCGCAGTCGGTGTGACCATGGTTTCCATGGACATCACGGCTTCCTGTGATGACAAGGCCGCCATCACCGATCTCACCATTCTCCATGAGGGCTTTGGTGATGAGAACGACATCGATGGCGTCTACGCCACGGTCAACGGCGCTCGCGTCAGCCGCAAGCGCACCATCGACAGCAAGGATCAGACCGCAACCGTCCACCTCAGCACTCCTCTGGAGATCGCTGCATGTAAGACGGTGACGGTCGACGTTGCCGCCGATTTCAACTCCACGGCCACGACGGCTGCGGAGCACAACCTTGCGATCGAGCTTCCGTCGGACGTGACGTCCAACGCCAAGCAGGTCACCGGGAACTTCCCGCTCAGAGGCAGCACCTTTAAGGTTGCCGCCGTCCGCAGCGGACGCGTCAGCATCGATTACCGCACTGTCTCTCCGGATGAAGTCGAAGTAGGAGACAAGGCTATGGTGGTCGGTAAGTTCCAGATTTCCACGGATTCCACCGAAGATCAGACCATCTACTCGATGACCATCGAGAACAATGGAACGATCCACGATGGCGATCTTGTTAATCTCAAGATCCGCCGCAGCGATGGCACGATTCTCACCAACACCGTTGAGACGTCTGTAGGTGACTTCGTGACATTCGTCTTCGACCCGCCCTTCACGATTCTCGAGGGTGACAAGATGACGATGGATATCATCAGTGATATCGCTGGTGGTGCCGGTGACACGATCAAAATGCACTTCGAAGAGACCTCGGACATCTTCGCCGTCGGTTCCCTGTACGGGTACGGCGTGAACGGTCAGCTCTACGGCTCGCGCATTGCGCTCGCTACGGAGACAACGACCCTCCCGGCAACTGTTACTGTGGACGCCGGTGAGTTTACCGTCGAAATCGATGGTCCGACACAGCAGAGCTACACCCGCGATCAGAACGAAGCGGTGCTCGCGAACGTCATCTTCACCACAGGTGGTGAGAAGGTGAACATCCGCAAGCTCTTCGTGCTTATCCAGGGCAACACGAGCTCCGGTGCAACGCTCACGAACTCCAGCGGCACTGCGTACGACAACATCAATGAGGTTCTCGAGAACGTCCAGCTCCGCAACAAGGCCACGGGCCGCAGCATCGACGGTGTCCGCATCACGGATACCGGCGCATCTGGTCAGACCTCTGGCGTTGGTACGTTCCAGATCTACCGTTTCGATGACTTTACGGTCAACGGAAAGGAGACCTACGAAGTTCGTGTCGACTTCATCGACAACGGTTCGGGTAACAACCCGAAGGGTGGCAACACCTACCGTGTCCACATCTGTGGAGAGCCGACCGAGATTTCGACCGGCAACAACGCTGTCGGATGTGCCTTCGGTGGCCACGTGTCTTCCACGATCACGAGCTACCAGATGCAGGTCGAAGGTCTCTCGACGGGTGACAAAGTCCACGACGTCCGCCCACGCGGTACGATCACGGGTAACGCGCAGCGCATTGCTGACGCCAGCCTGACGATCGCCGTGCGCGCGACTGGTGGATCTGACACCGCAGTCAAGAACAGCAAGAACATCAATATGATGCGGTTCGAAGTCCGGGCTGGTGAAGCCAAGGATCTCTTGCTCACCAAACTCATCTTCAATTCCGCCACCGGCTCGAACGCACTCCAGAGCGGACAGAACTACACACTCTGGGTCGATACGGACGGCGATGGCAAAGTCGACACCGTTCTGCAGAAGGGCGTGACCTCGCAAACGAGCAAGATCACGTTCTCCCAGCTCACGGGCGGAGGCTTCGTCATTCCGAAAGAGAAGACGGTTGTGTTCGAATTGCACGTCGACATTGCCGCCTCTCTGGCCAGTGATGAAATTCAGCTCCAGTTCTCCACCGCCGACACCTTTGTTGAGGCGGAGACCGTGGATCGCGGAAGCAGTCTTTCCGGCATCAAGCTGAACAACGCTTCGTGCTCCGGAAGCTGTGATATCACCGTTACGACGGTGACGACGCAAAACTGGCTCCTCGTCAGTCAGGGTGACCTCTACGTCACACAGGACACGACGCCGGTTCGCAACCGCCAGCTCCTCGGCGGATCGCTTGCCGACACGATTGCCCGCTACAACTTCCACTCTGAGAACGAAGACATCGACGTGACGGACATCCAGCTGAACTCGTCCGGATCGAACGCCTCGGCGGTCGACCGCTTCGAGCTCTACAAGGAAGGTGCCACCACGCCGTTCGGTTCCGCCACCGTTGGTGGTTGTGGTTCCGACCGCACGCGCTCCGTCAACTTGCCCGGAGGTGCCAACAGTAATGGAGTCATTACGAAGGCCTTCTGTCTCAAGATGCAGAGCCGCCAGCTCGTCATTCCGAAGGGCTCTGATGTCAAAGTTCTCGTCAAGCCCCGTCTGAAGACGGACGTCGACGGCGCCACCTCTGGTACAGGTGTGCAGATCTACATCGTCGGCGACTCCGCTGCAGACAACTCCACCGGTTCCGGTGCGATCCGCGCCCGTGGTGACCAGTCCAGCAACACTCTTGCACGCAACGATCAGGACACCGTCAACGAAGGCGAGGTCTTCATCGGCGTCAAGACGGCCAGCGAGAACTCCGGCACAAACCGGAACATCGTTGCCGGTGTGAACACTGTCGTGCTCAGCAAGATCCAGACGATCGCGAACGCCAACCCCGATGCAAACGGCACCAACGTGCCGACCGGAGTGGCCGACATCGGTCAGTTCAAGGTCTCTGCTGCACCGAACAGCAACTCGAAGAACGGTCTGAACAAGGTCGTCCTCTCGGGTGTGGTGTTCAACATCAACGCGACCAACGTCGCGCTTGATATCACCACGTTCAAGTTCTACAACAAGTCGAACTCCACCGTGACGCGCTCATGCACTGCCAGAGACACCTCGGGCAATGCCATTGCAGTCTCTGCATCCGGTTCGTTCGTCGTCTTGTGTACGACTCTGAACAACACCGCCATCACGTCGGTGAACTCGACGATTGACCAGGGTACGGACCAGACGTTCGTGCTCCAGGCCACCGTCACGAACCCGAAGATCAGCAGCACCTCGACTTCCACGCTGCAGGTCCAGCTCATCAACTTCGACTCGTCCACGCTCGCTACCTTCGGTGCCGGCGGAACCAACACCCACTTCGTATGGGTGGACTCCGACAGCAGCTCGATTGGTACCGGTTCTACAACCTCCTCCATCTTCAAGTGGGTTGAGTATCCGGACACGACGGTCAAGTCCACGAGCTACCAGGGTTAATTCCAACCTGATGGGATAGAGTTCCCAGTCAGTACAAAAAGGCCTCCCCGAAAGGGGAGGCTTTTTTGTTGTTGTGCGTGGAAGGGCCACCTACGGTGTCCCTCCCACGGGCCCACCCTTCCCTTAGAGGAGCGGCTCCAGGCGGGCAAAGCCCGCCTTCGCCGAATTTATGTAAGCGCGCCCGAGGCGCGGCGTATCATGTTTTGTTGGATGTTTTGTTATCCCAATATTCTTCTTTTCAACGTTAATAGGGCTTTCGTGAGCGGCCGCAAAATGATCTCCTGCTCCGGCGGATGCGTCAGAACGTTTCCGCCGAACTTCGCCTTGAATTCACTGACGCTTGCCCAGGGGTGATCCGGCGTGCCTTCAGGAGCAATTCCAAACAGGTCATAGGAAGTGCACCCGTGGTCCCGGCAGTACCGGATCGCTTCCCACTGGAGGAGATATGGCGCCATGAGCTCACGGTGGGCTTTGGAAGATCCTCCATAGTAGTAGATCCCCGTAGAGCCCCAGATCACCCCCAAGAGGCCGGCGACAGGCCTCTGAGGCTCACCAGACTTTGCAGAATCCTTAAGGCCCTCAGCGGGCCTTTTTTCGTTATTTTCGGGAGGTTGAAAAGCGAGAAGGAGAAAACTCTGCGGAAGCTGCTCCAGAAACCGCAGGTACGTCCGGGCTCCGGAGGGACGGAAGCCGTCCCGGTCCGCCGTCTCCTTCATCAGTGCCGAGAAAGCGTCAATGTCCGGCGATGCTTCTACTCTGACGCCATGCTTCTCCGCCAACCTAATGTTGTAGCGGCCCTTGGGTTTCATCTGCGCCAACAGAGCGTCATCATTCAGCGTGAGATCGATCACACGGGTTGCTTCGGGGTAGACGTGGCGGCCGGACGCAGTGAAAAGTGAAAAGTGAAAAGTGAAAAATTGGTCGGTTGATGGGGAGAGGTACAGAGAGAGGCAGCGTTCCTTTTTAGCATCTTGCATAATCTGTTCCAGTAACTTTTCACTTTTCACTTTTAACTTTTCACTCATGAGCGGCCCCCGCGGTATCTCCCACGTACTGAGTCCAAAGCTCGTCCGGTCGATCACCACCAGGGCCGAGGCGGCAATCTGGTCATTCTCCATCGCCGCATAGATCCTCACATCTCGTCCCAGCGCTTCCTGGAAGCGTTTCCATTCCAGCGATTGCCACAGAGAGCCCTCCGGATGGGATTTCACCCACGCGTTGTAGACACCCAGCTCGGCGGGCGATGTAAGGAGGCGGACTTCCATGTGTCCAGTATACTGTCACTATGCCCTACACCCTCCCCACTCTCCCGTACGCATACGATGCGCTGGAACCGCACATTGATGCCAAGACGATGGAAATCCATCACTCGAAGCATCATCAGGCCTACATTGATAAGGTGAACAAAGCCCTCGAGGGCACCGAGTGGGCGGAGAAGGGGATTGAAGAGGTTCTCCAGAACCTGGAGAAGCTACCGGCGGACAAAAAGAAGCCGGTGCAGAACAACGGCGGCGGACACTACAACCACAGCCTCTTCTGGACCGTCATGGCTCCAAAAGCCGGAGGGAAACCATCAGGAGATTTGTTGAAAGCCATTGAGAGCTCCTTTGGGAACTTTGAAGACTTTCAGAAGAAGTTTGAGGAGACGGCCCTCAATCAATTCGGCTCCGGTTGGGCGTGGCTGTATGTGGATAATAAAAAGCTTTTCCTCAAAGGGTATCCCAACCAAGACTCCCCAATAATGGAGGGAAAGACGCCTATCCTTGGCGTCGATGTCTGGGAACATGCCTACTATCTCAAATACCAGAACAAGCGCCCCGACTACCTGAAGGCCTTCTGGAACGTCGTGAACTGGGATGAGGTGAGCAGGCGGTGCAAGGAAGCGTGCAGCTGAAGGTTGCAAAAACACGAACAGAGGAGATAATGCTTCTCCTATGGGTATTGTTGAAGCGGGATCGCTTGATCTTAATACAATCCATTTACGCATTGGCGGAATAAAAACCAACAATGTCGTTCCCTTTGAAAAGGGGAATAAATTCATTATCGCGGAGCACTTTGTAGATCCAGATGGCAATCCTGTTGATGATGAACAATTTGATGTTTCTTCGATGTGTTATTCACTTTTTTCCGCACCGGAAGATGAAAATGATGGCCTACACGCTGCAGTTGTTGGTTGGCACGATATCGAAGGGGCGTTTGGCAGGTTCGTTGCAGGAGGTTTATTGAAAGGAAAATCAGAAAGTAAAATAGGAACGTTGGATATGAGTGATTACTCAAATCAATTTGGTGTTGAACCTCTCGTCGTGCGACAACGTTTTGCCGCCCTTCTCATTCCCCGAGCAAAGGAAATTCTGAAATCGAAAGAGATCATTGCGAGTACCGCAGTAAATTTTTCCTGTTTGAGTTTGTATTGGCTCCGTTTTCGTCAGGTCTTGGATCAGTTGCATCAGCACTGTGCCGACACTCCAGACAAGGTAGATCAGGTGCTCAGGCAATATCGTGAAAGAGAAGAATCAGAGTTCATAGATTCTTTTGATTACTCTCGGATTGCTTGAATCTGCTTGAACAAAACAGCGAAATGGACAGTTGACGGAATTATAGTACTGGTATGATTTGTGTATGGACATCATTGAACCTGGATCGCTGGATCTTGATCAGGCGACGCTGCGTGTCGGCGGCGTGATGCTCAGTGACGACCGGGAAATTCTCGTAAAAGGAAATAAATTCATCGTCGTTGAGCATTTTGTCGATCATGAGGGAAATCCCGTTGATGAGAAGAGATTCGATGTGACGACGATGTGCTACTCGATTTTGTGGCGCCTGAGCGCGAGGATACGGGGAGACATGCAAGAGTTCTCCGCCATCATCAGGTTGTTGGCAAGACCGGAAGAATCGTTGGTGGTGGGCTGCTTACCTTGCAGGAGAATTCCATTGGATTGCGAGGCTCTTCGGGAGACTTCAATGCGGAGCCCCCACTCCAGCGTCAGCAATTCGGCCAGCTGCTTCTGCCGCAGTTGCAATCAATCTTGAAGAACGATGCGTTAACGATGGATGCCTACACCACGTTCTGGAGCACCAATCTTTATTGGCTGCGATTCCGGCAGATTCTTGATGCGATGGATCGTGATGAGCAACAGAGGGTGCGCCTTCCTGACAGGTTGGATTGGTATCGAGAAAGAGAGAGGGATTATGAAAAACAAATGAATACCCCCAGCTGATCATATCGTTCCGCCCGTCGTTCTTCCCCTGTCCGGTCTGGCATCGCAGTGACCGCATGCGAGTGCGCCTCCCCGGAGAGCACGCTGACGGCGAGAGTAGATGTGGAAAACTTTCAGCAGTGTAATCATGAAAAATTTTCCGCTGCGCGCAACCGACTTTTTGGACAACACTTTTGCGTCGCTTCGCGTGTTCGCGCGAACAAAAATGCCACGCAGAGCTCGCTGTGGCACGCACACGAACTTGGAGAATTTTTTGTGCGGACATTCGTCGACCGTCAGAGGCGGAAGAAGAGAAAAAAATGTTTGACAAGGGGGACTACGCGAATATATTTGGGCATATTATTTTTTCCCAATCAGAAGACATGGTTCTCTCCTCATCGAAGACGCTCGCCCCGCGTACCACCGCCAAGCGCGTCTTCCGTGCCAAGATCGAACTGCAGGATCGTCCTGCGTCATTCAAACCGCCGACTGAGGCGGAGTACAAGAGCAGCAATGCCTGGGGTCTGGCCACAGCGGTCGACATCCATGGCTGCAATGCCAAGACCATCCGGGACGCGGATGCCATCAAGCGCTTCACCAAGGAGCTCTGCAAGAGACTGGGTGTAAAAATGTTCGGCGAGACCGTCGTCGTCGATTTCGGCGCCGATCCCAAAGTGAGTGGCTTCTCGCTCGTCCAGTTGATCGAGACCTCCCTCGTTTCCGGCCACTTCGGCAACGGAGACACGAACTACGTCTATCTCGACGTGTTCAGCTGCAAGTACTACGACCCGCAAAAGATCATTGATTACGCACTCGAATTCTTCGAGGGCACCACGCACAACGCCCACTGCATGCTCCGCGGCTGTGAGAACTTCCCGCAGGAGTACCGTGAGGATTTCGCCAACCGCAATATCGTTCTGCAGGAGCTCTGTCCTCGCGTCCCCGCACGGGCCTAAGAAGTGGAGACGATTGAATCGTTATCGGCAAGGATGCGGACCTCCTTCGGGGGACGCATCCTTTTGCTTGGCTACGGCGGCGTCTCCCAATGCACGTTGCCGCTTCTCCTGCGGCACATCGACATGCCCCGTGACCGCATTACGGTCATGGATCTGATCGATTACGGCTCCTCGCCCATCCTGGCGCCATTTCTCAAAGAGGGCGTCAAGTTCGTGCAGGAGCACATTGTGCGCGACAAGTATAAGGAGCAGCTCAAGAAGTACGTCGGCCCCGGCGACATCCTCATCGATCTGGCCTGGAACATGGCCTGCACCGACCTGCTCCAGTGGTGCCATGACAACGACGTCATGTACATCAACACCTCCGTGGAGCTCTGGGATCCCTACGAGGACTTCGAGCACAAGCTCACGACGGACCGCACCCTCTACGTCCGCCACATGGCCATCCGCAAGATGATCAAAGAATGGGGGGGCAAGCCCAGTGCCACGGCAGTCCTGGAGCACGGTGCCAACCCCGGTCTCGTCTCGCACTTTACCAAGCGCGCGCTCATCGATATCGCCAAGAAGATCATCGCGGAGAAGCCCAAGGATCCCCGCTGCGCGTCGCTCAAGTCCCTGATGGCCGAAGGGGCTTACAACAAGCTCTCGCACCAGCTGGGGGTCAAAGTGATCCATATCAGCGAGATCGATACGCAGATTTCCAACAAGCCGCACGGCCCGGAGGAGTTCCTCAACACGTGGAGTGTCGAAGGTTTCTTCGAAGAGGGGACTGCCCCTGCCGAAATGGGCTGGGGAACGCACGAGCGCATTCTGCCTCCGGGCGCGCGTATGCACGTCTCCGGTCCGCGCAACCAGATCTGCATGGCGCAATACGGAATCAACACCTTCGTCCGGTCGCGCGTGCCCAGCCAGGACATCGTCGGCATGGTGGTCCGCCATGGCGAATCGTTCACCATCTCCGATTACCTTACCGTCAACGGCGAGGACGGCACGCCGGTGTACCGCCCCACAGTCCATTATGCCTACTGGCCATGCGCGGCCGCCATCGCGTCGCTCCACGCGCTGCGCGCACGCAGCTACAAGATGCAGGAGAAGTACCGCATCATGGAGGATGACATCCTCCCCGGCGGCAGAGACGAACTTGGGGTTCTCCTGATGGGTCATGACTTCAAATCCTGGTGGGCCGGCACCATCCTCACGATCGACGAAACGCGCCGCCTTGTCCCGCACCAGAACGCGACGACGCTGCAGGTGGCGGCATCTGTTCTCGGTGCCCTTTTCTGGATGATCAAAAACCCGCGCGCGGGCGTCAAAATCCCTGACCAGCTTCCCCATGAGGAAATCATGCAGATCGCCGATCCGTACCTTGGCGAGATTGTCAGCAAGCCCATCGACTGGATGCCGCAGTACCGCGACGTTGCCTCCGCCAAGATCAACCATAACTTCTCGCCTGCGGATGACGATCCGTGGCAGTTTCACCATTTCCTTCTCCAATCCCCCTCACTATGAACCCTGCTCTCACCGTACTCCGTCGCGATATCGCCCTTTCTTCCGCTCGGAAGCAAAAGGTCGATCACCCGCATCTCCTGATGTGCGCTCCGGAATTCTTCGGGATCGAATACGAAATCAACGTGTGGATGGATGTGAACAATCCCTGCGACAAGGAGCTCGCTCATACGCAATGGATCCGCCTCAAACGCACACTCGAGAAATTGGGCGCACACATTCACCTCATCGAGCCGGCACGGGAGCCTGACCTTGTCTTCACCGCCAATGCAGGCCTCGTGTACGACAACATCTTCATCCCGTCACGGTTCCGGTTTCCCGAGCGTCAGGGGGAAGAGAAGTACAACAAGAAGTGGTTCGCCGACGCCGGTTTCGAGATCAAAGAAGTTCCGGAAGGCGTTTTCTTTGAAGGTGCCGGAGATGCGCTGTTCGCGGGCGACACGCTCTTTGCCGGCTACGGATTCCGTACCCAAGTCGAGGCGTACGACCACATCCATCGCATTCTTGGCTGCAAGGTTGTTCCTCTGCAGCTCAAGGATCCGCGCTTCTATCACTTTGATACCTGCTTCTGCCCGCTCAACGATCATCAGGCAATTTACTTTCCAGGAGCGTTTACGGATGAAAGCGTCGAACTGATCAACAAGCACCTCGAAGCGTTCGCGGTTCCGGAAGCGGATGCCGCTCTCTACGCCTGCAATGCCGTGGTGATCGGCAATACCGTCGTGCATCAGGCCGGCTGCGCGGAAACGCAAGAGATCCTCCATCGTGCCGGATTCGAATCCCGTCCGGTCGATATGGGCGAATTCCGCAAATCCGGAGGATCGTCCAAATGCCTCACGATCAAGCTCAATTAGGTCGGTCTGAATATGTGATCACTGTCAGAGGAAATTCATGAAGAGTCCTTGTCAGAGCCAAATGTTATGAACATTGACTTAAATATTTAAATGAATTTTAAGATACTATTTTTTTATCGAATATCGAGGGGGAAGAGCGCTGGAAACCGCATGTGTAAGAGATATTTATCCTCGGTGTCAGAGTGTAATCCGATTGACACTGTTTTGCCAAAACAGGCAAAGTGTCCTCCTTTTTGTTCACCTCTCTTCCCCTCTGCACTATGGCGCGCCGCTCCATTTTCTCTCTCTCCATCTGCGCCGTATTTGCACTGCATATCATTGCTCCGGCTCTTCCACTTCTTCCGACGTTTGCCATTGAGACTGCGAATGCCGCTGATCCGCAGTGCAGCGATACAGTCGATAACGACCACGATGGCCAAGTCGACTTTTATGATTCAGATTGTTACAAAGACGGCGTCTATGATCGGACCAGGAGCGAGTCGGCGCCAGTGCAACAGCAAGGTGTGAAGCCGGCTTCGACGGTGTTCATGATGACCATCAACGGGAGTCACAATAATGCCAAGATTTATCCGGGCCAGCCCGTCACCGTGTCGTGGTCTGCGCCGTCGGGATACACGTATTGCAATACGGGAGTGTCTCCCGCTCAACCCAATGGCTGGGGAAGCTACGTCTACAAAAATCCCAGTGGCTCAGAAGTATGGTGGCCCACAGTCGCCGCCATGCGTTTCCAGCTGCAGTGTGCGATTGATCAAAATCATGGAATGGAAATAGAGGATGGAGTCGCATCGGACTGGATCTACCAATGCTCCGACGGCATTGATAATGACAACGACGGCGTCATCGACATGAATGACGTCAGTTGCAGCTCGACGACTGACAATGATGAAACGAACCCCAAGGCTGCCTGTCAGGACGGTGCCGATAACGATAACGACGGTCTCATCGACTTTCCGCAGGATCCGGGTTGTTCGAGCAAGCAGGACAACGACGAGTTCAATGCTCCGGCTTCCGTGACGGACGCCTCCATCGCTCTGGACATTGATCCGCAGATCAATCGCGGCGACAATTTGCCGGAAAAAATCACTGTGAGGAATGTTGGGACAACCAATATCCCCGGTGGAGTCGTGAAGCAAACGATCCCTTCCGGCTTTACCTACAACCCGGCGCTTTCGAATGTCTCCTGCACCGTTGCCGGTACGCTTCTCTCTTGCCCCGTGGGAGCGCTCGCACCCAATCAATCTCAACAACTCATCGTCTATTTGACCGTTTCGCCATCGCTGGCATGCAATTCCACTGTGAACACGCTCGTCTCCTTCGAGCCGACGGTGACCGATAGCAATCCCGGCAACAACACCGCAGGCGATTCGTTCTTGGTCACTTGTTCCGCTCCGCCTCCGGCTGCGCAATGCGCCGACGGGATAGACAACGACAACGACGGTTTCGTTGACATGAACGACTTCAGCTGTAGCTCAGCATCCGACAACGACGAAACCAATCCCAAGGCGCAGTGCCAGGATGGTGCGGATAACGATGGCGATGGTGTGGTCGACTCTCAGGATCCCGGTTGCGTGAACTCACAGGATAATGACGAGTCCAACGCCGCTCCCACTCCCCAATGCCGCAATGAAGTGCAGCAGGGAGTGCTGGTCAATAACTGCAACTCACCTGCTGGCAATGGTCTCTGTACGAACGCGTTCTACAAGGACATCACGTTCAGCCAGACATACAGCGCTCCGCCAAACGTTCTCGTGACCATCAATCATATCACCGAAAGTCCATCGTGCGCGGGTGGTGCGACCGACAAAGCGCTCTGCTATCCGAGCAATATCACCACGACGGGCTTCCGTCTCAATTGCGGCGGTTCGCCGGTCAATGACGCTTGCGGAACAGGAACGAACGGTTACTTCACCATGGCGACGGCCAACTGGACTGCGGTCGAATCCGGAGCCGCGTGCAAGGCGCAGAGCGGACACGGCATCGTCCCGCAGAATTGCTCGGATAATCAGGGTGGTCTGTGCGCATCGGGGACCTTCAGCACGCCGATCACCTTCTCGACGCCGTATGCCTCCGCGCCGAATGTTCTCGTTGCGGCGGAAAATGTCTCAAACCAGGCCGGTTGCGTGGGAGGTGCAACCGATCAAATCGAATGTTTCCCGTCCGGCATCACCACCACGGGCTTCACTCTCAACTGCAGCGGATCGCCGTACCAATCGTGCGGGACATCTGAGGGATTTAAATCCCTCGCGACCGCCGGATGGCTTGCAACGGAGACGACGAATCAATGTCGCATCCAAAGCCAGCATCTACTGATGACGAATGAATGTCCGAGTGGCGTCATCAATCAGACGTGCGCCGGCGGCTTCCGCAAGACCGTTACCTTCCCGCAGGCGTTTGGTGCTGCGCCCAAAGTGATCGTCAGTACGGAACTCACCACCGATTCCTCCGGCGTATCTGCGTGTGCTCAGGGAGCGTCGGATGCGTACAAGTGTGAAGCACAGAACATCACCGCGACAGGATTCACCGCCGTCTGCTGGGGATCGCCCGAAGGCGCCGAGTGTGGAGCGGCACAGGAGGGATACACCACGAGCGCGAAGTTCGGATACATGGCGATTGATGGCAGCTGCGCGCAGGGCAACCCGCCACCCACAGCGCAATGTTCCGACGGAGCCGATAACGACGGTGATGGCTTTATCGACAGCAACGACTTCAGCTGCAGCTCGACCTCCGATAACGACGAAACCAATCCCAAGGCCCAGTGCCAGGACGGCATCGACAACGACAACGATGGTAAGGTCGATTCCCAGGATCCCGGATGTGCTAATACGCAGGACAATGACGAGACCAATGCCGTGACCGGATCCGCGGATCTCTCCCTCACGCTGAACATTGATCCGCAGATCAACAAAGGCGACAACCTGCCCGTCAAATTCACTGTCCAGAACGTCGGAACATTCACCGTTCCCAATGCAGTGGTGACCATGACCGTTCCCTCTGGAATGACCTTCAACGCCGGTCTCTCCAATCCCGCCTGTTCGGTGGCCGGATCGACGCTCACCTGCAACGTGCCGACGTTGACGAGCGGTCAATCAGTCACCTTCCTGACCTACTTCGGCACGGCCTCGCAGGCATGCAGCGCGACGATTCCGTTCCAGGGCACGGTCACGACGTCTTCCACGACCGACAGCAATCCCGGCAACAACACATCATCTGCATCGGTGCTCGTTACCTGCAGCAATCCGCCTCCTGCCCAGTGTTCCGATGGCATCGATAACGACAACGACGGCTTCGTCGACATGAACGACTTCAGCTGCAGCTCACCGTCCGACAACGACGAAACGAATCCCAAGGCGCAGTGCCAGGACGGCATCGACAACGACAACGATGGTAAGGTCGATTCCCAGGATCCCGGCTGCGTGAATTCACAGGACAATGATGAGTCCAATTCGGTTGCCACTCCCCAATGTTCCGATGGCATCGATAACGACAATGATGGCTTCGTCGACATGAACGACTTCAGTTGCAGTTCGAGCTCCGACAACGACGAGACCAATCCCAAGGCGCAATGCCAGGACGGCATCGATAACGACAACGACGGTAAGGTCGATTCCCAGGATCCCGGCTGCGTGAACAGCCAGGACAACGATGAGACCAATGCCGTTTCGTGTCGTCCCATATATTCGGGTGTAACAACCGTGGGATTCTATAACGGTCATCCTCATTCTGAGTTCACGCATGTCAATTTCCCGGCGAATTGCGCAAACCCGTCGGTGGTCACGCAGACAATGGTCGATAGCGTTCTCTGTGGTAACGGTGGAGGCCCCATCACCTGCCCCAACGATCCGCAGACAACTTCCATTGATCTTCGTTCATACGCCGCCAATATCAGCACCACAGGTTTTGATGTCTTTCTCTCCGCCATGGATGGCGTCTGGGTGGGCGCAACGAGTCCGGCGTACCCCATTTCGTGGCAGGCTACCTGTGAAGGCGATCCCATGGTCCCCGCGTGCTCCGACGGAAAAATGTTCAGCGGGATCGGATCCACCAGTTTCTACAACGGCTATTCGAATTCGCAGTTGGGCCCGATCAGCATTCCCTCGAGCTGCGTGAATCCTTCACTCGTCTCACAGAGCTACATCACGAGCACGCTCTGCGGCGACGGCTCAGGTCCGACGACCTGTCCGAACGATCCGGCAACAACTTCCCAGGCCATCATGTCCCGTGTCAGCACGACCTCCGTGTTCGTGTCGGGCAATAACGGCGTGTGGGTCGGTGCGGTCAGTCCGCAATTCCCCGTGGCGTTCCAGGCGATGTGCCAAAATGACATTGGCAGCACCGAGAAAGTCTACGGCGGCATTGCGAACGTGGGATGGTACAACGGTCAGGCGCAATCAACGCTCGCACATGTCACGATGCCTCCGAATTGTGCCAGTCCCACCATCACGACACAGAGCAAGTACGATTCGATTCTCTGCGGCAACGGTGGTGGCCCCATCACTTGTCCGAATGATCCGAGCACAACCTCGGCTGACTTGCAGTCGTACGCGGTCAATATCAGCAGCACGGGCTTCGACGTCTTCCTGAGCGCCATGAACGGCGTATGGGTTGGCGCAACAAGTCCGGCGTATCCCATCGCTTATCACATCACCTGCAGGTCGTCGGGTACACCGCCGCCCCAGTGCAGCGATGGCATCGATAACGACAACGATGGCTTCGTCGACAGCAACGACTTCAGCTGCAGTTCGAGCTCCGACAACGACGAAACCAATCCCAAGGCGCAATGCCAGGACGGCATCGACAACGATAACGACGGGAAGGCCGATGCGGTGGATCCGGGTTGCGTAAACACGCAAGACAACGATGAGACGAATCCTGTCGGAACGGCAGATCTCGCCGCTCTCATCAGTTTGCCTCCGCAGATCAACCGCGGTGACAACCTGCCCGAGACGCTCAAGGCGCAGAACGTCGGTTCCACGACGGTGCCTTCGGCGACCATCACGCAAACCATCCCCTCGGGCTTCGTCTTCAACGCCGGACTCTCCAGTTCGCTCTGTTCCGTGGCAGGCGTAACGGTGAGCTGCGCGGTAGGCACACTCACTGCAGGACAGACTGCGTCATTCCTCGTCTACCTCCAGGTGCCGGGCAACTACGCCTGTGGCACGAATCTCTCACTGCAGGATACCGTCACGACCACGACTGCGACCGACGGTAACAGCGCCAATAACACTGCGGGCGCCACGACACTCGTCACCTGCGCGGGGGGATCGTCGTCTTCCTCCTCATCATCCACTCCCGCTGATCTGCTCGCAACGCTCAGCATTCCCGAACAGCTTGAGCCCCAGAGCGATCGCGATCTGCCCCAGACGTTCGGCATCAGTAACGTCGGCTCCGTGACGGTCCCATCGTCGACCATCACTCAGGTCATCCCGAGTGGCTTTACATTCAACGCTGGTCTCTCCAATCCGGCCTGCACCGCCACCCCGACACTCGTCACCTGCAATGTTCCGGCGCTGGTCCCAGGGCAATCACTGTCGTTTGTCGTCTACCTCGATATGCCGACCAATCTGGCGTGTAACTCCACGCTGACCATGCAGATCACGGCCAATGCCATCGGCGTGACCGATGGTAACCTGGGTAACAACACCGCGTCTGATTCCGCATTGATCACGTGCCCGTCCTCATCGTCTTCGAGTTCGAGTTCTTCCACCGGCACGCTCGACCTCTCCGCGGGCATCAGTTTTGATCCCCAGGTCAGCCGCAGCGCCGTCTTCCCGGAAAAGCTAACGGCCAGCAACACCGGTTCCGTGAACGCGTCCGGCGTGATCACGCAGAACATTCCCGCTGGTTTCGTCTTCGACGGCGTTCTCTCGAACTCTGCCTGCTCAATTGCGGGAACGACCATCACCTGCACCGTCCCGACACTCACGCCCGGTCAGACCGTTACGTATCTGGTCTACCTCCAGGCACCGGCGAGCTATGCATGCGGCGCGCCATTCTCCTCTTCCGATACCGTTACTGCCTCGGGTGACACCAATGTTGGGAACAACACCGCATCGGCTTCGACGCTGGTGACCTGCCCGTAGTACAAAGATTCCGAAGAAACCGAAGAAACCGAGGGAACCGAGGAAGCCAGGGATCCTCGGTTTCTTTGGAATCCTCGGTTTCGTCGGTTTCTGCACGGATATTCCCATAACCTCCTATTGACCTGGTTCTTCAAATCCTTACACTGTGCCCATCCCCGCAGTGGCTTCGATTGTGTTGTGAGTGCTGCGAACCCGTCTTCGCTTCGGTCGTGCCTGTTCCGGCAAGGTCATGGTCTATGAGATTGATCTTGTGAACGCTACGCCGAGGCTTCGCCTCTTCCCACTCTTTCTATGGCCAAGAAAATGAAGAAATCCGCTGCGAAGAAAAGCAAACCGGTGAAGAAGAAAATGATGAAGACAAAGAAGGTCGCGGCGAAAAAGCCAATCAAGAAATCTGTGCCGAAGAAGATGGCGGTCAAGATCGCGAAGAAAATTCTCCCGCAGAAAGCCGCCCCCGCCGCCCGGCCAGGATCCAAGTTTCAGTTGAAGAAAGGAGGAGGAAAGCAGGCACCACAACAGGAAGATATTCTGCGGCCGCTGAAAAAACTGGTGGTTCCAAAAAAGCCCTACCAGATGCACGTTGATCAGGAAGTGGTTCCTCACGTGCATCCCCACGTGATTCCACCCTCCGGCCGTGTGCCGTCGGTGTTCGCCAATTTGCCGGAGGCGCTGCATCCCAAAAAAGTGCAGATGGGCCGCGTGACGCTCGTGGAAGACGAAGACAACTCGCATGTGCCGTCACTGATCGAAATGCAGATCCTCAGCTACAAGTGGTTCCTCACCGAAGGTATCAAGGAGCTCCTGGAGGAAATCAGCCCGATTACCGACTTCTCGGGCAAAAAGCTTGAACTCCGCATTTTGGGGCACACATTCGATCCTCCCAAGTATGACCCCGAAACCTGCAAGCGTCGTAACCTCAGTTACGAAGCGGCGATGAAGGGCTACGTGCAGCTGATCAACCGCGAGACCGGTGAAATCAAAGAGCAGGACGTCTTCCTCGGATCGATTCCGCTCATGACCGATTCCGGCACATTCGTCGTGGACGGCATCGAGCGCGTGGTTGTCCACCAGCTCGTTCGCTCACCCGGAGTCTTCTTCAGCAAGATGCCTGATCATCCGCGCTATCATGCGGCCAAGATCATCCCCAAGCGCGGCGTGTGGCTCGAAATCGAAACCGACCGCCGCGGGATCATCAGCTGCAAGATCGACCGCAAGCGCAAAATCCCGATCACCCAGTTACTCCGCGTCTTCGGTTACGCCGGTGACGGACAGATTCTCGATCTCTTCAAAGACATCACGAATCCCGATCACGATTACATCCTGACGACGCTCGAAAAAGATCCGATCCGCACGGTCGAAGAGGCGTACCAGAGTGTCTACCGCAAGATCCGTCCCGGCGATCTGGCCACGCCAGAGAATGCCAAGCAGCTGATCGATTCGCTCTTCTTCGATTTCAAAAAGTACGACATGGGCTCGATCGCCCGCTACAAGCTCAATCGCCGCTTCAACCTCAAGACGCCGAGCGACGAGCAGCACCGCGTCTTCCAGGTCAGTGACTTCCTCGAGATCCTCCGTGAACTCGTCAAACTCAATAACGGCGTCGGCGTCGCAGACGACATCGATCACCTCAGCAACCGCCGCGTCCGCTCCGTCGGTGAACTCGTGCAGAACAAGTACCGTGTCGGTTTGGTCCGCACCGAGCGCATCGTCAAAGACCGTATGACGGTGATGGACATCGAAACCGTCACACCGACCCAGCTCATCAACTGTCGGCCGATCACCGCCGCGATGCGCGAGTTCTTCGCGTCGTCCCAGCTCTCCCAGTTCATGGATCAGACGAACCCGCTCGCCGAGCTTGCGCACAAGCGCCGTCTCTCCGCGATGGGTCCGGGAGGACTCAGTCGCGAGCGCGCGAGCTTTGACGTCCGCGACGTGCACACCAGCCACTACGGTCGCATCTGCCCCATTGCGACTCCCGAAGGTCCGAACATCGGTCTTGTCGTCCATTTGGCCGGATTCGCGAGGGTCAACGAGTACGGATTCCTCGAAACGCCATACAAGGAGGTCAAACACGACATCGCACTCGATCCCGACAAGCTTATGGGTCGTATCATCGATGTGGTGGTGAAAGAAAGCCGCAAGGTGATCGCGAAAGAAGGCGATATCATTGATAAGAAAGAAGACGCCAAGAAGATCGTCTCGATTCTCAAGAAAGAGGGAAAAAAGGATATCCCCGTCCGCGCGTATATCACCAACAAAGTCGTCTACGTGGACGCCGAACAGGAGCGTCACCTCACGATTGCACAGGCCGAAACGCACGTGAGTGAGCACGACGAATTCATGACCACCCGCGTGTCCTCCCGCAAGGCAGGAGAGCCGCTGCTCGCGCACGTTCGCGATATCACACACGTCGACGTCAGCCCGCGTCAGATTCTCTCCATCTCTACCTCGCTCATCCCGTTCCTTGAGCACGACGACAACACCCGCGCGTCCATGGGCACAAACATGCAACGCCAAGCTGTTCCCTTGATCAAGCCCCACGCACCACTCGTCGGCACCGGCATTGAAGGTCTCGCCGCGCGCGCGTCCGGTCATGCGCTCCTTGCCGAAGAAGACGGCGAAGTCACGGCGGTCGATTCGCGCGAGGTTTCGGTCGTCTACGGCACGGGTAAGAAGAAAACCTACAAGCTCCACACGTTCGTGCGCAGCAACCAGGGTACCTGTTTCCACATGCGCCCCAAGGTCGAGCGCGGGCAAAAAGTCCGCCGCGGTGAGCCGCTAGCAGATGGAGCGTCCGTCGAAGACGGAGAGTTGGCGCTCGGGCAAAACCTCCTCGTCGCGTACATGTCGTGGGAGGGCTACAACTTCGAAGACGCGGTGATCATCAGCGACCGTGTTGTCGAGGAAGGCTGGTTTGATTCCGTTCACATCGAGTCCTACGTCACCGATGTGCGCGATACCAAACTTGGACCCGAAATTGTCACGCGCGATATCCCCAACGTCGGCGAGGCAAAACTGAAAGACCTCGGCACCGATGGCGTCGTTCGTATCGGTGCAACCGTGCACGAAGGCGACATCCTCGTCGGCAAGATCACGCCGAAAGGGGAGACGGAGCTCACTCCAGAGGAACGGCTGCTGCAAGCCATTTTCGGCGACAAGGCGAAGGACGTGAAAGATTCCTCCCTGCGCCTCCCCGGCGGTGCCGGCGGCAAAGTGGTCGATGTGCACATCTTCGACCGCGCAGAAGGCGATGAACTTCCCACGGGCGTCATCAAGCAGATCAAAGTGTTTGTCGCGCAGACCCGCAAGATCCAGGTCGGTGACAAAATGGCCGGCCGCCACGGGAACAAAGGCGTCGTCTCCCGCGTCGTTCCGCGCGAGGACATGCCGTTCCTCGCCGACGGCACGCACGTCGACATCATCCTCAACCCGCTCGGCGTCACGTCCCGCATGAACATCGGACAGATTCTCGAAACGCACCTTGGCTGGGCCTGCAAAGAATTGGGCATCAAGATCGCTACGCCCGCGCTCAACGGTATTTCGACCGATCAGATCCAGGCGTTCCTTAAAGAAGCCAAACTGCCGGCAACGGGGAAAATGCAGCTCTTCGATGGCCGCACGGGCCAGCCGTTCCAGTACGAGACGACGGTCGGTCAGGTGTACATGCTCAAACTGCTGCACCTTGTCGAAGACAAGATCCATGCCCGTTCCGTCGGTCCGTACTCGCTTGTCACCCAGCAGCCGCTCGGAGGCAAAGCTCAGCACGGAGGACAGCGCTTTGGAGAAATGGAAGTGTGGGCGCTGGAAGCCTACGGTGCGGCGTACACGCTGCAGGAAATGCTGACGATCAAATCCGATGACGTCATCGGGCGCAGCAAGGCGTATGAATCCATCGTCAAAGGCGAGCCGATCCGCCGCCCGTCGATCCCCGAGTCCTTCAACGTCTTGGTGAAAGAACTCCAGGCGCTCGGTCTCAAAGTCGAACTGCTGAAGTTCAAAGACGATGTCGCTCCCGAGGAGCGCGTGAAGATCGACGAGACCGTCATCGAAGCCGTCGAACTCGGATCGCGCATCGAAACCGAAGAAATCGCGGCCGAGGCCGTTCCCGAGGGTGATAAGATTTCCGAACTGGAAGATGTCGTCGCCGAAGCCGAAGGCGAACCGGCCGAAGAGGTGATCGCCGGTATCGAGGAAGGCGCGGAAGTTCAAGCGTCCGGCAAAGGTGCGAAGCAGGAAATGGCGGACGCAGCGAGTGAAGAAGCCGCTGAAGCGGCTTAGGGCAAACGAGGACTACAAGGGTAAAGAGGGTAAAGAGGACGCATTCTCCTCCTTACCCTCTTTGCCGTTTCTCGCCCTCTTTACCCCTTTTTCACGTTTGTTCCACACCCCCGTGGAACATCCAATCATGGCTTCCCCAAGAGCAAAACTCACAACTCACAAAAGTGATCTTTTCCGGGCCATCTCCCCAGGTTCTTTGCCTGTTCGTACGCTGACCGACCGTTCTTTCTCCTCGCAGGCAGGACGCCTGTCGCGGGCACGTATGCCCGCGTTGTATCTCATTACCCCCTTTTATTTATGAAAAGCGTGAACAGAGTCATGCTGCTCGGGAACGTCACCAACGTCCCCGAAACCCGTATGGCAGGCGACCAGACCGTCTGCACGTTCGGTCTTGCAACCAACCGGTTCTGGAAGGATAAGCAGGGCCAGCCTCAGGAGGCTGCCGAATTCCATAACCTCGTCACCTGGCGGGGGCTCGCCGACTTCGCCGGCAAGTTCGTCAAGAAGGGCAAGCCGCTCTACGTTGAGGGCCACCTCAAGACGGGCA
>JAHFJP010000011.1:0-1662 GCA_023245765.1 Candidatus Peribacteria bacterium
AAGGCGGCGATACAAAGAAGTTCGAATTTCCACTTCCTCTCCACAAAGAGGACACCCTGGATTTCAGCTTCTCGGGATTGAAGACATCATTGAAATATCTATTACGAGATCTCGCAACCCACAACCCGCAACCCGCGACCGCAGACATCGCCGCAAGTTTTCAACATGCCATCTGCTCCCACCTCACCGACCGGATTCTGCTCGCGCTCGCGAAGCATCCCGATGTGAAAGAAGTCCATCTCGTTGGAGGCGTTTCTGCAAATATTCACTTGAGGAATCTGACGGCTGAACTCTGCATGAAGAAGAACGTCATCGTGCGCGTCCCGAAGAATTTGAGTTATTGCACCGACAACGCGGCGATGATCGCAGGGGCGGGATTTTTTCTCCAGAAAGAACTCGGCGACGGAGCGCTGCAGAAATTTTCGACACAGGCATCAATTCCCCTGGAGGCGATCATGGAGTGACCAGCAATCGCGCACCAAAATATTTGCCAACGGGATTATCTCCCTACAAACGCCGGTAGCAACGCTCCGAGGATAAGACCGATGACACCGAGGAGGGCAACCGCACGAACGAGATGGTTTCGTTTCATAGGGATTATTGGGGAGATTCTTCGGAAGGAGTTGACGATTCAGGAACAGGCTCCTCCGCTGCGGGATTGACCGTGATCGAGACGGATTTCTTGTCCTGGTTGCCGAACGAATCTTTGAGTGTCAGCGTCACGGTGTAGTCTCCCGGTTCGTCGAACACATACACATACGTTTCGTCGCTGCTCTGGGCCTGGACAACCTCCGGTTGATCATCACGACGAACGTCCCAGAGGAGACTGCTCGGGATTCCCGTGGAGCAGGTGGAATCGAATTCCACACCTTTGTTGACCTCCACCGTCAGGCGACTCGCGGTGATGCACGCGCTCAACGTGGGACGGCGCACGATGATTGTCCGGTCCACGGAAAAATCCTTCCCGGAAGTAAGGACAACCGAGAGCTTGATCTTATACTCGCCCGGCGCCTTGTAGACGTGCGTGACGCGCGCGCCGGCAAGCTCGGCGTCCTTCTTTCCCTGTCCTTCGTCACCGAAGAGCCATTTGAATCCGGCAACCTCCTCTCCGGGCGGAATGAACGTCTGGGACGCGTCAAAATTCACCGTGAGGGGTGCGACGCCGCCATCGGGCGTCAGGAGAATCGTGGGTTCCGCAGACGGTGGTTGCACGGTGATCGTGATCGGCATGCGCATGCTCTTGCCCTCAGCCCCCTGCGCGAGCAGTGTGACGGTGTAGGTGCCTTCCTTGCGCAACACGCCGGTGAGCGTCCCATTCTGCGCCTGCAGATTGGGATCATCGGGAACTTCCCAGCTGAACTGCACGAGCGGCGTCGCGGTCTTGGGCGTGAGCGAGAGTTCGAGTGGTACCTCGCCGGAAATTTTGTTGGCCTGCACGGCGGGCTTTCCCTCAAACTGCAAATTGGAAAGTGTGAGCGCATCCGTCACACGCACAAGCGTCGTCAGCTCCGCGAGTGCCCCCTCCGCCGAGCGCGCCCGGACGACGACGGCGTAGAGACCCGGAGCATCGAACGAGTGGGATTGCCGGACAAGATTCGCGCCACGTTCTTCCTTGCCGTCACCAAAGGACCAGACGACTTCTTTGAGCGTCTCTTTTGTCTC
>JAHFJP010000011.1:1762-37020 GCA_023245765.1 Candidatus Peribacteria bacterium
CGACGACGGCGTAGAGACCCGGAGCATCGAACGAGTGGGATTGCCGGACAAGATTCGCGCCACGTTCTTCCTTGCCGTCACCAAAGGACCAGACGACTTCTTTGAGCGTCTCTTTTGTCTCGAGTCGCAGGAGAACCCCAAGTGGCGGGGGGCCGAGGAGGGTTTTAGGCTCGCTGATCAGCGTGATCGGAAATGGCAGCGGCGGCTGCTCCTGGACCGTAACCATGCGCTTGTAGCCGATTTGCGTTTGGTTCGTCAGCTGCATGACCGCTGAAATCGGATAACTTCCGATCGCATAGAATGTGTGTGCGACATCAGGAACGGTGACGGTAATCGGCGGATTGCCATCCCCAAAATCCCATTGCACCTGCTTGAGAAGTTTTGGATCGGTGAGGAGCGTGCCCACGCTGAACTTCACCGGCTTCTCCACGATCGGCTGCACCGGAATCATCGAAAACACGGCCTGCGGGATGCTGACGCGGCGTGTGATGCGCCGGAAATCGCCACCTTCCACCTGAATCCTGACTGCGGGAATATAGCTGCCCTGGCGCTCATACAGGACGGTAGTGGTCGGCGCGACGGTTTCTTCGTTCACCTTGCCGTCACCTTCCGTATCCCACTGATACTTGGTCGGCTTCATCCCCATGTTGCGCATAATCGCGGCGGCACGCTCTGCGCTGAGCGTCACCGCGACGGGGGCGATGAGGTCTGCAGCGTTCGCGGGCGAGACAACATCGAGCGGGAGCGCCGGTTCGCGCATAATGAAGAACGGCAGTGCAATACTCAGCAGCAACCCCGGAGTCAGAATGCCGATCACTTTGATGAGACCCATGCGCCTGGTAGCGATTGATGCCTGTGACGAAGAAATTCGCTTGAGTGCAAAAAGTCCTGCGCCGATGAACGCCAACGCGCCGGCAAGGCAGACCAGGAGTCCCATGGAGACGAGATTTCCTCCCGCTCCCGTCGGGTCAGGAAGCATCATCAGAAGGAAGACACACACCAGCACGTAGAGTCCATAGAGAACCCCTCCGGCGAAAAGAACACGCCGCTTGGCCAGATGAACCGCATCAACGGACGGTCCGGCGTTCGCAGGCGCACCCGATGCAGTCACGCTGTCCACCGCTGGGGCCGGTGTTGGAGGAGTATCGGGCATGGATCAGTGGAACAAGGATATCGTTGGCACTGCTGAAAGGATGTTCTCCAGAAGACCAGTATCGAGTACCTGCGGGTTCTCCGGAAGTATAATGGGTGCCGCGGCATTGTGGTGACGCAGATCCACACTAAACTCCATACGCTCGGACGGTGGATCTCCTTTGGACGTGATCGTCCATTGCAACCGGTGAGGAAAGAATGTCTCGGCATCTATCCAGAGCTCACCAATAGTATCGTAACGGGCAAACTGGCCCCGTGCGGTGACTGGATCGAACGGCTTGCCTTGCTGCTCCGCAGTCGATTTCATCAACGCCACAAGACGTTCGGGATCGATCGTGACCGCATACCGGTACGCGTCTCGTCCATTGATACTGTCGAGTCCCTTGTCGCCCGTCACGGTTACCACCGAGGCTTGAGCGCGGAGGAACTGCGGATCGGGAGTAAGCGACTGCACGGAAGAAGGCTCCGCTCCCGGAATACTCCACCATACATTGATGACCTCCTGACCGGCTCCGGACGGGAGAAGTTCTGGCGACACCGTGCGGGCACGCACAAAGAGATTCTGCGATTCACTCACGACGTCTCCCAACAAATGGAATGCCTTGGCGGGTTGCCCGGCGTGTTTCGTCGTCCCCTCAATATCCGCAGAAAAAGACGTCTGTTGTCCCCCATGCGAAAGCGTTCCCTGGAGCTTTGCCGTCGTCTGCAACGTCATCGCAGACGTTGCCTGCGAGAGACTTGCCGTGCCCTCATAGTCCACGGACTGGAGCTGCGCGCTCGCCGCCATCGATCGTTGCAGCACTTCCGCAGGCGAAAGGTCCCCCGCTCTCCGGCAACCGGAGAGGAGCAGAATTCCCATTGCCGCAAATGCGCCCAACCGTTTCATGGTTGGACATCAGTGTACAGAAGACTAACGACCTATAACAGGGCTCGCCTCCACGTCGCTCGGCTCCTGAATGATGAACCTCACAGTCTTCCTCCTGCTCGCACGGATATCGGCGAGCAGTTGAATCTGGCGGATTTCGTTCTTCTTGAGAATTAGTGGCGGATCGAGGACCACGCGAATGCGATCACTCTCAAGATAGGGATATGTTTTGGAGAGGATGGTATGGCCGCTCGTCTCGAGTAAGAGGTTCTGAAGATCGGTGTCACGCGCCGTACCATCGTTGATAAACGTGATAGCGCTGACCGCCTGATCATCACGGCTGTCGGCGCGCAAACGCAGACGAGAAACTGTGCGCGCGGCACCATAGGTGAGCGTCCCGGGGAGCGGCAGATACTCGAACGTGACGGTCCCACTGACGGCACCGACAGGAATCGTGACCGACGGCGCTCCTGCAGGATTCACAACAATGCGAACTGGTGCATCGGCATTCACATCATCCCGACTGTCGATGGCAAACGCGTGTTCTCCGGCCGCAGCCGCGGACGCACTGAAATCGGCAACGATATCCATGCTGACCGTCTCGCATGCCTTCACCGTAAGGCCGCGAAACCAACGAAGAGCTACTGTTCCCTCGCTGCCGGTCATCGGTGCCGTGCGTGTCTGTCGCTTGGTGTCCGCCATCGCATACACGCGCTCAACATCATGGAAATCGCCGAGTGCTTTGTGGTGCACCGTCATAGCGGCCACGTGGACGTCACGCGCGCAGGACGCGGTAAAGCGCACCGTCAGCATCGTGACCCGCTGTGCCCCGATCGGTACCGAGGCCGACGGACGCGAGACCACCTGCACGACAAGCTCGGCGGGAGTCGCTGCAAAAACAGGAACCGCACATGATCCGATGCTCAACGAAGCGATAATCATGGCGGAGATGACTGCCCTTCCACTCATGGAACTCATTGTACACCTCTCGTTCCATTTTTCACTTTTCACTTTTCATTTTCACTGATCTATCTACCACCTCCCACTCGCCCCTCCCCCTCCTGAACTTCCTCCCCCAAATCCCCCGAACCCTCCCCCTCCCCCACCCGATCCTCCGCCAAATCCGCCCCCGCCCCATGGCCCTCTGCGACCACGTTGGAAAGCGCCGGGGTGCTTTGAGACAATGTAATCAAAAAGCAATCCGAGTCCCACGAGCACGGGAATCGCCACCCACCAGGCGAAGACGATCGCCAGAATAATGCCGAACAGGCCACCCACGATGCCACCCAGCCACCACGATTTGCTCCGTGCCATCCAGGCGGCAAAGAAGTTCATCAGCACGAAGAAGAAAAAGAACACGAAAGGAAAGAAGTCTCCTGGGCTGCTGGTTTCCGTATACCGCTGCGCAGTATATTCGCCGGCAATATGCTTTTTGAGGGAATCGATAGCAGCGACAAATCCCTCTTTGTACTTGGCCTCTCGGAAGGGCGGTACGAGATCGGTATCGATGATGCCCTTCGCGACGATGTCGGGAACCGCACCCTCAAGACCGTAGCCGACTTCAAATCGCATCTCTCGATCGGCACTGGCAACGAGGAGCAGGATGCCATTGTCGTGCCCGGACTTGCCGATGCCCCACGTGCGAAACACGGCATTCGCGGCATCCTCAATCGGCTCATCGTGCAGTGACTCCACGACGAGAATGGCAATCTCATTGCTTGTCTGTTGCTCAATATCGCTCAGGATCCGCTCAATCTCGACCTCATCGGCGGGAGCGAGCAGTGGCGTTGTTTGGGTGTAGAAGCCGTCGTTGGCCGGTACGTCGAACGCGAGCGCGACGGAAGGTGCCCGCGAGAGAACGGCGATCACCGCCAGCGCAATGAGCGGATATCGGTAGAAGATCATGATGTGATCAGAATTTCACGGCAGGAGCCTTATCAGCGCCTTCATCGCTTGCAAAGAGCTTCTCCGGACCAAAGCCGAACATGCTCGCGAGGATGTTTCGCGGAAAGCGGGCGACGAGAACGTTATACGTCTGCACGCTGAGATTGTAATCACGCCGGGCGACGGCGATACGATTCTCAGTTCCCTCAAGCTGCGTCATCAGATCACGAAAAGCCTGCGTTGCCTGGAGCTGGGGATACGCCTCAACCGTGACGAGAAGTCTGCTGAGAGCGGAATCGAATCCTGATGCCGCAGTGATTTTGTCATCGCGGGATCCCGCACTCTGCCACTGCGACCGGGCGGCCGTGATCGCCGTGAAAGTGTCCTGCTCGAACGCTGCAGCACCTTTGACCGTACTGACAAGATTTGGGACAAGGTCGAAGCGGCGCTGATACTGCGTTTCGACCTGTGCCCACGAGGCCTCGACTCCTGTCTTCGCGGTGACGAGGCCGTTGTAGCCGGTCCAGACCCAGAGAAGCAGCAGAGCTGCGACGCCAAGGATGATGTACAGAGAACGTGAAGAAGACGTCATAGAGATCAAAGAGAGAATGATAACTACACTGTCATCAAAATCCAGGAGACAAGCAAGACATTCGCGGCCTGATGTCCGGATTCAATCAGAACCAGTTCCAATGGCTTCTTGCTAAAGAGTGACCGAGTAACGTTGGGCATGAAATCGAAGCCAAACCAAAGCAACGTGCCGAGCTTCCAGGCGTTCGAGAGCGTCTTGATATCCGCGAGTTTGATCACCACGGCAAGGAGGAAGGCGATCACAAGGCTCGTGAAAAAGGTCGAGAGGAATGGCACCAGCATCGATCCCTTCTTTTTCCTTGGATTAATGCCATGGAGACGGATCCAGGGCTTGGCAAACAGAAGTGGTGAAAACCAGACAAATCCAAGAGGAACTGTGGCGAGAGCTGCGAGAAAAATAGACAGTGGATCGAGCATACCGTTGGGGAAGGGATGAATAGACGAACGGTAGTACTCTTTCACGCCGAAAAAAACTGCCTTGAAGCGCAGACTATGTTGCCATGCATGAAAGTATTGGTCGGGACGAAAGGACTTGAACCTTCGACCTCGCGGTCCCGAACCGCGCGCTCTAGCCAACTGAGCTACGTCCCGATGGAGTGAACATAGCGAAAATGCCGTCTATCGCCAACGACAACTTCTGATCACAATAGTCCTTGCTGAGAAATTCAGGCAGCATTGGAATTCCGCTTCTTTGCTTCCAACAATTCTTGAACAGATCGATATCCTTGTTCTTGGAGCCAAGATTCAAGAGAAGCATATGAACCATGTATCCAACGACTAAAACGTTGTGCTTCTTGATCCTTTTCTGGAGCTGCGTTATCGGTAGGCAATTTATCAGTACTCATACGCACGTATCTTAATACCTTCTTACGTGTCTTAACACCTTGGACTCAATGGCATTCGAAAATATGTAATAAAACAATTTTTATTTTTTTCTATTATCAAGTGAGTCGAATCAACAACTTTATGTACACATTTTTTATACAATATTTTCTAATGCTATTCGGCTTTTGATTGAATTTTATCAGATATAAATGGGCAAGGGATGACGTTGCCCAAAGAGTAGTGATCACCAGAGTTCGCCAACGATTACCTAGACACGATTTGACAGTTCCGTACACTCCCCGCCCCTGTCCCCGGGGCTCTAGTATGGTACCCGTGAAGCAATTCACATCCCTGGCTTCACTCGCGCACGTGCTCATGCACGCGCTTCTCATCACCGTCCTGATGATCAACATCGTGATGAGCCTCCCCGCCCTCAGCTGAAGGGAGACGAGTGAATCCCCCGCCCCATACAAAAACACACGACCATCGCTCTGCGCTGGAGCCCTGCTCTGTATCTGCCTCACCGCTCAACCTCTTTGAGCAGACCTTTCGACTGCACCGGATCAGTATCATGAGGGCCAGACTGATCCTCCAGCGTGACGAGAACATCGGTGTAGGCGCGCAGGTCTTTTGCGATTTCTGCGGTGGTCACATGCCGGACATCATTGAGAGGGTTCTGAAGAATATCCAGACGAACACGTTCCTTCGAACCGGTCTTTGCGAGCCAGGCAACGAACTTCGACCCTTTGGGAGCAGGATGAATATTCAGATTCACCGTCACGATCGTCGTTCCGTCGGCAAAAACATGAGACTGTGCAACGCCGTTTGCTTTGACCTTTTCATTTCCCCCCATCGCACCAAGGCCGAACCATACTTCTTTTCCATGTTCGGGATGAATCACCTCCTTGCCTGCAGGCATCGTCACCTGGAGGATTTCATTGCCGATCGTCGCCTCCCGGCGCACCCGCTGCTTGGTGCAGGATGCAAGGAACAGAACGCAGCAGAGGCCAATGACAACAGATGTGCGCTTCATAGGGGCACGAATCTAGCATCGCTGGGAGGCGACGGCAAACATTCGCTGGACAATCACCAGAGGAGCCCGGGAGGTCGCGAGACTGATGCCGCCCGTTCCTCGTCTGCATGTTCCAAAGCCTTTATCCGAAGTTCCTGCACGTCTTTCTCTTGGGGGTAGACAATGGAAAGCAATTTCCCCACCCGATCGAATGTCTCCACATTCGCCGAAAGGTCTATAAAGTGAGCATTGGCAAGAATCGCACTGCTGAACTTGTCATAGATGTCGAGAACCTGATTTTTTTGAACAGAGAGCTGATCCACCTGTTTATCATGCTGGAGAATGCTGAGTATTCCCTCCAGAGGCTCCAAGTAATTGTATTTACCCCGTTCGAGAGCTGCGAAGTAGTACTGGAGAGCATCCTGCGAATTCCCCGATGCAAGAGCGGCGTCTCCCCGCAGAATCCACACACGCGCGTCGTGACTGTTGACCTGCGCATAGTCATCGAACGCAGCGGATGCCATCGCCAAATCCCCCTTGCTCAGATACAACGCCCCTCTGCTCAAATGCATATCACGCGAGAATATTTCACCACGCGCCGCATCGTACCATTCGAGGGCGCTACTCACATCCCCCGCCGCCTCGGCATGTCGTGCAAGCGAGGAAAGGATCAGCATCCTTCCCTCGAGAATCGTGATGCACCCCAGGATGACCGCGATGACAATCTCCGTGATCCGGATCACATTCCGGCTTTTTGCCGAAGCTTCTGCAACAGGCATCAGAGCGCCGAGCAGTATCCAGAAGGGCAAAACGATCCCGACAAACTGCAGATTGTAATCGATCAGATTATGGAGAAGGACCCCCGTCACCGCGATGAGTGCCGCAACCGTCAGGCCGGGAAATTGTTCCTCATTGCGCTTCGCATGACCGAGAATTCGCCGCAGCGCGGAAAGGAGAATGGACGCAAGAATCGCCGCAAAGAGGATCGCCGCCGGCCAGCCGCGCTCCATCGCGAGTTTCAAGAAGACATTATGGGGATGGTCGGACGTGGCATAGACCGCGGTCTGCAGGCGCGGCTGAAGGAACCGGAAGCTGTAGGGACCGGACCCGATGAGTGGGCGCCGCAGCGAGAGCGTAAACGCCTGCTCCCAAAAATCGCGCCGCTCGGAAATCGATGATGATCCTTCGGATGCGGTAAATGTCGCTTTGCTCATGACGGACTCGACATCGTGGAAGTGCGAGCGCAACGCATTCACGCCGCCAAAGACGGCAGCGGCGACGGCAGCCGTACCGATCAGAAAGAGCAGCCATCGTCTCCAGTGAATAGAGACGGCATGCCGGAGTGTCCTTGACCGGATGGCGTGAACGCACAGGATCAGCATCCAGAAAACTGCCTGCACCAGGAAAACCAGAATCGACCCGCGAGAGTAACTGAGGAGCAAACATCCCAGCACCACGCCGGTCGAAACCACTCTGATCGGGAGTCGGTAGCGCTCTGACCACAGCACGACGAGGGGCCAGCTAAGAAGCAGGAATTCGCCCCATGCATTGGGCCAGTAGTCGGTTACAAAGCGCCAGTCGAAGAATGTTCCCACCATGCGATTGACCGGCTGGAAAACATAGACCGCGATGCCGATCGCACACGCGATCAAGGTCGTCACCGCGATTATTCTGATGAACGAATGGATAAACCAATTATCGGAACCTGTACGGGCGTCCCGCCGAGACGCCCGCTGTACCACCCATAGGAATATCAACACACACGACACATCCCTCAACACTTCGTCGAGACCGTAATTTCGCGTTTCAGAGAATATGAAACTGATCGTGGTCAGCAAGAGGAAGCCCATCAGCATTGCCCAAACCGGCAACGGCGGACTCGATGCCTTCCGGTCATGCTCGTTTCGATGCAGTCCCCATGTTCCGAATGTGAGTAGAACCGCTGTGCCCGAAAGCAGCCATGTGGCATCGAGACTCTTGCCCCCTCTCCAAAGAATAGAGCCTGCGAGAAGGAGTAGGACGAGTCCTTCGAGGAGGAACCACACACGTTTTGGCTGCATCATCATGGAGGGAAGTATGACAGGAACCTGCCGAAAACACCCATGATTGGCATTTATGCTACTTTGACTATTTGTTACAAATATTGTATAATATTACCATATGCAAACACACTGTTCCTGTGGCGGGAAACGACGCCTCGCCCTCATCACTCTCTACGCGTCCCTCTGTTCTGTCTTCGCGCTGCAGCTTGCTGTGAGTGCAACCGGCGGAGTGCCCCCACTCGACGCAAGCGCCACGACGATGAGCGCTTTGCCGGGAGACCGCAACCTCACCGTTGAGGACCTGCGGTCGTACCAGGCACCGTCGGTCGCCCGTGCCAAGTCCAGGGCGAAGGCACGAACGGAACAGCTGATGCATGCCGCGCCAACGATGCGCAAACCTCAGGCGCGCACTGGCCGGTAACAGCGTCGAAACACAAAAACGCCCATTCAAAGCGAAGGGGCGTTTTTCGATGAAGACTGCATGCGTGTCTGCTACGATCTGCCCGTGCCGATGTGGCGGAATTGGTAGACGCGCACGCTTCAGGAGCGTGTATCCGCAAGGATGTGGAGGTTCGAGTCCTCTCATCGGCACCATCCGGCTTCGTTCAGCTTCGCTGAACTACGCCGAGATTGTTACCGGATGCCTCGGCGAAGTCCGCAGACGAAGCCGGGCTACTTCTTCGGCAGATCCTCCCAGAGCCCGATCACGTTACCCTCGCCGTCGGTCACGTAGGCGTAGAAGCCCATGCCCATCATGTCCATTTTCGGCATGACGACTTTTCCTCCGGCTTTTTCGACCAGCTTCACCTTCTCGTCAATGGAAGAAACTTTGATGGCGAAAACCGGAGCCTTCACGTTGTCGTTACGCTTCATGATGCCACCATTGATCGCGCCGGGCTTCAGCGGCTCGCGGGTCTTTTCGTCAATCGGGGTCGTATGCACACCGATGTATGTTGATCCATCGGGCATCGGCCAGTCCTGCAGCTTCCATCCGAAAATGGAACCGTAGAAGCCACGGGCCTTCTCGAGATCGTTGACCGGAATTTCGAAGTGAACAAGGGGATCCATAGGCGACAACAATACGCGCGTGAATGATCATCGACAATAAAAATTCGTGGAGAATGTTCGTCATGAGCATCAGGGATGTGTGTCTTCGTTACTTCTTGCGGAGCGCTTCGAGTCTCTGCTTTGCAAACGCATTCTCTAGATCAAGCGTCAGAACGCGTTCGTAGGCGGCTATTGCATCAACAGGGTCGCTCCCCTTTTCGAGCGCGATGCCGAGGTTCAGGTACACCACAACGTTGACCGGATCGAGTTTCTGCGCGGCGAGGAGATGTTCAACGGCTTCTTCAATGCGTCCCGCATTGGTCAGGAGTCCGCCGAGATTGAGCTGCGCGTTGACGAATGTGGGCCGAAGTTCAACGGCCCGCGTAAATGCCGCAATCGCATCCTCAGAACGCTTTTCCCGCATCGCAGTGACGCCCACGTTGAACCACGCGTCACTGGTTCCGCCACCCTCCACCGCCGCCGCATACTCTCGCGCAGCTGCATCACTGTCGCCGATGCTGTCATAGTACGCGCCCAGATTATTGTGGGCGATAGCGGAATCGGGATAGTTGGCGAGCGCGGAGCGCAGCAACGTTTCGGTGTTCTTCCACACAAGCGACTGCAGCGCGGAGAGATTGCCGAGCAGCAGGACGATGGCGATCACGATCCCCTGCTTCACTCTCACCGGACCTTTCCATATGCGAAAGAGCCCAGCGGCGGCAACGAAGAAGATTCCGATCGCCGCCAGGTACACGTAGCGGTCGGAGGTGAGATAGAGCGCGGTGACCACGTCCTGGCCCTTCGCTGCAGTGAGGAAGCTCGGAGCGAGAAGCAGCAGAAACCATGCCCACCCAAAGGAGAGTGTGGGAAATCGTTTTCGCAGCATCCAGGCAGCAGCACTCGCAGCAAGAACGATGATCAGAGGAATCACGAGATCAATCCGGCCAATGGTCGCCTCACCCACAAAGGGATAGACGACGGAGTAGCCGAATGGCCAGACCAGATGCCAGAGAGAGAACACGACAGCCTTGAAGCCGACGAGAAGTTTTGCCGTCATCGTCTGCGAGCCGCCCGCTTTGCCGTACAGCGAGACGACGCCGAGGATCACGCTCAGCAGGAAGAACGGCGCCGTCGCAAGCAGAGAGTCTTTCGAGATTTTCCGCGTCCGATACCAGTCGGTCATGACCAAAATCAGCGGCAGCGGCACGATGCTCACTTTCGATAGCAGTCCGCAGAGAAAACTGATGAGGCCTCCCGCGTACCAACCGCGATGCTTCACGTCTCTCCATTGAAGAAACAATCCGAGCGAGAGTAAAAAAAAGAACGACGAGAGAACGTCTTTACGCGCGCTCGCCCATGCGACGGCTTCCACATTGATCGGATGTGCTGCAAAGAGGAGAGCCGTGAAAATGGCGACGGATTTTTTCTTGGAGAGCCAGAAAATGATCCATCCGACCAGAATCGCATTCCCCGCGTGGAGCAGGACGTTGGTCAGATGGTAGATAAAAGGATGCAGTCCTCCGATCAGGTAATTGATCTGGAAGCTGATGAACGTAAGCGGTACATAGAGATCGGGATCGTAGGTCGTGAATGCCTGCCAGATGTGCGAAAGAGAGAGTCCGTGACTAATCGGATTCTCCAGAATCAGCAAATTGTCGTCCCACAGGACAAAACCATTAAAGAGGGAGCGGGCATACATAACGAGCACCAGAAGGAAGATTCCCCCGCAGAAGAGAAGAGTTTCGTTAGTACGAACCTGTTGCTGAATTGTCATCACGGAGGAACGGTAATGGAGGAATGGACGCAGGCAAAGCATTGCTTCTGCAAAGAAATGTTGTATTGTATCTCTTGATGCACAAGCCAACTCTCACCGCCTCTCAGCAGCAATGTGCACTGGAAATACGCGAGTTCCTTCGTGATCAAGATCCTCAGAAGCTCGTTGTACTGAAGGGTCTGCGGGGTCAGGGAAAATCGAGCATTGCCCGACAAGCCGCAGAACTTCTGGAATGGAAACATCATGAATTTGCATCGCACTCCATTAAGTATGAGACATTTGGCGACGCGGTAGCAGCTGAGGGCCCTCACCTTCTGGCAATGGAAGAAGGATTTCAGAAGGAAGATCTCACAGAAGGAATTGCATCCGCGCGCGGCCGAGTAAGCGGAGTCATTGTGTTGGCACGGCCGTTCCACTCCGATGCCGGTGAAGCGGCCACCGAAAGTGGTGCAACGATCCTCTCGAAGCAAGCTCCCGGACTCCAGGATGACGAGATCATCCAGTTTGCGAGAACCCTGCGTCCGAATCTCACGGATCAGGAACTCGATGTCCTTCGGGAGTACTCCTTGGGAGTTCCTCTCCTGATTCAACAAATTATCAATAGCATGGAACGCGTTACAGCGGACGAGGCGGCGGTCATCTGTGCACAGTACTTACTGAAAATGGACTTCAGTTCGAATCGTCTCCCCCGGGAAGACATCTTTGAGATTCTCAATGAGTGCGTTGGTGGTCACGTGCAACGCAAAATTCCTGATGCGTTGCGCACATCCGAATTATTCGTTGCAGAGCGCAGTCCGTTACGAGATGTGAACCTCAGCAAAGTCCCCCATGGATTTCCCCGGTGTCCCGACACTCTCGGTCGTTATCAGCGATGGGTGGAAACCGCGAAAGAAGATCGCGACACGCACTTTTCGCTCTTCGTTCCACGACTGACGCAGAAGGAGTTCGAGGCACTCGCAGAGGAATACAAATTGGATCATAACCACTGCTTCGGATACAAGGGGCGGGTGTACATGCTCGCCGGCTCAACGAGGAAGACCAATGTCCTCATGCATGAAATGTCCAGAGCGGAACTCACCGCAGGAGAGAAGCTGCCGCTCGCAGCAAGAGATCTGCATCGATATTTGAAGAGTAACAACGCCGGCGAATGCCCGGCAGCTGAGAATCCCTGGCATAGTCATGACGATCGCTACGTCATCGAGTTGAACGACCCAAACAACTTCCCGTTCTACGTTTACTCTGTTGATCACGCCATCTGTCACCAACTGGGCATCGGCCTCGCGATTGAATCCGATCTTCAGCATCGCAAACTCGCGTATCAAGTCGGCCTCGGTGGGCGAACGTACGATTCCTATGATCCCGTAAAAAACACATATTCCCCGTTCGTCCGGGAACCCCTGTTGAAAGACCAATGAAGCAGCTACTTCTGCAATTCCGGAAAACGTTCCCTATAGAGCGCACCAAGTTCAGCCGCAATTTTCTCTGGAGAGAATCCGGAAGGCTTGTCTCCTCCCCACGGCGGATAATCTGCCGGAAATCCAGTAGCAAGGCGTAAAGCTTGACGGGACGTAACCTCGGCATGCCCTTTATCATCGCATTGTTTACATGCGACATAGATCTGCCTCATGAGTCCACGAATCGTGAGATCGTCGAACTCCGAAAGCACCATCTCATCAGCCCTTGATAATTGAACATCCTCGGGAGCCATAGAAACATTCTAGAAGTCACTCAACGTCCCACCAAACCCGCCGCTGTTGTCCGGTCCCCTGAGGATTGCGGCGCTGATCGGACAGTCACCGTCGATGAAGCCGGGGAACGTGACGGCGTCGCCCGTTGTCGCGTCGCCGATATCAAAAATAGAAAGAAGACTGCGACTGCGCAGGCATTTACCTGAAGGCAGTGTTCCGGTGCTTCCCTGCAATCCGCCATACCCGGTGATGCCGCCTCCGCCACCGGATCCGACACCCGATCCTCCACCCACGCCAACACTGCCGCCTCCATTTCCTCCACTTCCGCCAGTTCCCGATCCGATACCACTTCCGTTGCCCCCGCTCCCGCCACCTCCCGATCCGTTGCCACTGCCGATGCCACCGTTTCTGCTTCCCCCCGATCCGTTGCCGCTCCCGGATCCTCCGCTCCCTCCGGTCCCCGCACTTCCTCCATTATTTCCCGATCCGCTGCTGCCACTGCCACCCGCTCCTCCACTGCCTCCGGTTCCCGAACCTCCCGTGGCACTTCCGGATCCGTTGCTTCCATTCGAACCGTTTGCTCCTGATCCATTTCCATTCGATGCATCACTTCCACCCGACCCCGTTCCCGTCCCTTCACCATCCTGACAGGGCTCCCCCGTCTCCAGATCAACGCAGCCCGGACGCGACGATGATTGATCTGGGGAAAGCGATGAGCCGGATGATCTACGCGTGGAAGAAGCGGAGGAAATACTAGAACTCCTTCCAGAATGGAGCCGCGCGAGCAAAGAACCTCCGGAGAGGAGTGAAGCGCGCGATGACGATGAACTTGAAGCCATCTGATGTTCCCAGACCATCGCCATGAATGCCTCGTTATCAAAGCCGGTTTCCGTGTCCTTCTCCTGTGGAAAGCAGATGCCCGTCACGGGATCCGGCGTGCAGGAGGTGAGCGAGTCCGTTGAGGAGAGTGCTCCGCTCGTGGACACCGAGGATGATCCGGTGCTGCGCGTGCAGCTGCGCAGGACAAAGAAGAGGAAGAAGAGAACGACAATCGTCGTGACAGTCCCGATGGCGATGTTCTTGAAGTTCACAGGAATGTTAAATTGCCATAAAATACTGCTAGTGTCAACGATTCCGTCGTTGACGCTCCCGATTATCACTCTAGAATAGAGAGTGATAGTTCACGGTTCGGACCTTTCTCTTCCTCTTTTCTCTATGGCCAGCTCATCCATTCCCAAGCTCGCGGTCCAGATTGAACCGCACGGTGACCGCGTTCTGGTCATGCCCGTCGAAAAGGAAACGACCACCAAATCCGGAATCGTGATTCCCGATACCGCCGCGGGCGAAAAGCCTCAGGAAGGAATCGTCATCGCACTCGGCAACGGCAAGATCAAGTACGACGGAAAAGAGGTCAGCAATCCGCGCGATTTCCTCAAGGTCGGTGATCGCGTTCTGTACGGAAAATATTCCGGTGATGAAGTGAAGATGAAAACGACCGAAGGCAAAGAAATCGAAGTGAAGGTTCTTCGTCTTGATTCGATTCTTGGAAAGATTGCTTCGTAACCCATTCGCGGGCGTCTCGAGCGACGCCCCTACATTTCTCTATTACCCTCCTCTTCTATGGCAAAGCAATTACTGTTCAGCAACGACGCCCGCGATCAACTCCTGAAAGGCGTGACCAAGCTCGCGAACGCCGTCTCGGCCACCATGGGTCCCATGGGCCGCAACGTCTGTATCGATAAAAAGTACGGCGGACCGACCGTCACCAAAGACGGTGTGACCGTCGCACGGGAAATCGAACTCCCGAACCCCTACGAGAACATGGGCGCACAGCTGGTGAAGGAAGCAGCCACCAAGACCAACGATGCAGCCGGTGACGGAACGACGACCGCGACCGTCCTCGCGCATGCGATCATGCAGGAAGGGCTCAAGCACATGGGCAGCGGCAAGAACGCGATCTCCATCAAGAACGGCATCCTGAAGGCCGTCGACGCCGTCACGAAGTTCCTGGAGACCATCAAGAAAACGATCACCAAGAAGGAGGAGTTCGCTGCCGTCGCGACCATCTCGGCACAGGACGAAGAGATCGGCAACGTGATCGCCGAAGTCATCGACGAAGTCGGCAAGGACGGCGTGGTCACGGTCGAAGCCGGTCAGACGCTCGGACTGGAGAAGGAATTTGTGGAAGGCATGCAGTTCGACCAGGGATACATCTCCGCGTACTTCGTGACCGATCCCGCGACGATGAAGTCGGTCTACGAGCGAGCGTACATTTTGATCACCGATAAGAAGATCAGCTCCATCCAGGAAATCCTGCCGCTGCTGGAAGCCATCGCGCAGAAGGGCCGCAAGGAACTCGTGATCATCGCCGAAAGCGTCGATGGAGAAGCGCTCGCAACCCTCGTCGTGAACAAGCTGCGCGGGACCTTCAGCACGCTCGCCGTCAAAGCCCCCGCGTTCGGCGACCGCCGAAAGGAAATGTTGCAGGACATCGCCGCTCTCACGGGAGGCCGTGTGATCAGTGAGGAAGTCGGCCTCAAACTCGAAAACACGACGATTGATGATCTCGGCACCGCGCGCAGAGTCGTCGCTACGAAGGACAACTGTCTCATCGTCGACGGCGGCGGCAAGAAGAGCGATATCGACGGCCGAGTGAACCAGATCAAAGGTGCGCTCCAGACGACCAAGTCAGACTTCGACAAAGAGAAGCTACAGGAACGCCTCGCCAAGCTCTCCGGCGGCGTCGCCATCATCAAAGTGGGCGCAGCCACGGAGGTGGAGCAGAAGGAAAAGCAGCACCGCGTCGAAGACGCGATTTCCGCCACCCGCGCGGCAGCCGACGAAGGTATCGTCCCCGGCGGCGGAACGGCCTACATCCGCGCGATTGATTCGCTCAGCAAAGTGAAGGTGGACAACGCCGACGAGCAGATCGGTGTCGACATCATCAAGGGCGCGCTCACCGCTCCCACCATGCACATCGCCAACAACGCGGGCATGGAAGGCAAAGTGGTCGTTGATAAAGTCCGCCATGAGAAAGGCAACGTCGGCTACAACGCGATGACCCACAAGTACGAAGATCTGGTCAAAGCGATGGTCATCGACCCCAAGAAGGTGACCCGCTGCGCGCTCGAAAACGCCGCCTCGGTCGCCGCCATGTTCCTCACGCTCGAAGTCGCGATCACCGATATCCCCGAGCCCAAGACCCCGATGCCTGCAATGCCTGAGGGCGGGATGGGGGGGATGGGGGGAGATTTCTAAATCAAAAACTCCTGAAAAAACCGCATCAGGATGCGGTTTTTTCAAATATGATATAATAGACATACGGTTTTCACCGTAGAAAGTGAGGCCAGATATGAGTGATAAAACACTCTTATGCCTCGCATTCGCGGGGATTCAAGTCCTCTCTGGATTGCTCATGTGGGCAATGAGAGGTCCGGATCTCCGCACCTTCCTCAGAGCCAAGGGAATCGGCGCCGGCAGCTCCCTCGTGGCAGCGGCTGTATGCCACTACCTTGGCTGAAACCACGGCCCAGCGTTCCGACGCTGGGCCACCTTTATGTGTAGTAGGCCCGCCACGTCTTAATCTCTTATTAACTCCCCTCTCTGCTATAGTGCACCCTCCATTCCCCCATCGCGTATGGTCGGACTGTTGTTTGTCTTTGTGCTGGTTCTGCTCGTCGGACTTCTGGTAGTCAGCACCGTCATCTCGCGATTGAAGATGTTCGCCATTCCCGTGGAGGAAGCGGTCCGGATGCCGGCGAACATGGGATGGATCCTGCTGATCGCGATTGCCGCACTGAACGTCTTTGCATACAACGTCGGCTTTGGCATCGGCTACGGCGTTCTGGGCGCACTGATCATTGGGGGAATTCTGTTCTCGTTTCCCGCAGAGAAGCGCACCGTCGATGCCTGGTTCCTCACCATCACCGGCATCGTCGCATATCTCCTGTTCGGCTTCCGCGCCAATGAATTCGTGCAGACGGTGAACGTGGTCGCCGCCCTCATGTGTACGGGAGCATTGATCCTGCTGCGCAGCGTCGACACGGTGCGCTGGAACGGCCTCTGGATCACCAAGATGAAGCTCGGATTCATTGCGCGTCTGCTACACCGGCCTTTCGGCATCGGGACGCGCACCGCTGCCCCCTCTGCTGCAAGCAGGAGGCTCCTCACCGTCATCAAAACCGTCACGCTGACCGCTGTGGTGTTGTTCTTCTTCTCCGCGATTCTCTCGTCTGCCGATCCGATCTTCGAATCAATCGTGAGGGAAGTGCAGGAGCAGGCGTTCGGGCGAACGGTACTCTCGGGGATTCTCGTCGCCGCACTTCTGCTTGCGCTGATGATCAAGATCCCGACGACATGGCAAAAAGATGTTCCGCAGATGCGCTTACTCGGCTTTACCGAACTCTTCATCCCGACGTTGAGTCTGGTGCTGCTGTTTGGCCTTTTCCTCGGCATCCAGGCGAAATACCTCTTCGCGTCGCATGAGGTCTTCCAGGCACTCAACATCACCTATTCCGACTACGTGCACCGCGGGTTCATCGAGTTGATGGTCGCATCGTTCTTCGGATCGATGATTTCGTACGTGCTCATCCTCAAGCAGCAGACGATTCGTCAGACGGAAGACGCGCTGAAGCTGAAATGGGTAAACGGAGTCCTGCTGCTGGAACTTCTGCTTCTGCTGCTTTCAGCTGCCAAACGCGACTGGATGTACATGGAAGTCTACGGCCTCACGCGGGTACGCGTGATTGGCGTGATCTTCCTGCTCTGGCTCTTCGGCCTCATCGCGCTGATCATTGCGTTGAACTTTCTTCGATGCATGAACGAGCAGTGGCTGATCCGCGGCACCGCGATCCTCAGCGCTATCGTTGTTTTGATCCTCAATGGTTTCAATATCGACCATCGTGTCGCATTCAGTTCGTTATTCCACACAAATGAACCATCGGATATTGTGTATATGAGCAGGCTCTCAAGTGATGCTATCAGTCCGTGGATGATGGCAATCACTGAGGCATCCATGCGATATGAATCATTGAGAACCAAGAAATCGTTTACCGAAGAAGAGAAACAGTCACTGGCGGACAGCAAAATCGCTATGGCGATTCTCGACAAAAAACTGGAAAAACTCCTGCAACCACGCAAGTGGCAGGAATGGAACCTCAGTGAACAAAGAGCACGGGAAGCACTGAGCCAAAGCGGGATGCAGAGTTTACCGTCGTGTATCCGCAACGGCATTTACTCCATACAACGAGCAACGAACACCGATTTGGTGGATCTCGAGAGTCGTCGGCTCAATGATTATTATTCGCCCTTCATCTTCGATGATGTATACGTCTATCCCGAATCGCTCAATTCGTTAGCGTTCCCGACCGGAGCGATTGCCTTGGGGGAGACTCCGCCGTCATGCGGCAAGCTTTTGGAAAGTCCCCTGACTGCCCAATGAAAGGTTTCTTCATCGTCCTCGACGGCCCCGACGCTTCGGGTACCTCCACGCAGACGAAACTGCTCGTCGAGCGTCTGCAGAAGGAAGGTCATGAGGTGATGCAGACGGCGGAACCGACAGATGGTCCAGTGGGAAAGCAGATTCGGGAATTCCTCAAAACAGGGTCCGCGGATCCCATGGAACTGCAGCTGCTCTTCACCTCCGACCGCGCGTGGCACGTGAAGCATGTGATTGAACCGGCGCTGAATGCCGGGAAGGTTGTGGTGTGCGACCGCTATTGGCATTCGACGATTGTCTACGCAGAGTCACAGGGATTGGATGTCTCGGAGCTTAAAAAACTGAACAACAACTTTATACAACCTGATGTCGTGTTCTTCACCCTCCCGCCGATTGAGGTCTCCCTCAAGCGACTGGAGAAGCGCGCATCAGCAGAAATCTTCGAACGGGAAGATCTGCAACGGACGATTCACGATGGATATGAGGAAATGGCTGCGAACAACCCGGAGATCCATGTGATTGATACCTCAGGGGAAAAAGAGGCGACGAGCAACCACATCTGGAACATTGTGAAAGACCGTCTGTAATACTCACCTGCATCATCCGTCTCCTGTATGAATCCCTCCCCCATTTTCGTTATGACCCGCCCCGCACGCGCGATCTCGGTCGCCCTCTCTCTCGCCCTCGCGTTTGAACTTCTCCCTGCAGTCGCATTCGCCTTCACCGATGTGAAAGCATCGACGCAGTATTCCGCAGCAATCAATGCGCTGCAGAAGAAAGGGGTCTTGCAGGGGTACAGCGACGCGACCTTCAAGCCATCGGCACGAATCAACCGTGCGGAGTTCGTGAAGATCATCGCGGAAGCGGCATTCGACGCGCACGTGATGCACGACTGCACCGATACCAAGACGCCACTCAAGGATATCCCGACCGACGCATGGTTCGCCCCATACGTCTGCGTGTTGCGTGGCACCAACGCCGTCAGCGGCTATCCCGACGGAACGTTCCGTCCGGGAAACGATATTAATTTTGCCGAAGCGGCGAAGATTCTCGCATCGACATACTCGTCGACAACCCGCGAAGAGGGCGAGCAGTGGTACACGGGAGTCGTTCGAACACTGGAATCTGCAAAAGCGATCCCGGCATCCGTCGCGCGACTCGATTCGCTGCTGACACGCGGCGAAATGGCCGAGATGATCTGGAGACTCACCGAACAGAAAACCGACCAGCCGACCAAGGGACTGGCCAACCTGGAGCATCCGGAGATTGCGATCAACACCGCGTCCGATGTCGTCCAGTACGCCAGGACGTGCGCTGAGTTGCAAGCCTATACCGCGCAGGTGCAGGTGAGTACCGGTCCGGGCATGTACGAGCGAGGCGTGATGATGAATGAAGACGCGATGGGTGTTCCGCAGATGGCGATGCCGACGGCCGCGAAAGCGGAGGGCGGCTCCAACGATTACTCCCACACGAACGTCCAGGTGGAAGGAGTGGATGAATCCGATATTGTCAAAACCGACGGCACATTCCTCTATGCAGCAAGCTCGAGAGAGAAGCCCATTGTGCGCATCATCCGGGCGACACCGGCCTCCGCGATGAAGGTGGAAAGCACGATCGACCTCGGCGCGGTGAACATGACGGTCTCGGAACTCTACGTCGATGACGGCAGATTGATCGTGATCGGACAGGAATCGTCGTACGGATGGGGACCGACGCCGCTCAGAAGTGGCATGAAGATGATGGCCCCAAGCATCTACCCGTGGCCGGGCTACAGCTCGCGAACGGTTGTCCGCATCTACACGATCAACAGCGCAGGACAAGCCGCGCTGATACGCACAGTCTCCTTTGACGGCAACTCGGTCTCGACACGCAAGATCGGCAACAAGCTCTACCTCGTTCTACAGGAGCCGATCGGGCGGTACGGCGACCCGCGGATCATGGAGAGCGGAACGGCAGACGGTTCTGTGGGCAAAGTGGTTCCGCAGTTTGAAGATTCGCGAACGGGCAAGACCACCGATGTCGCCCCCTGCACGCGCATCGCCATCCTGCCGCGCATCCCCTCCCCCGAATACATGACCGTCGCGATGGTGCCAACCGATAGCGCCAACGCAGCAGTCAAGACAACGGCGGTGCTTGGCAGCGCACAGACCATCTTCGCATCGCTACAGAACCTCTACGTCGCGACGACGCGCTGGAACTACTCCTGGAACGCGATCACGTCGGAAAATCATGAGTCCACGCATTTCTACCGCTTCGCATTCACCGAGAACGGAGCGGAACTGCAGGCGCAGGGAGAGGTGCCGGGCCACGTCCTGAACCAATTCTCGATGGATGAAGACAAGGGATACTTCCGTGTCGCGACGACGGTTCAGGAATTCGGCGTCAATGGCGAGCACTCTTCCAACGACGTGCATGTTCTGGATATGAACATGGGGGAGGTCGGCTCCATCACGAACATCGCACCGGGCGAGACGATCTACTCAGCGCGCTTCGTCGGCGACCGCGCGTACATGGTCACCTTCAAGACCGTCGATCCGTTCTTCGTGCTCGATCTGCAGAACCCCCGCAATCCCCGGATCCTCGGGAAACTGAAGATTCCCGGGTTCAGCAACTACCTGCACCCGTACGACGCTACCCACGTGATCGGCTTCGGCAAAGATGTCGATGAATCCATTGATGCCGACAAAGTGCATAGCACCGACGCCGTCTACTACACCGCCATTCAGGGACTGAAGATCGCACTGTTCGATGTCAAAGATGTTGAGAATCCCAAGCAAATAGCCGTCGAAGTGATCGGCGATCGCGGGACCGACAGCCCCCTGCTCACCGACCATCATGCACTGCTCATTGACAAGGACCGGAACCTGCTCGCCTTCCCCGTCCTCGTCACCAAGCGACCGGCGGGATCGGCGAAGAACGTCGAAGCCAACCCCGTCTTCCAAGGCGCATACGTCTACGACTTGAGTCTGGAAAACGGCTTCAAGCTGCGCGGCACCATCACCCACTACGACAACACCGATGAGTTCATCAAAGCCGGCAGCTATTGGTACGGCGGTGCAAACGATATTGCACGCATTGTCCGCATCGGCAACCAGTTGCTGACGGTCTCGGATGGAAAGGTGAAGAGCAATAATGAGAACACGGTGAAGGAGGAAGGAAAGGTAGACCTGAAGTAAAGAAACCGAGGTAACCGAAGTAACCGAGGATTCCGGGGATCCTCGGTTTCATCGGATTCTTCGGCTTCTTCGGTTTCTGTTGCTAGCTCTCATCCCCACGCAACCGTACAATTGAACCATGACGGCTACCCTCCTCACCGGCAAAGAAGTAGCAGACTCCATCTTCAAGGAGCTGACACCACTCATCAAAAAACTCGATCCGAAGCTGGTCATCATTCAGGTCGGCGATGATCCTGCGAGCGAGAGCTACATCAAGCAGAAGGTGAAGAGCTGCGATGCGGTCGGCATGCGGCATGACCATGTCCACTTGAAAACTGACGTGACGAAGGAAGAACTCTTCGCCGTGATCGAGAAACTCAACGGCGATCCGGATGTTACCGGCTTCATCCTGCAGCTGCCCTTGCCCGCACACCTCGCTTCCCACGTGCCGCTCTTCCTGCGCGCGATGGAGCCCAAAAAGGACGTGGACGGATTCACGGCATACAACATCGGGAAGACGCTGATTTCAAAGGAATTTGAACACCTGCCGCCGGCAACACCCGCGGGCATCATCGCGCTGCTGGAATTCTACGGGTATGGCGACGTCACCGGGAAGGAAGTCGTGATCGTCAATCACAGCAATGTCGTCGGCAAACCACTGGCGGTGATGCTGCTCAACCGCAATGCGACGGTCACCGTCTGTCATGCCGCGACCAAAGATCTCGGATCGCACACCCGGCGCGCAGATATCCTGATCAGCGCCGTTGGCAAGCCGAAGCTGATCACGAAAGACATGGTGAAGCCCGGGGCAATTGTCATTGATGTCGGCATTACACGGACAAAGGACGGGCTCGTCGGAGACTGTGATTTTGAGGCAGTGAAGGAGGTTGCCTCGGCAATCACGCCGGTTCCGGGAGGTGTGGGACCGCTGACGGTCGCGAGCCTGATCAGGAACACGGTGCGGGCGAAGCAGAGACAGCTGGAAAGCTAGGATGTTCCACGACCCCGTGGAACTGAAATCATGGCTTATTAAAGAGCAAAAACAAGCATATCGAAAAGAATCTTTTACGGCACTTCTTCCACTTTTTCATAGACTTTTGCAGAGTGTAATTGCATTCTTCTCCCCTCATCCATGACGACCGATATGGCTGCACCCGCGACCAAGAAAGACCTGGCAATCCTCAAGAAAACGCTTCAAAAGAGCTGTGCCTCAAAGAAGGATCTAAACAAGCTCTCCTGTACTACAGAGGAACTGAAGCACGGATTGGCAAGAACAGACGAACGCCTCACCGATTTTCACGACGAATTCCTTGATTTCAAGGACGAATCGATCAGACGTTTCAATCGACTGGACGAGCACATGTACGGACTCGGGACACGGATGGACGACATGAAAGAGGAGCTGAAGCTCCATTTTGACACCGCAGTCGAAATAATCCGACACGACCTACGGAGCGCCAACAAGGAAGAGATTCTGAACATCAAGGACCGCGTTACCCGACTGGAAGTTCGCACAGGGATCCGCGCAGCATAAGTGACAGGAATTCTTGCGTACGATCGAATTTTCCGTACACTGTGTCCGTGGAGCCCCGCCCCACCGCCATTTCGGCTTTCCCCTCTCTGGGAAAAGCCATGTTCAACGATCAACTATGTGCGGAATAATCGCTGTATCCGGCTACCGCGACGTCATTCAGGATTTGTATGACGGACTCATCGTGCTCCAGCACCGCGGGCAGGACGCGGCGGGGATCGTCACCTACGACAACCAGTTCCATCTGAAGAAGAGCAACGGCATGGTCCGTGATGTGTTCCACACGCGCTCGCTCACGCGCCTCAGGGGTCCAATGGGTATCGGCCATGTGCGGTACCCGACCGCAGGATGTTCTAGTGAATTCGAAGCGCAGCCGTTCTTCGTGAATTCCCCATTCGGCATGGCCCTCGCGCACAACGGCAATCTGACCAACAGCGACAAACTCGCAAAGGAAATCCGGGAGCAGGATTACCGGCATCTCAATACAACGTCGGACTCGGAAGTGCTGCTCAACGTCTTCTCGCTGGCGCTGCGCAAGCAACGCCCGGGCACGCTCACTCCGAGTCACGTCTTCCGCGCTGTGAAGATGGTGTTTCGCCGCTGCCAAGGGGCGTATTCCGCCGTGGCGCTGATCGGCGGACACGGCATCGTCGGCTTCCGCGATCCGCACGGCATCCGGCCGCTGCAGCTGGGCAAACGCAAGTACGGCATGAAGGAGGAGTACATGATCGCATCCGAGAGCACCGTCTTCAAAGCCCTCGACTACGAATTCGTCCGCGACATCAAGCCGGGCGAAGTCGTGTACATCGACCGTCACAACAAGCTGCACGCCGCGATCGTGAAGAAGGGCGAACTCAATCCCTGTCTTTTCGAATGGGTCTACCTCGCCGCTCCGGATTCGACCATCGACGGCGTCAATGTGTACAAGGCTCGGGTCCGCATGGGCGAGGCTCTCGCGCAGCAGATCAAGAAGAGCGGTATTCACATCGATTCGGTGATCCCCATCCCCGATACCGGCCGCCCTGCCGCCGCCGGCCTCGCCGACAAACTGAAGGTCCGCTATCGCGAGGGATTCGTGAAGAACCGCTACATCGGACGAACGTTCATCATGCCGGGGCAGGAAATCCGCAAACGTTCGCTCAACTTCAAGCTGCATCCAATCGACCTCGAATTCAAAGGTAACAGTGTCCTGCTCGTGGATGACTCCATCGTCCGCGGCAACACGAGCCGTAAGATCGTTGAGATGGCACGCAAAGCCGGCGCCAAAAAGGTCTACTTTGCATCCGCGTCTCCGCCGATCATCGGACCGGACCCCTATGGCATTGATCTTCCCACCACGAACGAACTGATCGCAGCGGACCATTCCATTCAGCAAATTTGCAAAGCCATCGGTGCCGACGGACTCTTCTACACCACCGTTCGCGACCTCCATAGAGCCGTTCAGATCGGGAATCCGAACATCAAGCACTTCAGCGAAGGATGCTTTACCGGCAAATATCCGACACCGGAGGTGAACCGCAAGATGCTCATCAAGATTGGCAACCAGAGGAACTTCACGCGGGAGAATCCGAGTACGGCGACCGATGAGGAGGGAGAAGCGTATAAGGCAATGACATTAATTTAGTATGCGCGTTCTTCTCGTCACATCCAGCGCTCGTGGTCATGCATTGGCCGATGCTCTTGCGCGCAGTCCAGAGAAGCCGGAGATCATTTCGATATGCGCAAACAACAATCCGGGAATCCGCTCGCTTGCGTCGGAGATGCACGTGATGAACGTGATGGATTTCGAGAAGATCCTCGAGGTCGTGAAGCAGACCACGCCGGATTTTGCGGTGATCGGCCCCGATGATCCGATCGGCGCGGGCCTTGCGGATGTGTTTGAAGAGATCGGTCTGCCGAGTGTCGCGCCGAAAAAATCTCTTGCAAGAGTCGAGAGCAGCAAAGGCTTTACCCGGAATTTGATGGAGAAACATTGCATCAATGCCTCGCCAAAATTCATGGTGTTTGAACGAAAGCAAAATTCACGGGGAGACCCAGCAGAAGAGGAAAGAGACATGTACACATTTATTGATCAGGAACTCTCCGGAAATTACGTCGTGAAGTACGACGCGCTCAAGGGCGGCAAGGGTGTGAAGGTGAGCGGAGAACATTTGAAGAACGTGGATGAAGGAATTCAGTATGCACGGGAGTGCTTGGATGAATGCGGACGCGTGGTGATCGAAGAAAAACTGATCGGTGTTGAATTCAGTCTTCTCTCCTTCGTCTCGGGATCAACGACAGTCGAAATGCCTGCGGTGCAGGATCACAAGCGAGCGTACGAGGGAGATACGGGACCCAACACTGGCGGCATGGGAACATACTCCGACGCGAACCACTCACTCCCCTTTCTTACCCACACGGATCTCCGCCAGGCATCCGAGATCAATCGTCTGGTCGCCGCCGCGCTGATCAAAGAATGCGGAGAACCCTATCGGGGATTTCTCTACGGCGGCTTCATCGCGGTCAAGGACGGCGTGAAAGTGATTGAATACAACGCGCGCTTCGGCGATCCCGAAGCGCTGAACATTCTTCCACTCCTCTCCTCCGACTTCGTCACGATCTGCCAAGGCATCATCAGCGGAGAACTCAATGACGAGATGGTCCGCTTCGACAAGAAAGCGACTGTCTGCAAGTACATCGTTCCGAAGAGCTATCCCGAACGCAAAGACGAAAAAGGAATGGAGGTGAAGTTTCCGAGAGAGATTCCAGGCAACGCCAGGATCTACTATGGTGATCTCAGTGAAGTGGACGGAAAGATGTTTCTGGGAGGATCACGTACGGCTGGGATCGTCGGTATAGGAAAGAATCTTGCAGAAGCCGAAAAAGTTGCACAAGAAATTTGCTCGAAAGTGGAGGGTCCGGTCAGATTCAGGAGTGATATCGGCAGCGGTAACCTCATTCAGAAAAGGATCGACGAAATGAAGCGAATCAGGGGATAGTCTACTGTTCTTCTTTCGGATCCCTCCACCCAGCCTCCCCCTCCGGGGGAGGGGTGTTTTGTATGTTGTTTTTGTTTTACAATTGCTCCCAATGCGCCTCGACCTGACCAGAATTCTGATCCCGTTTGTCTACTTCATTGCTGGAGCGACGTCACTCGCCGGTGTCGCAACGACGTTCTACTTTAAAGATGATCTGCACCTGAGCATTCAGCAGGTCCAGTTCCTCGGATCCATCGCGATTATCCCGTGGAGCGTCAAACCGATCTATGGTCTGGTCTCCGATGTCCGCCCTGTCTTCGGATTGCGACGGAAACCGTACCTGTTCCTCGCCGGACTCCTCGGTTCAGCGGGCTACTTTTCGCAAGCGACATGGGTGAGTGGATTCTGGGGCGCGGCCTTTGCGGCGATTACATCGGCGCTGGGATTCGCACTGGCGGACGTGATCGTCGATGGCATCGTCGCGGAGAAGAGCAAGACGCAGAAAGAGGCGGGAAGACTCCAGAGCATCTGCCGCGGCGCGCTCCTCGCCGGAGCAATTGCGGTCTCGTACGCGTCGGGAATCCTCGTGGAAGCGATCGGTGCACGGAACGTGTTCTTCATCACCGGTACTCTGCCGCTTGTGACCGTCATCTTCTCCCTCCTGGTTCTTGAAGGACCACTGCCCGAATCGGACTTTTCGATCCGGAAAGTCTGGAAGCAATTCAAGGGCGCCCTGAGCCCCGGACTCCTCTGGAGCGCCGCATTCCTGTTCGTGTGGCGTGCGACACCGACCTCCGGCGGCGCGTTCAATTACTTCCTGATCGATGAACTGCATTTCACGCCCGAATTCTTCGGCCGCCTGGCGTTCATCAGTCATGTAACCGGCATCATCGGCGTCGTGGTCTTCCGCAAACTGCTCCTGAACGTGCCGCTGAAAAAACTCTTCTTCTGGCTGATGGTTGCGAGCGTCGTTCTGTCGCTGCCTTCCATCGGACTGCTCTACAAATGGTATGACCTCATCGGTGTGAGCCCCCAGTTCTTCGCGATGGCCGATACGCTCATCGGCGGCATGCTCTTTGAGCTCGCCTTCCTGCCGCTCCTCGTGCTGGTGGCCCGCGTGTGCCCCAAAGGCATCGAAGCGACGATGTTCGCCGTTCTCGCGAGTTTGATGAACATCGGTCTCAGCGTCAGTGACCTTGGTGGCGCGGCTTTGACGACATACTTCGGTGTCCACTCCGCGACGGAAACTCTTGCCGCAGATTATTCGAAGCTCCACATCGTCATGTGGATCGCGATCCTCTCGTCCTTCCTCCCATTGCCGCTATTGCCCTTCCTGCCCGAAACGCGGACGACGGACGATTTGGGAACGCAGGCGGCTCCGTCGATCATGACGCCGATGCTCACACCGATGGAAACAACAAAGGAGGAGATTGCTTGATGGATGGGCAAAACTTCTGCATGATCCTTGCAATGAAACGGTTCGTACTTGTCTTTGGCGTCATTGCACTAACGGCCTGTTCGAGCCCAGTTCTTCCCCAAACAGAAGACTCGTCGGCAAGCTCCTCGCTCAGCGCAAGCTCTTCTTCAACGGTATCATCGAGTGCCTCGTCGAAAGTTGCCCCCGTTATACACTGGAAAACGTATCGCAACGATTTTGCCGGGTTCACGATCGACGTGCCGGAAGCCGTCATGGATGCGTCGCAACTCGATTGCAGGAAGGAAGTGCCAGTCTCCGTCGTCATGAACAAAGAGCGCACGATGATCTTCCAAAACTACTGGCTCCAGAGCGACTGTTCCATTGCCACTCCGCTGAGTACCGACGTGTTCACCGCAACCTCGCCGGTATTTCCTTTCGACGATCCTGAGAGTTTTTACCCCACGAACACCGCCGGGTCGTTTGCAAACATCTGGGCAACGAAGGCCCAAAACAAAGCCGCGGTTCTTGATTTCGTTCATCATGTCAAAGGAAAAGATTGCGCGCTGGGCGAAGAGAGTGATGTGACACCCACCGAAAAATATCTCTTCATCACCGCGGGCAAGACGGATGATGTTGAAGCATCGATGAAGTGTTCCGGTATCGTTCTCTATCACCCCTCAACAGGGACGGCGATCATTCATGATTTCCCTCTCAAAACGGCAGTGACGTTTTTTGGATGGGATGAACAACATCAGGATCTTGATGCAACGATCATCGGCAGCATCAAATTTATTGATCAAAATAATTGATCAATTATTTCCTCTCCAGTGAAGCCAACTTCTGCTCTTCATCCTTCTCTTTCAGCGTCTCGAAAATCTTGCCCGCATTGCCTTCCATGATCGACGGCAGATTGCTGAAGTTCTCGCCGATGCGGTGATCAGTCACGCGGTCCTGCGGAAAGTTATAGGTCCGAATTTTTTCCGAGCGATCCCCCGAACCGATCTGGCCGGAGCGCATCTCCCCGCGTTCCTTCGCAAGCTTTTCCTGCTTCGCCGCATAGAGGCGTGACCGCAGCAAACTCATCGCGAGCGTCTTGTTCTTGAGCTGGCTGCGCTCCGTCTGGCACGCGACGACGGTGTTCGTCGGCAGATGTGTGATGCGCACGGCCGTCTCGACTTTGTTCACGTTCTGTCCTCCGGCTCCCCCGCTGCGGTAGGTGTCGATCTTCAAATCATTGGGATTGATGACGATATCGACCTCTTCGGCTTCGGGGAGAATCGCCACCGTCACGGTCGAGGTGTGAATGCGGCCTTTGGCTTCCGTCGCCGGTATGCGCTGGACACGGTGCACGCCGGACTCGTATTTGAGCTTGCCGTAGACGCCCGAGCCCTCGATCTTGCACGAGACCTCTTTGATACCGCCCGATTCCGCGTCGGACTTGTCCATAAGTTCGACCTTCCATCGCTGCGCTTCGGCGTAGCGCAGGTACATGCGGAAGAGTTCCGCACCGAACAGTGCCGCCTCCTCGCCGCCGGCACCGGCACGCACCTCGAGGATCACGTTCTTATCGTCATCGGGATCCTTCGGGACCAGAAAGGCCTTCATGCGCTTTTCCAGATCGGGAAGCTTTTGCCTGGCAACCACTGCGTCTTCCTCGGCCATCGCTTTGAGTTCGGGATCGTTTTTGATCTTGTCGACCTCCGCTATGGCCTTCTGTGCATTGTCATACTCCTGCAGAAGCTCGATCAACGGATCAAGCTCCTTGATGCGCTTGCCGATACGCGCAAGTTCTTTGTGGTCACCGTGCACGGCGGTATCGCCGAGCTTCGCCTGAAGGTCGGCATGTTCGCGCGCAAGCTGACGGAGTTTTTCAATCACTCGATTAGACTACAGAAAAAGATGCTTCATTGTCACTTCGCCATCTCCAGGACATCAAAGTGAAAGCATTTTTCACCGGCCGGATGGTTCCAGAAGATGTCGTACTGCAGGTCGCGCGCGAGGGAGAACGTTGCGCAGAGCTGGAACTCATGACCGGACGGACGCGTGTACGTATACGGAACGCTCGTTTCGGGATCAACGATGTTCGGCGTCTGGTACTGCGCATTCTGCACGACGTCGTCCAGCGTCGCCGGGAGAGGGTTCACCGGCTTGGTCACGACAGGCGGCATGCCGCGCGGGTCATTGCCCCAGGCAATGTTGAGAATCTCACTCTGGATTGAGCGCAGATCGTTGATTCGCTGCTCGTCAAACCGTTCGGCGCGTCCCCGCAGCGGACTGCCCGTCACGATGAATGCACCGATAACAGTGGCGAGGACGATGACGACGCTACAGACGAAGTAGCGCATGTGAATTTTGTGCTGTGAGAACCGTTCGGGAGCGATGCGCAGCGAATACAGATAATAACGGAATGGGAGCCCTGCGAGGACGAGGAGCGTGATGATCTTGAGGAAGAATCGCAGCGTGACCTCGCCCTGGAGCAGCGAGAAGATCAGCGCGATCAGATCGCCGACGAGCGTGCACGCCGTCGCGAAGAGGATCAGATACGTGAGCCAGCGGCGGACACCCGAAGCGAGCTTGTCCGGATGCACGGCGAACTCCTTGAGCAACAACCGCGACATCCAAAGGTACAGCGGGTACGAGACAATCAGAACCGCAAGCTCCCACCGGACGGACGAGACGTCATCGTAGTAATTGGGAAAAGCGGGATCGGGCAGAAGCCGGTTGAGGAAATCGAATGTGAGGAAAATCAGACTCACGACCGTGGAGGTCAATGCCGTGAAGCTGAGCAAATGGAAGAAGGCATCACGCGCGCTGCCGACATCTGGCGGCAGAGGAACGGGCATCGTCAGCGTTTCGGATGCGAGCGCTTCGGCGATATCCTTTTCCTTCCAACCGGCGCTCAGAAGGAGCATCCGGATCGTCTGGTGGTCCATTCCTTTGGACCGGGCATGCGCAATGAAGGTGGAGATGGATTTGCTCATACACGCATCGTAGCATGAGACGTTCGATTTGAAGATATCTTACTTCTTGTACACTACTTCATATGCGTATTCTTGTCGCTCTCTCCGGCGGAATCGATTCGAGCACTGTTGCTCATCTTTTGGCTCAACAGGGCCATGAACTGATCGGCGTACGGTTTGGTCTGTGGAGCGATCCGCTGGCCCCGGCTCTCGCGGAAATCCTGCCAAGCAAATGCTGCAATGCGCAGTCCGCTGCACGAACGCAGCACGTCGCGAAGCAGTTGAAGATCCCCCTCCACGTGATCGACCTTAGTGAGGAATTCAAACGGCACGTGGTCGATCCGTTCCTGGAAGGATACAGGCAGGGACTTTCACCAAACCCGTGCATCGGCTGCAACCGGACGATCAAGTTCGGGAAACTTCTCGAGTTGATGAAGGAATTTGGGTGCGAAAAGCTCGCCACCGGCCACTACGCGCGCGTCGCACGGGAGAGACTTCCGGATGGCAGCGAGCGTCATCTGCTCCTCGAGGCAGTGGATCACATGAAGGATCAGAGCTACTACCTGTACGGACTGACGCAGGAGCAATTGAGTAGCGTGATCTTCCCACTCGGAGCGATGCTGAAGAGCGAGGTATTTTCATTAGGTCGCGCCTTCGGCGTGCCGTTCGACGAGCAGTATCGTGAGAGTCAGGATCTGTGTTTTTTCCCCGAGAAGACGCCGCAGGAATTTTTGAAGCGGCACCTCCGCGATGATCTCCAGCCCGGCGAGATCGTCAGGCGTGACGGCACGATCGTCGGTAGTCACGATGGCCTGCCTCTCTACACGATCGGTCAGCGGCGCGGACTGAAGATCGGCGGTTTAAAAATTCCTTTGGAAGTCGTCTCGAAGGATCCCGCGCGCAATCAATTGATTGTCAACGAACAGGGACGTGAGCGCACATCATCTGTTCAACTCAAAGAGCTACGATGGATTTCATGGAAACCGGAGGAAGATTGCCCGGCACCATTTGACTGCCGGACACGCTCGTTGAGTGACCGGTTGCATGGGTCGATCCGCTTCGCGAATGATCACGGGATTTTCGATTTTGACCGGCCACAACCACCCCAGTCTCCGGGGCAGTCGTTGGTGCTGTACAGGGGGGAAGAAGTGGTAGGTGGGGGGGTGATCTGCCACTGAAAACGTGGTATAATAATCGGAATTCATTCATACCAACATATGGATCCACAATTGAACGGAGGTGAACAGCCACTGTTGAAACGGGCACTCAGCAATAATGACGTGAACCCGGCATCTGGCGAACGGCAGGTACCCCATCCGGAGACGACCAACAAGATGGCTGTTGTGAGAGCTGACCAGACGTTGGAAAAAACAACAAAAGAAATTCAACCCTTCACGCCCGTGAATGCACCGTCGGGAACTCCGGCGGAAATTCACAAGCGCGTTGCCGCATTGGGTGAAGACCTTTTGCAGCGGATGGAACGCTCAACGGCTGCAGGTCAACGATATGCAAAAAATCCTGGTGCACGCGGTGAATATATTCAGGCTCTCCAGGAGGAACGCAAAGCGATCCTGGATGGCGATACTCAGCTGAATGGTCATCCATTGGCGAGTCTCATACGCGGCACGCACCGGAGCCGCGTGAACATGATTGAGCAGACGTTCAAGCAACTTGGATACACTCAACCGGAAGCAAAAACAGAAACGGAGAGGAAAGAAGATCCAGCACTCAAGCGGGCAGCCGACAGAGTGAAAGATGAATATGACAAATATGAAGCGGCGAAAAGGCTCAAGCAACAAACGGAAGACAACCCTGATGAAAAAATCCTGAAACAGGAATTCCAGGATCTCCGCGACCGGATCGACAGCAGAATCAAAGCGACAAATGCGAACATCCGGTACCTGGAGAGGGAGATCCAGAATCTTGGAAGGATCGGACGCTTCGTTGCGCGATTCACGGGAACGCTCCGGGGCATGCGACTGTCACTGGAAGCGGATCAGAAATTACTCAACTCGTACGGAAAAATCCGATCGCAACTCGATACGGTTGCGCGGCTCAACCCGAAACAACGGCGGGAGGGATTCCAGAGACTCTGGAAGGATCTCGGCGCAACAAGGCCAGATTATCGTGATGCCAATGCGCAGCTCGCGAGGTCCGTCGATACCATTGATACGTATGATTACTTCAACGTTATCACGACCCCACAACCGCGGGCGCCCTTTGTTGCCGGACAGGAGGTATACACACTGACCGAACGCTCGACCGTTGAGCGCGGATGGCGCGTGATGTCCGTCTCGGAAAACCGCATCGCCGTGCGGCCGATCACCGGCGGTGCATTACGGGTTCTGACGCCGCAACAGGTCTGGCACGTCGGCGAAATCGATGGCGCACGGATGCTGCCACGCAACGTCCCGCGACACGTGCAGGCCGAAATGCAGAACCGCCGCAACACACTCATGCAGAGGTACGCACGTATCACAGAGGAGGAGTACCACCAGCTCTTCGACGGGCCCCTCCAGCAGCAGAATGTCGGCAACTGCTACCTGATCGCCGCATTCAACAGTCTCCGCCATTCACCCCACGCCGAAGTGATTTTGAGAACATCTGTGCAACGACAAGGAACAGGATTCATCGTGAAGATCCCCCTCGGCAATGCCGACGGCACACCCATTGCCGTTTCGGCGCAAGACATGCAGGCGATGACTATTCCTACGGACTCTCATGGAAGAACGCAACTGCAGCCGGTGAACGCAGCGCCCGGATGGGTGGCGCTCGAAGCGGCATTCATCATCAAACGGTTTGGCCGTCTGGACCGACGGGCGGCTGAAGGCGGATTGGGCGAAGCGGCGCTTTCTGCTCTGATGGGTAATGCAGTACAGACTCTGAGAATTCGCAACAATTTCGCGACATTGAGCGAAGATGCACGATCAAGAGAGCAGGCAATCGCACTACTCAATTCGTTCTCACCCGAACGGCACATACTCACAGCATCTTCTCGTGTTTTCCAAGATGAACGGAGTAGTTTTAGGACAGGTCCGCACACGTTCCTCACAAAGCATGCTTATTCCATCTTCCGAGTAGACCCAGGAAGCAGACAGATTATTCTTGCAAATCCTCATAATACAGCGATACATATACAGGTAACCTACGACGAATTTCTCACTTCATTCAGAGGGATCGGTATCGCCACGGTGAATGATGCGCGAATTTTCCGGGTCTAAGAGCAGGAACAGGAAAACCTGTGTCATCGTTTTACTTTCTGCAAAGCCATTTTTCTGGTATACTCTTAAGATTTGTTGAACCCTCCTTTCGACCACCGGGCCAGCTACGACGACGACGGGAATATCATTCTCCCGTCCATGCACAATGCGCACATGCGCGACGACGACGTTGACGTTGAACCGATGCAGGGATTCATCGCGGAAACGCGGAGTGACTCCGACGACATCGTCGAATGGATCATCACGGAAGACGCGCCGGCCGATCTCCACCCCGTCGAAACAATCGCTGCGCCACGCTTTGTTCCCGGTGAACCAACGATCCCCTTCTCCCTTCACGTACGGGAGAGAATTGTGGGACTCCGAACGATGACACGCGGAGCAGTGCGCGAAGGTGCGCGGCAGTACAAGGTGAGCATCTCCTCTGGCATTCCACTCCTGCAGCAGATCACAGAAGACACACTGAAATTTCTGCGGATCGTCTGGGATTTCCTGGCACAGCCAGTATGGGTCCCCGGGCGTAAGCGGGAGATCAAACAGTACAGCCGGGGCACCCTCTTCCTCCTCGACATTGTCCGCTTCGGCGGAACCTTCACCGTAATCTTCCTCGCGCTCTTCGTCGCGCTCAACTACGACAGCTTCTGGCAGATCACGCGAAGCAAAATCACAATGGTCCTCAGTAGTCCCACAATCGAAGCCCCGGAGTCACAAATCGATAACGCCATGATCGAAACGCTGAAGCAGACGTCTGCGGTGTCGCAAGACGGCCGCGAGCGCGGAGAACTGCTGAGTTTTCTGCCCAACGTCGGTCCTCCCGATAACCGCATTCTGATCCCAAAACTCAAGCTCAATGTACCGCTCGTGCAGCCGCCGCTTGAATCACTCCTACGCCAGGATTGGGCACAGGTGGAAGAGGACATCCAGACGGCACTCGCAGACGGTGTGGTGCACTACCCGGGAACCGCAAAGCCCGGCCAGGCGGGCAACTTCTTCGTGACCGGTCACAGCTCCTACTACCCGTGGGCACCGGGACACTACAAAACCGTCTTCGCGCGACTCCATGACCTCAACCCCGGCGACGAGTACTGGGTTTACTACAAAGGCGACCGTCATCGCTACATTGTGACCGAAAAGAAAGAAGTGAGCCCGGGTGACATCACCGTGCTGGATCAGCCCGAAGCAAAACGCATCTCGACATTGATGACCTGCACGCCCGTCGGAACCACCTTACGCCGCCTCGTCGTCATCGCGCAGGAGGTCAATCCGCTCACGGGTGAGGTCCTCGCGGTCGGTCAGAGGGGGGAGAAGGGTGTGACGCCAAAGGTGAAGCTGGAGGCGTTGCCGATTTAGGGCTAGGGCTAGGGGTGGGGCTGGGAGTTGGTAATGATGGATACATTCGCCATGAAAACGTTATACTTTTTTCCGTTCGTTTCGCGCCAGACTTCGTTCATTCTCAGCCGCTGTGGTGAAATGGTAGACACGGGGGACTTAAAATCCCCTGACCTCTTATCGGGTCATGCTGGTTCGATTCCAGCCGGCGGCACCATTGTAATAATATCAATAATAGTGTATAATATACATACACCAAAAACCGCATGCAAACCTCTTTTTCCACCGGAGACAAGAGAGACATCCTCGCAATGCTCCCGGCTCTTGAACCACTGATTTCCGATAAGGAAGCGCAGCTACTTGAGAGGCTCAGA
>JAHFJP010000070.1 GCA_023245765.1 Candidatus Peribacteria bacterium
ATGATTTTGTCCTGCAAATCCATGCGCAGAGTGTACCCGTGAGGCCTTCACCGGGCGAGCAGGGCGAGTCCGCCGATACAGAGCACCGCGGCGAGGATCTTGAGCCAGAAGCTTCTTTCTCTAAAGAGAAGGTTCCCCGAGACGATCGACCACAAAAGGCTCCCAGACCGAACGACAGTCGTTGCAAGCGATGCGGGGAGCAGCAGATACCCGTAGCTCACGGTGACCGTGCCGACGCCGACCGCGAGCGACTGGAGCAGCAGCATCGGTTGCCACATCTGCGCGAGTACCCGCTCGCCGCACCGTACGCGCGCCATGATCAGGAAGTACAGGAGGAGCAACACGAGAACGGGAATTTGTTCCGCAGCCACCGAATTCCAGTGCGCGATGTCGTACTTGTAGAGCGAGAGCGTCGCGACCGCGTTGACCGTCGATATCAGCACGAAGCCGATGCCGTTCATCCGCATGGTGCGGCGCATCAAGAGCAGGAGCAGTGAAAAGACGATCACCCCCATCCCGATCAACTGCATTCCCGTAAACGCGTAACCGAGAGCGATGTCGACAATCAGCAGCAGGGGAATGGTGCCGATCCGGATGAACCCGAACGTACTGCGGTCGGCTTTGGAGATCGCGAGCACCGTTATGTGCGCCTGCAGCACGTCGAGCACTGCGCGAATCGTGAATGTTGGAAGCGAATCCGACGAAAAGCGCCAGACCTCCGATCCTGACCACAGCAGAAAGAGATAGAGGAGCGTGCTCCAGATACTGTCGAGAAAACCCATCATGTAGACGCTCTCGCAGCCCCTCTTCACTTCGTACTTGCCGATGGATGCGCCCGTTTCGATCGCGCAGGCGCCGAAGAGGACGAGGAGGAGGCCGGTCACGGATGCCATCTTACGACCTATTCATGAATCCCATAAAAGAAAATGTTATTGTGTGCATCATGAATCAGCTCACAACCTCCAAGAGATTTTTTGTCATCACTCTGTTGTGTGTTGCTCTGAACATCATTCATGGCTTAGAAGTTTCGATGACCGGGTTTTATATTAGCAATCCAAATTTTTATCCCTACACCCGTCTTTTTTCTTCGATTCCTGAGGCTGTGTTTTACGTACAACATGGCGTCGGATATGTGTTTCTTGTTCTCATGCTGTTTTTTATCAGAGGTGAAAAATGGTCGCTTATTCCGTTGTGGCTATTTGCATTGTTACTTGTTTCTGAGACACATCATTTTTTCAGAATGCTTATCGCTGAATCGTATCAAAGTGGTGCAATTACTTCAGGCATTTTTATTATCGCCAGTATTTTTTATATCAATGAGCTTGTTTCATTGATGAAATCAAATAAACGCAGATAAATGCGAATTTGAATTAGCTCGCGCCCTTGTTCGCCGGATGGCTTTCCGCAACACTTTCCCGGTGGCTCAAAGCATGTTGATCACCGGCGGGGCGGGCTTCATTGGCGTGAATGCCGCCGAGCACTTCATCAAGAAAGGGTGGGGCGTGACGATCTTCGATAATTTTTCGCGCAAAGGCGTTGAACTCAACATCGCTTTCCTCGAAAAGAACTATCCGGGAAAGTTCACTGTCACGCGTGGGGATGTCCGGACAGATTCTGATGCTCTGAAGACGGCGGCGGACGCGCATGATGTGATCCTGCATCTCGCCGCGCAGGTTGCCGTCACAACGTCGGTCAAGAATCCGCGCGAAGATTTTGGCGTCAACGCGCTCGGCACGTTCAACGTGCTCGAAGCGATCCGTGAATCCAAGCGCAAGCCGATCCTCCTCTACGCCTCGACCAACAAAGTCTACGGCGGGCTCGAGGGGCAGAAGGTTATCGAAGAAGCCGATCACTACCGTTTCGCGAATCTCCAGGGAGGCGTCACCGAAGAGGAGCTCCTCGATTTCCACTCCCCCTATGGCTGCAGCAAGGGCGCCGCCGACCAGTATGTGCGCGATTACGCGCGTCTCTACGACCTCAAGACCGTCGTGTTCCGCCAATCCTGCATTTACGGGCAGCATCAGTTCGGCATCGAAGACCAGGGATGGGTGGCGTGGTTCCTGATCGCCGCGCTGCTCGGCCGACCGATCCAGATTTACGGCAACGGCAAGCAGGTGCGCGATCTGCTCTTCATTGATGATCTGATCCATGCATACGATGCCGCGATTGAGAATATTTCTACGGCTGCGGGACAGATCTACAACCTCGGCGGGGGGCCGAACAATGCGCTCTCGCTCCTGCAATTCTTCGCATTCCTCAAAAACGATCTTGGCATGACCATCAGTTCGAGTTTCGCCGACTGGCGACCCGGTGATCAGCCGATCTTCATCAGCGATAATTCGAAGGCGGGCAACGATCTCCACTGGACCGCGGCAACCGAAGTCCATGCCGGCATCCGGACGCTCCTCCAGTGGCTGCGGGACAACAAGGCGGATATCGAAAAATTCTATTCCTAAAGCCAATAAATTGGCTTTCGTAACAGGAAGCGGTGTGTACAGTATGGGTATGGGCGGCGCGAAAGAAATCGGCGGCAAGCCTGTAGATGAGGAACTGGCGAAAGCAGCATTGTCACTCGGTAGTGTCGTGGGGACGGAATGTTTCCGAGATGGTATGAATTTTGGGAAGGAGAAGATACCGCGTGATGTGGCAGGGTTCCTCGTTGCCGCATTTGTCTATTCAATGGTGAAAGCGATGAAGGACAGGGGGCCTCATTTTGGTTCAGGCGAAGAACCGCCTCTGAGCAGTGACATGCTTTGGTGATGTATACTTATCCCATGACGATCATCCGTAGCTTCCTCAAGCTCGCGGGGCAGTATCCGTATGGGTCACTGACCGGAAAATTCTGGTTGCTCCAGTACCTGTTCCTCTTTGCGTGCCCGAGATTCTTCTTCCGGAAGATGAGCATCGTTCCGCTCGTGAAGCGCGAGTACAAGCTCGCATCTGATG
>JAHFJP010000044.1 GCA_023245765.1 Candidatus Peribacteria bacterium
CTCCGCCGACGTTGACCCCGGTCAGTCGGCGTTCACGCTGATGGCATCGCCATCGCTCGGCATGGAAGAAGAGGTGCATGGCAAGCAGAGGTTGCTGGAACTCATCGACAAGCTGGATGCAGAGAGCATCAAGTCCCTCTTCGCACAAAATCCCGACTTCTTCATCAAAATCTGCGGCATCACGAAAGAGCAGATCGACGGGCTCGAAAGGGAAGGTACTTTCGCCGCGGTCCGGGATGCGCTGCGTGCGCCGCTGCGGTCGGCCTTCAATGCGGAATTGCTCAAGGTGTACCACGGTCATGCTAAGAAAGGGTACAACTACGGACTCGTGCTCAAAGGCCTGGAGGCCAACCGGCCCGTGATCATCAACGAATTCCCGGAGCTCCAGGAATGGACGTTCATCCACGGACTCCTCACCGCCGTTCCCGCAGCCGATCTCGATGCCGCACCCGAACCGACGCACGCTCCGCAAGAGGGGGCCGCGGTCAAAAGTCCGCGCGGCTGGTTCTTCAATACGATCACGGGAGCGTGGATGCGAGTTCCCGAACAATTCCGCGTTTGCTTCACCGGGAACGTCGGCGCCGAATACGGCAATGCCGGCGCGCCGCTCGCGCTCGTCAGCCGCTTGGGTTCGGCGATCGTGCACGTCGGGAGCCTTGCGTCGGCGGCGGAGAACTCCACCACGACCGCTGCCCAGCCGGTCAAACTCGAAAAATCCATCGATCAGGAAATTGCCGAGACGATCGTCTGGCCGCACCTCTGCGCGCGCGATACCGGCGAGTTCCTGCTCGATGACGCCACGGCATACAAGCTGCACTTCCTCGTCACGCAGGTGTTGCCGAAGATGCGAGCGCATTTAGAGAGTGCCTTCAAAGGGAAACACTTCCCGATCTCCCATCGCGTGCTGATCGATCTCTGCAAGTGCATGAACCCCGAGATCAACCGCTCCCCCTGTTCGCTTGATGAAGCCCTGATGCGGACGCTCGTGGAACCGACGCACGCATTACGCTTCGATAGTCTCGAGTACATCGTCTCGATGCTCCTCGGAACGGGATACCTCAAGGAATCCAAGGACAGACTCGATCAACTGATCCCCGGGATGGGAGTCGGTCGTTTCCAGGTTATGGTCCAGGAAGTCAAAGATCCCTTCGTCGATACCGACTACACCGAGCAGCAAGACCGCTTTTCGGGCAAATGTACGGTGTGCGAGGTTAACCGGTGCCCCTGCCACGGCGAAGAGTCGCAGCAGTATGTGAAGTACCTCGAGCGCACGGCGCTGCTCTCCAAAGTCGGACTCGATCCGCATCTGGTCGAGCAGCTGATTCACTGGCAGGAGCAACTGCTGGAACGTCAGGAGTGGCCGATATTCATGGAAGCGTACTTCGGCACGAAGGAAGAGGATGCGAGCGCAATGCTCACCCAAAAAAATCGTCAGCATCTTCACGAGTACGTATGCACGATCGTCGCAGGCGATGATATGTCTCCGGATACCATCGCAACAGTGGCCAATGCCGTCCGCAAATTCCTCTTTGCCAGAAAAGATGTACCGGATCTATGGCTGGATAAAGTCCGGACGCATTGGGAAGGTCGTCTCCAGGAAATGCACAAAACACTCCTTGCCGCGGATGCAGCTGAAGACAATAACAAGAAAAAGCCCAAAGCGAAGGATGAAGCAAAACCCTCACTGCCATGGAACGAGGTGCGGACGGCGCTCCGCGGTCTCGGTGAATACTTCCGGCTGATCGCACCCGATGGCACCGGAAAGCGCAAGTTGGGTGATGCAACAGCGCACATCATCGCCGATATCCTCCGCCGACAGTCGCCCGTCCCCGCGGATGTCGCCTGGCTCGCGCAGAATTTGCCGCACAAGGGAACGGATCTGGAGCCCCAGCTCCAGTTCGAAAAAACGGGGCAAGCGGAGGTGTGGAAGGGGCAATCTGTGCAGGAGTGTCGGGCGAAGATCATGGGAGCGCAGAGTGTGACGACCAGCATGGCGCGCACGAAGAGAAAAATTCCCACGGAAATTCTCCGAACGCCCGACTTCGAGCAGCGTTACCCGCAACTTCTCGAGGGGCTGTATCAATTGCGCTGCCTCGTCGATCTTGGCACCGCGCTCCCCCGTGATGTCCAGGAAATGCTCCATTTTGTGGAAGTCGAAATGAACAAGACCACCGGTCAGGGACAGGTACCGAAGGCCAAAATGCCGTATGTCCGCATGATCCGCGCCATGGCGGGTATCCGCAAAGAGGCGTTTGATGTGGAGAAGGCGATGGCGTACTTCCTACAGATGGATTTCCCGCTGCCGCCGATGCGCAGTTACTGATGCCGTCATGACCGTCGATACACCGGATCCCCAGCTGGCCGTTCCCCGGGATCTCACCGATCTCTTCGGTCCGGTGGAACTCCAGCTGCTCAATCAGATTGCGGACACGGTCGGTTTCCGCATTGAGCCGGATCCCAAAGCTGGTCCCGACGACGTGGGATACAAAACGGATCTGATCAGTCGCACCATCTACTTTAATCCCCACACCGTCTGGAAACTCCCCGCGTTCCGGCGGCTCGCGTTCTTTCTCCATGAACTCGGCCATCACTGGCCGCCGGTGACGGCGTTCCAGGATGCCTGCGTCCGGTTGATGCCGATTGCCGAGCAGTTACTCCCTGCGGACATGGCGCATAAACGGAAATTCCTTCACAGCATCGAAAACACTCTCGCCGATCTGCTCCTGGAGAGCGCCATCCCACAGGGGACACAGGTCGTCACCCAGCAATTATTCTCTTCGTGCTTTACGCAGAACCGCGGCATCACATTCCTTGAGGGCAAGAATGTCCCCAATAGCCAGGAACGACTGCAGCAATTTGAGAAGGATGATCGAAAAATCTTCCCATGGGATCGGGAGGAATTCCAGGTGCCGGCGTACGCGCAGTTCTCGAACTTGCCGCTCGTTGCGCCATTCTTCAGTAACGGATTACCGCCTCCGGACTTCGTCGCGCCGAGTGTCGCAAGCCGCTACCCCATGCTCACGCATCTCTTTGCCCAGATGATGAATCCGACGATAGCGGGAGATCAGAAAGCGCCGTTGTTCATCGATTTTGTGAAGGAACTCGCGCCGCTGATCGAGGAGCGTCTCGAACAAATCCGCAACACCGAAGGATCCATTGCCGATGCCTTCGGTGAATTCGAGGACGAAGTCGGTGATTTGATAGTTGCGCTCGATCGCGTCTCCGCGCCCGGGCAGACTGTGGCGGGATCGGGCGAGAATGCCCGTATCATTACTTCCGGATCTCTCAGCGCGGAGCAGCGCAAAGCCCTTCAGGTGCTTATGGGGCGCACTGCGGGGATCCAGGATTCCGAGTTGCAGCGTGAGGCCGACAGGATGGGTATGACCCTCGACCTCTACAAGCGCTTTCTCCAAACCTGCGAACAGTACGACGGCTACATCCGCAGCCTGACCGAAACCCTGACGAAGTTCGTTCTGCGCGAGTACCGCAAAGATTTCATTCGCCATCAGCCGACGGGCTTCATGGTGACGCCGGGGCGCGAAGTCGAAACGTATCGGCGTCTCCGGGCGGGAGAAACCCGGCCGCGAACGATGATTGATCGTCGTCATGTACTGAATCCAAAATCTCTGCAGCTGTGGCAGCTCGTCGATACCTCCAGCAGCATGTGGGGTGATATCGAAGGCACCCTCGGGTACTACACGATCGTCACCCGAGCCGCGTTCAACATTCACGAAGAACTCCATAAAAATCCCGCGAAGTATGATTTGCGCCGCGTGCAGTCCGCTCCGTTGGAATTTGGAGCCACGGGATTCGATTCCTATCCATACCCTCTCATCCCCCTGACGCCGGCCGTGAGTCTCCGCGCTCTCGGGCAAGCGTATTCTCATATTTACGAGCGCACGCAAATTGGAGGGTCTACGTCCGATGAACGCGCACTGCGCTATCAACACGAACGCATGCGCGTCGGGAGCCCCCAAACACTCAAAATTCTCTCCATGCTCACCGACGGTGCCGGGCAAGGTGACCAGCTCGAACCGATCCTGCGTCAAATCGAAGAAGACAAGAGCATTCACTTTCTGGTCAACGGCGTGGGGGATCAAGGTTCATCGGTCGAGCAGTTCTACCTCAAAAAATTCCGTCCCGCTCATTTCTATCATGTGTTCGCCGCCTCCAGTAGAACGGTGGAGCAGGCCATCCCGAAAACCATCGCATTCTACGAACAGAGCATCCGGCACTTCTTCGGGGAGACGTAGACGAAAATGGGGGAGTTTAATTCTCACTCCTGCGCCGTTGCAAATTCATCGCTGCAGCCCTCAGTGCTTGTCTCTCCGCAAAAATCTTATCCATGGTGTTGCCGAAAAGATCGGCGGACAGAGAGCTTGCGGAGTGATCCGTCTCAAACAGAAACCGCGAAACCTTGTCGTGGCTCAACTGGCCTCTGCGGCCGATGAGATCAAGAAACTGCGCCAGTTGTTTTTCGCGAAATTCGCCCAGGAAAGAAACTATCCACGATGATGGTGTTCCGTTCATCTCCGAAGCTGAATGCGACTCATCTGTATCCAGCAATTCTCCTCCAAGCTCTTCCAGCGCCCAATCCTGTACCCATGATTGCCTCGTGACCGTATGCGGCAAGGCGTTGAACAGTACGCGCCATTTCATGACCACTTCCGAGGATTTCGCGGCGAAGATCCGCCTCTGCATTGCCCGCACTTTCTCTTCCGGCTCCAGATGCATGGTCGAGACCGGTTGCAAATCCTGCCGCGCTTTCGCCGCGGCACCCAGAGAGTCTAGACGTTCCTCTAGCCATGGCCGCTCTGGATTCGGAATGATGTTCAAAACAGCTTTTCCCAGAGACGGCCAAACGGCTACAAGTTGTTTGATGATATCCTCGGCCGATTGTCCCCGAATGGATTTCGTGATCGCGCAGACACTGTCGCGGTGCACGATGAGTTCGCCGGAGCAGTGCACGAGCATATCCGTGGAGCCGAGAGCCGCGTTGTTGGCTTCCGGAGATTGCCAATCCCAATCGAGAATTTTATCGGAGAGGGACTCGAACACCTTATCGGGCAGTATTCCTGCGAGTTGCCGCACAAGAGACCGGACACCCGGATCCGACGCACGACTGCAAATGAATCTGCGAAAGTCGATATTTGAACAGAGTTCCGTCAGCGCGGTTTCGCCACGCCGAATTGCTTCACGTGACTGTGTTTCGGCGGTGCTGGTTTCGGGAGGGGCTGCTGGCATAAAGGAAAGCAGTGTAGATCAACTGTTCCTTGTTGCAATAATCTCGACGTGCCCAGCCTGTTCGCCTCTCACGGATAACAAAAGACGCGGGTTAGCGGCCACAGGACCAAATTCCATATGTTCCGATGGTCGTCGCCTTTTTGCAGATGCCGCGCACCCCCGGCGGCAGCCCACGTGGCTCCTCCGTCACCACGAAAGAGACATGATACTTCTTCATCATCTCTGGGATATTGACGTCGGCGTTGTCGACCATCGGCAGCAGCTCCTGATGGCGGATCAGCGTGCGTGCATCGAGAGTGCACGGATCGTTGGTCCGGAAAATCGTTCTCTTGATGCGGCAGAACGCGCGCTGCTTTGCCGAGGTCAGCCCCGCGTAGCCGCCGAAGACGAACGTGTAGGTGCGATCTTGCGATTTCGATGACGGAATCAGATTCACCTGGAGCGCATAGCGCTCGGCAAGCTCACGGTCGGTCATCTGCTGATTCCAGCCGTATTCATTAAAGAGCACGTAGTGCGGCGTCTCGTAGGGAATGCGTTCATTCAGCGCATTCGGTGCCGCGATCGCCAACGTCTCACCGGGCTGTTGCCTCAGCCATGTCAGAACTTTCGGGACATCACTCTGTGCATACTGATCTGCTGCCTCCCGCTGCCTCCCAGCGAGAGCGCCGACAGAATTCCAGAGTGCCAGCATCGAGAGACATCCCACAGCAAGCATCACCACGCGCCGCGCCGTGAGATTGCGCACACACTCCAAAAATATCACCGTCGCACTGAGGATCAGTACCATGCGCAGTGGGACGGTGTAGTAGGCGACGAAGATCGCGTCCCAACCGTGGATCAGCGACTGATTCAATGCGATGAGTGAGCTCAAAATAAGTGCGAGACACAGGCGCAGGCGATTCGAAGGGCGGCCCGTTTTCCTCCACCAGAGAATAAAGAGCACGATGCCGAGACCCAGGAGCATTGCCTGCATCATCGGGGCCGCGGGCAGCCGCGAGTGGATGACGCCGACCCGTGCGAGAGTATCGGCCGCTGCCTCGGGAGGAACATCGAGGAAAAAGCGGGGAATCAAAAATGGGACTAAGCCGAGTGCGTAGCATGCGCCGCTTCGCAGCGTCTTTCGCCATGAACGGTGCTCCAGTAGCCCCAAAAGCATCAGTGTTCCATCCGCGATAATGAAGAACGACGCGTAGAGCATGTGCACTCCCGTCAGTCCGCCGGCAATGATGCCGCGCAAAAAGAGAGCCCCGGCATGTTCGGCAGGGAACAGGAACGCGATCGCGAGCCACAGCGTGGATCCCGCGATCGGCACCTGTGGGTTGCTGGCCCGAAACCAGTAAATGCCGATATCACTCATGATGGTCAGCGCTAGCGCTCCCGCAACGATCCATGATCCCGCAAACATGCCGAGCAGACCGAGCGTCAAAAAGAAGACCGCGACAAACGGCCAGAGCAGATCGCCGATCAGCAGCGTGTTCTCGAGCGACAGACCGAGCCACCGCATCGGCAGTCCTTCGATCACCGGTGCCATGCTCATCGCGGCGCTGTCCTGACGGTGTTCGCGGTACGACGAGTGTCCGAGCGGTGCCGCTCCCTGGCCCGTCTTCGCGATGATCGAAAAATACAGCCGCTCGTCGATTAGATGGTCATTGAGATAGGCGACGGAGAGCCGGCCGGCGCCCCACTCGCGGAGGCTCCGCGCGTTGAGCGTGAGCGTAAAGAGAAGGGCGACGAGACAGGCGAAGAGGATGCGGCGTATCATGCGGGAGATGCGTACGCATAAGGCTATCAAATTGGGCGTTCTCGTCCTAACGGAAGTTATCTGCGCTGCCGCAGCCCTCTATGCGTCGCGCCAGATCATCATCAAGTGCGTCCTCTATTGGTATGGGCTTCGTGGACCCGACGCCACGCTCTACTTTACGATGGGCACGGCACTCCATAATGGCATTGCGCTCTACGGCGGCATCTTCGACCCCAAACCCCCCGCGATTTTTCTCCTCAGCGCCCTCTCTCTCGGTCTGTTTAGCAATGCGATGCTCGCGGAGATCCTGAATATCGTCATCCTTCTCTGTATTCCAGTCTTATTTGTCCTCGCTGGATATTTTTCCGCGAAAAAAACGGATTGGGTGATCATTCAATTCTCCACGATCGTCGGAATCACGTTGGCGCTCTATCACGCGACGATCGGCGGAGACATTCAGACGGAATTTTACGGGGCGTTTTTTGGGTTGTTGTATTTGGCGGCGGTCAATCGTGATCAGATGCGCTCGCACACTGTCACTGTGACCCTGGCATCGGGGTGTTTTGCAGTCGCAGTATTGTTCAAAGAGCCATTCTTACTGACGCTCTTTGCCGCATCGCTCCTAATGCTCAAAACCCGGCGCGAATGGCTGCGGCTCTTTGGGATTCCTCTCCTCACCGCGTGCGTTCTGTACTGTGTCGTGCTGCTGCACCTTGGAGGATTCCAAAATTACTTCACATTGTACCTGCGCGGGATGCTGGGCAACTACATCCTCGCCGGCGGGCCCGTGTGGGCGAGGGGATTGGTTGCATGGGAGCGAATGTATATCAATGTTCTGGATTTCTCTGCCTGGTTTCCGCTTCTCATCCTCGCGCTGTTCCTCCTCTCGTTGCCTGCATTCTCCGGAAAGCGCGGAAAATTTGTTGGCATGAGTTTCGCGGCAGTCTGCATTTTCATGATCATGACCGTGCGGTCACTATTCCCAGAACATTTTCCATGGTGGCAGCTCTGGATCGGTACGGCGGGCATGCTCTTCGCGATCAGTCTGGGAGCGTTCGTCTCGAGTATTTGGCAAGGAGGACTTGTTCCATTCCTGCGGCGCACATGGCGTCACGGCCTCGCGCTCTACATCACGCTTACGGCCATCGGACTCGGCAGCGGATTTCACGGACAGTACTTCGCACTCGCGCTGCCGGTGTATTTTGCGTTCTTCCTGCTCTTCTTGCGACGTCAGGCATCACTGCACCCCTTCTCTCACACAACGGTTCTCGGGTGCACGGCACTCTCGGCGGCAATTCTTCTCAGTTCCCAGTCGTTCACGCGTCTGGTGCCGTTCATGACGATGACCGAAGAGATTGAGCAGCACGATGAACAGGATCATGCGGATGCCGCCGCGCTCGATGCGGTCCTCGATGCCTGCACCATCGACCGGTATTACTATCTGGAGGGTTCGCCCCTCCCGTACGCAAAACACTCGCCGCTGAATTTTTATCTCTACACACGCATCGAGCATATCGGCCGCTTCCACCCGCTGTTTTTCGACGAAACGTTCCGTCGTCTGGGGCAGTCGCAGATCATCATTGAGGCCCAACCGTATGTTCCCTCACCGCGGAAGGGGAATGTGAAAGAAGAATGCATCGGGAAGAACGTGCAGACATTCCTACAGGAAAAATTCACGAAGACACCGCGGGCGTGCGCGACAAATCTTCCGATGCCCGGAGGATATCAGGTGCTCTTCCGCAAGAATCCTCAAGACATTTCGCAGCCGGATATTCTCCGATGTAAGACTCTGTGATCTGTTTCCCTCCAAATGACATGTTCATACAATCAACTGCGATGAGAGAAGCACATTCCCGGTTCCCCCAGTGGCTCTCGTGGTGTTTTTTTGGAATTCTTTCTGCAGGCCTCGTATTCTTCATGATTGCACGGATGTCGCACCCGGAGGTGGCATGGCTGTTTGTGTTTCGTGATCCTCCTCCGTGGCAGTTTCTACTCTTTTTACCGCTCTACGTCCTCTCTCTCTGTCTGTGGCCCCATGACCGCACACGTGTGTGGAGTCGCGCTCTCTCTTCCCTCATTCTTTTTGGTCTGTACCTCTCGATCCGCATCGGACAGTACGGGGATCTCACGTGGACCGAGATTTCGGCGGTGACTGGTCCGGATTCTCCCGTGGCTGGGCTGATGTCGACGCTCCTCTCGTCATCGTTGCTGGCGCAGCTCACGTACGTCGTGATGGTTCTCCTGCATCTTCCGACGACGGTTCTCGCACCCGCGAGCGGTGTCGCTTGTGCGTTCGTGTTTTTCAAAACAATCGATACATTCTTTTTCTACAAGGAAGAACATGCGTCCAAATCATGGCAGCCATCGCTTGGGGCCTTCCTGTATCTGGGATCC
>JAHFJP010000045.1 GCA_023245765.1 Candidatus Peribacteria bacterium
GGAGACTTGCCGCGTGATCGCCCTCGCAGATTCTTCTCTTCACTCATGCAACTGAAAAAAGAATGGAACATCATTGGGTGCCTGGAGTTATTCGCAATAGCGCTCGCCAATTGGCAGGCAGCCGGTGGCGTGCGAACCGATGAAGCCAAGTACCTTCTCAATATCCCGTACCCGCATCCTCCGCTGCTGCGAACGGTGATGTCGTGGACGGAAGTCTTGCCATTCCAGGAAATGTTTTGGCGATTGCTCCTGGCAACTCTGATGGTGCAGGCCGTGTGGCTACTCTGGGACATGACGCGCTCACATCATCTGGAAGACCGGATCGTCGTCTGCGCCGGGTGGCTGCTCTCTTCGGCAGTCTTGGTGCAGTCGGGATCGATTGTTCTCTCCCCGGTGATCGCACTGATGGTGATCGTCCTGCTGTGGCTACGGTCCCGTCCGGAAATCACCAGGCGCTGGCCGGCCCTGGTCGGTCTCTTCTGGCTCGCGATGGTCATGACCGCCTATCAGGGGATTCTCTTTCTGCCACTCGCATGGAGCGTGCTGCGACACTCAACACCACGCCGAGAAACAGCGCTCTTTGTTTTCGGTCCTGTCGCCCTCCTGATTCTGTGGACACTGAGCAATCCACTTGCGCTCGCAACGATGGTGATACACGGCAACGACGGCGCCGGGACAGGGATCGCCGCACACGTGATGGGAACCGTGACGCTCTGGATCATCGGCGGCGGGGGCGTGGTCAGCCTTGTGGGAACGTACGGGATTCTCCGCTCGAAAGACTGGGCTCTCATTGGCTCATTGATCCTCGTCGCAGCGTACGTGACAGCATCGGTGCCCTATCCCTTCTATGCGATTCTCTTCACGCCACTCTTCGTTGCGGGCATCTGGAAACTCTTCTCGGGTCGCCGCCATCCGCATGCCTTCCCGCTCCTCGCCTGCTTCGTGTTTGCGAGCGCGATCATCACCTGGTTCTCGCAACCACCGACGGTACCCGGACCTGCGAGAGAAGTCATGAACGTGATCGGAGGATCAGGAACCGGCAATATTCTCATCGCGGGATCGTTTGGTCATGAATGGCAATATGAATCGCGATCGCAAATCCGTCGGTACAAACCGGAGTTCGCAAAAGACGCATCCGCCATCGTATGTCTGACCGCCTGCGAACCGATGTTCAATACGAGCGGGTGGAAGAGACTTGATGCCGCGCCCGTTGAGGTGTGGATCAAGAAATAATCAGGACAACCACTTCAACACCCTGATCACCCCCATCTTTGCCGGTTGCCGGTGCGCCGAAACGCCTTCCCCTCCCTTCAGATCTTTTCGGTGATCCCGATAATATTCATACGCCTTCCAGAGCATCTCGCCATTATCCAGCGTCGGCTTCCATCCGAGTTCTTTTTTGATTTTTGATGTGTCGAATTCAAAATCTTCGGCGATCATCTTGTATTGATACGGCCCGAGCGGTGAGAGACCAAGCCAATACATCACCTTCATCGCAAAGAGTGTGGGGCCTTTGGGGAGTGTCGCGACTCGCGCTTTGCTTCCAGCACGATCAATGACTTCCTGATACACCTCGCGGAACGGTTTTACGTTATCGGAACCGACGCTGAAGATGCCAGACCCCGGGTACTGGGCAGCTTTGAGGCAGGCATCGACCAAATCGCCAGCGTACATGAACTGATACCGGTTGTAGCCGCCGCCAACAGTCCAGACTTTGCGTCCCTCATCGATAAATTCAAACAGAATCGCGAGGAGACCGAGCCTCCCTGCATCCGTGATCGTCGGCGTGCGCAGAATCACGACGTTCGTCGCCCCCCGCTCGTTCATGAGGATCTTTTCTCCCTCCAACTTCGACTTGCCGTAGATCTCGACGGGATTTGGCTGGTCATCTTCACGGATCGGACGACCGAAATTCTCTCCCCAGAGGCAATTGCTCGACGTGAAGATGATTTTTGGGATCTTCCGCGCCTTTGCAAACTCTACAATCGACCGCGTGCCGTCGACATTGCAGCTCCACAAGAATTTTTTGTCTTTCACCGCGTGCGCGAGGATCGCCGCGCAGTGAAAAATGACATCGATCGTCTCGTTCTTCGTGACATCATCGAGTAACTGACGATTTCTGATATCACCCTGAACGGAATGCAGTTCCGGATGCACATCATCATCCTTCACGAGATCAATATTGATCACCTGCCAGCCTTGAACGAGCAACGCGCGCTTGAGGATGCCGCCGAAGAAGCCGCTGCCACCGGTTACTAATGCTGTACGCATAGCGACAGTATGGCACAAACGGCGTACCATGGCCCGTAATGACTCTTCGAAACAGCATCCTGCTGCTCCTGGCAATTCCTGCGCTGACGTTTGTCTGGGGTCTGCACAATGAGTTTGTCGACTGGGATGATCCCGGGTTGATCACGGAAAATCCGATTGCGCAGGGGCTGACGGTGGAGAATCTAAAAACCGCATTCACCTCATATGATCCGGAACTCTACGTCCCGCTGACATTCGTCAGTTATCAGGTGGATTACGCGATCGGGGGTCTCAGTCCGTTTATCTACCACTTCCATAATCTCTTGCTCCATTTGATCAACGTTCTGCTCGTTGCGTGGTTGATCTGGTTGCTGACGAAAAATCCTGTGACGGCACTCCTCTGTGGACTTCTCTTCGCCGTCCACCCTGTGAATGCCGAGACTGTTCTGTGGGCAAGCGCGCGAAAAGATCTTCTCTCCTCCACATGGTTCTTCGCGGCGATCATTGCGTGGCTGTACGCACGAGATCGCCGTTCACTCCCTCTGTACATCTTCAGCATCATCGCATGTGTGCTGGGTCTAGCCGCAAAAGTGATGGTGATGACGCTCCCAGCAGTTCTCTTGCTGATTCTGTGGCGCGATCAGCGGAAGATTACGATCAAGAACATCGGATGGCTCATGCCATTCGTCGCTCTTTCGATTGCGTTCGGCATAATCGCGCTGCTGGGTAAGCAAGCGTTCGTCGCGAATGCGTCGATACAGGAAACCGCGCTGCTCGCGGGAAAGGCCGTGATGTTTCTGCTCCTGAAGTTCTTCGTGCCGATCAGACTCTCGGTCCTCTATCCGTACACTGATCCGATCACGTTCGGCTCTTGGGATCTCACCGTGTCACTGTTTGGAGCGATCTTGATCACGATCTTCGCCTTCGTGAGCGTTCGACGATGGAACCGGGACATGCTGTTTGGTTGGTTGTGGTTTTTGATCTGCCTGTCACCCACCTTCCTCCTCTATCGCCGCGGAGAGCACTTAGGCGACTTCTATTTCACCTCCAACCGGTATTTTTACGCCGCGGGCATCGGGCTGATGTTTCCGGTGAGCCTTCTCGCGGCATCATGGATGAAAAAAGCGACATGGCGCATGCCCGTCATCGCAATCAGTACAGGTGTGATCGGAATTTTTGCCGTGATGAGCGGCCTGCAGTCACTCGTGTGGGAAAATACGCAGACCCTCTTTGAAAATGTCCTGCAGTTTTACCCAAACTCGCAGATCGCGCATGTCACGATCGGCAATCACGATCAGACCCTGGGTGATCTGGAAAATGCCTTTGCCCATTATGATGCCGCACTGAAGATCCGCCCTACATCGCTCGCGTATTTCAATCTGGGCAACGCTCTGCTCACACTCAACAGGGCAGATGAAGCGATTGAGGCAAATATGCGTGCGCTGAAGCTCAATCCTGCTCTCGCGATTGCGGAAGTGAACCTGGGGGTCGGATATGTGAAGAAGAAAATGTTCACCGAAGCCGCCGAGGCATTCCGCCGCGCGTTGGTTCTTGATCCGAATTCACGCGAAGCGGCGTTTAATTTAAAAGCAGTCGAGGATCACAAGCCGTAATACTTTCGGTACCACTCCACGAACTTCGGCACTCCCTGCTGAATCATGGTCTTGGGACTGAATCCCAACTTCTGTTGTGCATGACTGATATCGGCGGAGGTGACGCGCACATCGCCCGGCTGCATGGGGAGGAACTGCTTCTCAGCCATCTTCCCGCATGCCGTTTCGATCGTCTTCACATATTCCATAAGTTCTTCCACGCGCCCGCAGCCCAGGTTGAAGATCTCTTCGGGGTAATTCTTGTCGAGGGAAGCGATAATGCCAGCCACGATGTCGTCGATATAGGTGAAGTCGCGCTGCATTTTGCCTTCACCGAAGATCTGCAGTGGTTTCCCTTTGAGCAAGGCATCGGTGAAGAGGAAGAGTGCCATGTCCGGGCGCCCGTACGGTCCGTACACCGTGAAGAAGCGCAGGCCAGTCACATGAATGCCATACAAATGATGGAACGTGTGTGCCATCAGCTCGTTATCTTTCTTCGTCATGCCGTAGAGCGAGACCTGATTGTCCGTCCGGTCGGTTTCTTTGGACGGATGATTGGTGTTGCTGCCGTAGACCGATGAGCTTGATGCGTAGACGAAGCCAGAAATTTTCTGCATGCGCGCTTCATCGATCATTTCGAAAAATCCATTGATGTTCGTCGCAATGTATTCCTCCGGATGCTCGAATGAATAGCGAACACCCGCGAGCGCGGCCAGATGACACACGCGATCGCATCCCTTCATGCATTTTTTGACGGTCGGACGATCGAGAATGCTCCCACGCGTGAACGAGAATCCCTTTTTGCCCTCAAGCAGCTTGAGCCGCGCTTCTTTGAGTGATGGATCGTAGTACGGCGAGACGTTATCGAGCCCCACGACTTCATCTCCACGCCTGAGAAGTTCTTGAGCGACATGGAACCCGATGAAGCCGGCACAACCGGTGAGGAAAATACGCATTGATGGGCCGATTTTACCCTATGGAAAGAGCAAAAGTACATCTGTGTCTCTTTGCGCTTGTTTGTAAAGAAAAACTGACTCACACTCTGCCCTTCTTATGGATTTCACCGACGTCATTTCCTATTGGTCTCAGCCTCAAGAGGAGGGTTCAAAACCTCCATCCAGCGACGATGTCGTTGATGCGATTCTGATGAGGGTGAGAGCACAGCACTTCATCGGCCAGCCCCAACACATCGAGGACGTTTGCAAGCGGGCCCAACTGTCAGGTGATCAGATCAACATCCTGATTACGGAATTGGACAAAGGAAGCAAGACGATCAAAACGAATATTCGTTCTGAGTATCTGCAGATAGCTCATGCACTTCGTACGATGCTTCAATAGTCCCATTCTGCTTGCAAAACATTGACTCCATCCCCACAATTCGCCTCTTTATGAGTGAAACTGCTCCAATCGCACTGAAAGACAGCCCCGAATGGCGGGGCCACGTACTGAGACAGACTCAGGTACTGAAGGAAATGATGCAGAGGATCACTGTTGACGGTACGGCACTCGATCCAGAACAGGATGTGCAAAGAGTTATCGAACATCTGCTGACGACTACATATGTACTGCATCCGGACGATCCGGAAAGTATTGAGAATATTTTCTGCAATTACGCGCACGCAACCATCGTTTCACTCTGTCATGCACGTGCCCCTATAGGCACACGGGCAACTCGACGAGCGGCGAAAGTTAGTTGACGCCGATGCCATGATACGCGAGCCCCGCGTCTCGCGCTTCCTGCGGCTCGTAGATATTGCGCCCGTCCCAGAGATCTTTCCCTTTCATCGCCTTTTTAAGTTCACCGAGATCTGCGCCGCGGAAAATATCCCACTCGGTAAGGAGCACCAGTGCGTCGGCGCCTTTCGCCGCATCCATCGGTGACTGAGTGAACACGAGACCCGCTGGAAGTAATTTTTTGGCGTTCTCCATCGCTTCGGGGTCGAATGCATGCACGGTATGACCCGCATCGATGAGCATCGGGATGAGATCGAGACTCGGCGCTTCGCGCATGTCATCAGTCTTGGGTTTAAAACTCAGTCCCCAGATCCCCACCGTCGCTTTTTTAGGAAGACTCTTAAGAATTTTTTCGAAGAACCGCTGACGCTGCCGCGTGTTGATGCGATCCGTCGCCTCGACGATGGAGAGATCCAGATGGTATTCCTTCGCGGTCGCCATCAGCGCCTTCACGTCTTTGGGAAAGCAGCTCCCGCCATAGCCAATGCCGGCGTGCAGGAACCGCGGCCCGATGCGGTTATCGAGGCCCATGCCCTTGGCAACGTCACGGATATTGCCGCCCGTCGCTTCGCAGAGTTCGGTGAGCATGTTAATGAAGCTGATTTTGGTTGCGAGGAAAGCATTCGATGCATATTTGACGATCTCTGCGCTCTCGCGTGTCATAAAGACCATCGGTTTTCCCACCCGCGTGATCGGCCGGTATAGATCCTCCATGATTTTTCTGGCGTGATCATTCCCATTGATGCCGACGATGATACGATCCGGCATTAACGTATCACTGACAGCCATCCCCTCGCGCAAAAATTCGGGATTACTCACGACGGGGATCCGATGTTTGACGCCGCGATCGCTCAAAACCTTGCTCATGCGCTCTTCGCATTTCTCTCCCGTGCCAACCGGCACCGTCGATTTGTTGACGAAGATCAGATCGTGATCGGCAAATTTCGCCACCGTCTCGGCTACCGTAAAGACGGCGCGCAAGTCTGCCTTGTGATCTTCGCCCTGTGGAGTTGCGACGGCGGAGAAGACCACCTGAACATGCGGGAGTGTTGCTGCGAGGTCCGTCGTGAAGGAGAGCAGCTTGCTCTTGAGTCCTTTGACGATCAGTTCCTCGAGTCCAGGTTCGTAAATCGTGCTCTTGCCACTCTTGAGCTTCGCGACCTTCGCGGCATCGATATCGACGCCAATGACGGTGTGACCCAACTCTGCAAAACAGGCAGCAGAGACGAGGCCGACGTACCCGGTACCAACAACAGCAATTTTCATGGAATGATTGTAGCGGATACATTAATAGCTTTTTAGCTGTTTAGCTGTTTAGCTTTTTAGCTTTTACTGGAAGAAGCTACTATCTGTCTAACAAGCTAAAAAGCTAACAAGCTAACAAGCTTGCTCGTTTGCCAATAACTCCCACCCAATCATGAAAATTCTTGTAACAGGTTCGATCGCCTACGACGTCCTCCTCCAATACGACGGCTCCTTTAAGGATGCACTCAAGGGAAGTGACCTCGAAAAACTCTCCGTCTCCTTCTTCAGCCCCCACTACGCCCGTCACCACGGCGGCACGGCGAGCAACATCGCATGGAATTTGCGGCTGCTGAAGCAGGAACCACTACTTGCGGGGACGGTGGGGAAGGATGGAGGTGAATACATCGCGCTACTTGAGGAACGCGGGGTGCTCTGCGATCACGTAGAGCAACTGAAAGATCACGTGACCGCGACGGCGATCATCGGCACAGATAATCATGGAAGGCAGATCGCCTTTTTCCACCCGGGCGCCGATGCACACGGATCGTGGCCCGACCTGAGTGATGATCGTGAGAACATTGCCTGGGCAATCGTCGGCGCACGTAACGGGCAACTGATCATGGAAGCCGGCCGGTGGCTCGCAAAGAGCAAGCTCCCTTGGATCTTTGACCCCGCGCAGCAAATTATCGGTCTTGGAGAAGCGGATCTCGTCGGCGGAATCAACACCAGCAGCTGCGTGATCGCCAATGCCTACGAGTGGAGTCTGCTTTCGGAGAAAACCGGCATGTCGGTGGAAGATGTGTTGAAGGTGAATCCCCTCTTGATCGTCACGCAGGGCGAAGATGGCGTGGTCATCCATAGTAAGAAGGAGGGAACGATTGAACTCGAAGCCTGCAAACCGGAGAAAGTCGTGAATCCGACGGGGGCCGGTGATGCGCTACGCGCGGGACTCCTGACAGGACTCTCGAAGGAGTGGACGTTGAAGCAATGTGGGATGCTAGGAGCGTCGCTGGCGTCGTTTGTCGTGGAGCAAGAAGGTACTCTGATTGATTTCATCGACATTCAGGACGTTATCAGCCGAGCTGAACAAACCTACGGAGAAAAAATTCCACAAATCTAATGGGTGGTCGCGCGCACCACGGGGGGTGAAGGGGAAGGCTCCGAGTTTGCGCCGCAGCGCAGTCGACGCTTCGAGGCCATGGCATAGTATTTGGCCTCGAAGCGGAGACACGGAGCCGGGCGGAGGGGCAGTTGGTGCGCGCCGCATTTTCTTTTGGCCATTTCTTTGTTGCGAGACAAAGAAATGGCCTGTGCCGATGCACCTTGTGTTACACTTGAGCCATGTCTTTTGTGAAAGACCCCACTTTGGCTGCTCAAGGCAAACTCAATCTCGAGATTGCCGAAAGAAGAATGGGCGCCCTGCTCACCATCCGCGACCGCTTCGCGAAAGAGCTTCCTTTCAAAGGTCTGACAATTGGAATGGCTCTGCATGTAACAAAGGAAACGGGAATCCTGGTCCGGACACTGACAGCAGGAGGCGCGAAAGTCTCAATCACGGGCTGCAACCCGCTCAGCACGCAGGATGACGTGGCCGCCGCGCTGGCGGAGGAGAAGGATGTCCTTGTGTGGGCCTACAAAGGAGAGACGAAAGAGGACTACTACCGATTTTTGACGGCGGTGATCGAGACCAAGCCGCACATTACGATCGATGACGGCTGCGATCTGGTCACGGAGATCCATACCAAGCACCCGCAATTGCTTGGTAGCCTCCTCGGCGGCTGCGAAGAGACGACCACCGGCATCATCCGACTGCATTCAATGGTCCGTGACGGCGCTCTGAAGATCCCGATGATCGCGGTCAACGACAACAAGACCAAGCACTTGATGGATAACTACTACGGCACGGGCCAGTCGACCTTCGATGGCATCCTCCGCTCAACAAATCTCCTGATTGCAGGCAAGACCGTCGTGATCCTCGGCTACGGCAGCTGTGGCAAGGGTGTCGCGATGCGCGCGAAGGGCCTGGGTGCGCAGGTGATTGTGACCGAAGTCGATAATTTCGCCGCGTTGCAGGCGATGATGGACGGACACCGGGTCATGAAGATGGCCGATGCCTCCTTGATCGGCGATCTCTTCATCACCGTCACCGGAAACCTGCACGTAATCCGCTGGGAACATATGGAAACGATGAAGGACGGCGCGGTCCTAGCGAACTCCGGACATTTCGACTGCGAACTGGATCTCGCGACGCTCGAGAAGAAGGCCAGCCGCAAGCGTCGCGTCCGCCATTACTTGGATGAATATCTGTTGCCGAACAAGCGCGTGATCTACATCGCTGGTGAAGGCCGCCTGGTAAACCTGGCCTCCGCCGAAGGCCACCCGAGTGAAGTGATGAGCCTCAGCTTCTGCGGCCAGGCGCTCGCCTGTGAATATCTGGTGAAGAACAAAGGAAAACTGAAACCCGAAGTGATCACGCTGCCGCCCGAAATCGACGACCACATCTCCGCCGTGCAGCTGCAGACGATGGG
>JAHFJP010000012.1:0-5813 GCA_023245765.1 Candidatus Peribacteria bacterium
ATGATCTTCCACTGCAGGAAATAGCCCATCTGCGAGGAAGGCTCCGGTTGCCCCCGCCGGCGCAAACCGCTGCGCAGAAATTCATGAAAATTCCTCCCAAACCCAGACCGGACATGCCGGATATGCTGGAGTGGATGGCTATTGCCACTCACTGCCTGCAGCCCGGAACACGGGAGAGCGCTACAGTCATCAAGTTCCGGAAATTCGGTCTCTTTGATGAGCTTCAGAAATGGCATGCGTACCATTTTGCTCCGCGTTTGGATGCGGCGGCAGAGAACGAATACAAAGACAATCTGCTGGAAATGGTCGATTCCTTTGAAGACTTTGCAAAAAGGATGCTCGATGAAGCCAATGCCATGCGCCTGAAGCAGCACAAAGTGCGGAGTGCAGAAAAAGATTCGGAAGGGATCAAGGATCGCTATCTTGCGGCAGTCTGTTTCAAAATACATGCCCATCATCTGCGGATGAAATTGCCAAAACAATGATAGAACAAGAAATCACGATCAGAATCCTCGGTCTGCATGATATTGACTTTTAAAATTATTGTATTAAAGTAGTTCCTATGTCCGATACGAAAAAGAGCCCATTCCATGGTATCGAAACTGCCTGTTCTAACGCTGAACAGTGGTGCGTGCAGGAAAAAGTGATCGCCGGTCTTGCGGGAGATACGCGAGTAGATGACATCGGGGGCTCCGCCGTGTTGACCATTGCAAAATTACAAATTGCCCTCATGAGGACAAACAGAAAATTTCTCACCATCATGACGAAAGACCTTGAAATAGACTCGACGCAGCAGAGATTGTCGTTATTGCGGAAAATCCTGCATCAAAAGATTCCATTGTCGGCAGATGTGCTCCGTGTGGTAAGCACCACGAGCGAAACAGTCACTGCTGCCCAGAGAATCCGTCATCTCTTGGCGGTGAATCCTCCGGAACTGGAACACGACGTAGGAATAAGCGAGCATCAGCAACAAATTCCAGGATGGCGCGCCAACAGGAAACTTGTATTGAAAAGTTTAATTGCAGCGACTGATCTTGATAGCCAGAAACAATTACTCTTTACGGTTCTGAACGACATTCGCGAAGCCAAATCGTCGGACGGCATCAGTCACACGATGCAAGGATGGATGGAACTCGCAGATCTTTGCGTTGCTCCAAGCATCGAGGCGCATATGAGGGCCACTACTCCCGAAGATCTGGCTGCCGCCGTCGATGAAGAGAGAAAAATTGCCGAAGAATATGAAATTCTGGCCCTACAGGCGGAAATTGATATTCGGCAGATGCCTATTAGACGTCTATCACAAGAGGCCTATATCAGAGCTGTGCGACTGCTCTGTAGCGGATCCCAAGGGAGCTACACACATGCCATACAAGAAACGCGGCGTCTGGATGACGATGCACTGTGGCAGTGAAACGATCACCACCAGACGTTCTTCACACCAAGAAAATAGCCGATCACGTTCACGGCGAAATGCAGGAGTGGGGAGAGGGTAATGACGATCACGATCGGCGTCCATTCCACGGGATAGAAGGGGAGAGTGAACAGGAGCGCCCCGAGCACGAAGTCGAGTTGATCGAACGGAACCCAGGGCGTGCCCTCGCGTTTTTCCAGTCGTCGCTTGAAGAAGGACTTCACAACGTCACCGAGAACTGTTCCCGTTCCCATCAAGAGACCGAGCATCCAGATATGTGCAGCGCCGTAATCGATCAATCGAATGGCATTTGCCGCCCCCTCCATTTGTAGCATCTTCTGTAGGTACACAACGATCATGGCGGCGAGAATCCCCGCATAGACTCCGCGCACACTCTTATTCCTGCCAAAAAGCTCCACCGACAGCGGCTGGCTGAACGGCAAGTGGAGGACGCCCGCGAGCGTAGAGGTGATGTTCGCGATGTAGGCCGGCAGAAACCAATAGATACTCGCAGCGATCAGTGTCATCCACGTCATGGGCAGATGCTAACACACTCTCGGCGCGTTACCGTGCGTGCAGTTGCTTCCATCCCGCGCACGCATAATCGATCACACTCCACACAGCGCAAAGTCCGAGAAGCCAGAGCGAGAGCGGAAGCAGATCCCATTGATGAGTGAGCAGCAGCAGGAGCGCGCAGAACTGGAGGAAGGTCACCACTTTTCCGCTCCACCGCGACTTCAGGCTCACCGACCGGATGTGGCCGCTCAGGAGCAAGCCGATCGTTGCGAGCACCGTGAAGAGATCGCGCAGGAAAAACGCGAGGAGGCCCCAGAGGGGGAGCATGCTCTGTGCGTATCCGTACAGCACGACGGAGATCACGAAGATTTTGTCCGTCGCGGGGTCCAGCAGTGCCCCAAAAGTCGATCCTTTCCCAAAGCTCCGTGCCACACGCCCGTCGAGCCAGTCTGTGAGCGCCGCGAGACCAAAGAAGACGTAGCGCGCGGGATGATCGAACGTCAGGATCACCGCAACCGCGAGTGGCAAGCGCAGGAGTGAGAGAATGTTGGCAATCACGTTGGGGCTCTTCATCCAGAACATGATAGACTGAAATCATGTACCTCACCTACGTCCGTCACAAGATCAAAGACTACGCACAGTGGAAGAAAGCGTTCGATCACAATGCAGATCTGCTCTTCAAGAAGCACGGTATGATCGACACCTTTGTCGTTCAGGCGAACGGCGACCCGACCGACATCATCATTATTAATACCTGGCCGAGCAAACAGCACTGGGACGACTTCGGCGCCGAGCATGAGAAGCCGGAGAACAAAGGCAAGTTCAAGACGCCGGAGGATGGGGGAGTGGTTGGGGAGGTGGAATTTGTGGGGGGTCCGTTGGTGGAGTGAATCGTGCCAATAGCTGGCGAACAGTCGAAATATTGACATAATAACAGTATTTTATTATAGTATCATTATGATGATGGCTGCGATGGAACGGCGTTCGAGAGAGGATCTTTTGGAAGATTCCAAGAGCCTCTACAGACAAATTGTCGATGCACTGCCGAAGCTGGAGGATGCCGTGCGCGATAAAAACGTCGACGATGCATTTGCGCTGATTACCCGTGTTCGCTCACTTCTCGAACAGTATGACGCCGCATGTGTGGATCTCTCCGGCTCAATACAATCTTCCCATCTCATGCCGCGATTCACTGAGGCCGTAAAAGCATTCGAGCAATATTCCGGTTTCAACATGAAGAGCAAGGCAACCGGTCTGGTGGATGAGCTGCACGATGCACTTCAGATCCTCACCACACAGGGAATCGTGCCAACGGAACTGCCATTTGCGAGAGATATTGACCGGGAATTAGCGTCTCTGGGAAGCGTGAATACGGGACCACGCGGGGCAATCTTCGATCTGCTCACGCGCGCCAAGAGTCAAGCCGATGGACTGAAAGCAATTGGAGAAGTGTATTCAAACGAGGAATTTGCCTCGCTCCTCCAGAGCAATCCGGCATTGCAGGAGCATGCGGACGCGCTCAAGCAGCATCAGGCGTCGATCCTCGATCAAAACTGGATGAAGCGTCTGAGAGAGAGCATGAATAACAGTCTTCGGGACGTCGGTCCAAGTTTTGTTCTGAGTTGGAACGAGAACGGCATTCCTGGGAGACTCCAGTATCTTGCCACTCTGCTCCACAGCGCGACGCCGTATCTGTTGGGAGACAATGCAGCCGACATGAACGGACAGCTCGAACACCTGAAAAAATTTCTACCCCTGCATTGTGCCGGAAAGATCGTGAGCGATATCAAAAAAGCAACCACTGGAGCACCCGATAGCATCACGTCTCTGTATACGCTGCAAAAACTGCTGGAAGTATTCTCTTTGGTCATTGAGCCATGCAAAGATGACGGCGAAGCACGGGTGCTCATTGTGAATCTGACGAAAGCAGCGCGGGAGTTTCTCGAAAAGGAGGCAGGAGATGTGACGGAGGAATACGATCGTGAGCGAATACAGCAGACAACGGAAGCGCTAAAAACCATTGAAGTTCTATGACCGCCCGCTTCCTTTCCCGCGACGGCAACACGGCATTGGTCATCGAGGGCACGACCGGAAAAATTCTTGATGCATCAACGGATCAGGCGATTGCTTCGGTCGATTTGCGCGGGGAGCCTCTGACGGCAGCGATCTCCAATAACCAAAAGTTCGTGGCTACGGCGATCCGTGTCATGCTTCATACGGATATCTACCAGTATCAACAGACCTCTCCAGGCAAGTGGGCCATGACGTTACACAAACGACTGGAGCAACCTCCTCAGGCACTAGCGTGGGAAGAGCCGGATGATACCCACTATCCCCCCATGGAGCTCGTGATCACGCATTCCGATGGGAAGGTGGAGAGGCAGTGGGTGAAGTGAAAAGAGAGGATCTCTTCACGCCATCGGCGGCACCGGCACGGCATCGAAGCCGGAAGGGATAATGCCGACGCGCTCATGGCGGCCGTACCGAGCAAGCGCCTGCTCGACGCGTCGTGCGATATCATCGATGGGCTCCATTCCCGCGCGTCGCACCTCGTGGGGTGGCAGTAGACTCTTCAATGCAATGGATGCACCTTTCTGTAGATAAATGTTCGCGAGTTTCAGCACTTCCCAGGAATCGGCGAAGTGTGTTTTGAACAGATCTTCTTTCAGTTCAGCGAAGGACATGCCGGAAAGCAGCTTCTTTTTAAAATTCCCATGATCGGGAAAGCCTTCGCGACACTCGGCTGCCGAAATGATCAGGCCGCCGGGCTCGATCACTTCCGCGGCTGCCGTTGCGCCCTTCACACCCTGGTACCAGTTTAAATCCGCCGGATACCCTTTATTCGTCGTGACCATAATGTTGTACCGCTGTTTCGCCGGGATCATGGAATGCTTCGCGAGCAATTCGCATGCAGCAGCGTGCGCTTCGAGAACTTTTCCGCAATCAAACCGGACGAAGCGCCGGTGATCGTCGAGAACGAAGTTCACGAGAAAATTCATCTCGCGTTGGCTTGCACAATGACGGAGGAAGTCCTGCGTGGGGTTCCCTTCCAGCTTTCCCCAGGTGCTATGGGGACTGTCGATATTCTGGGGACTGTGATACTCCATGATGGTCTGGATATCGGCGATGCCGGGAACAATGGCCTTGTGGCCACCGGATGCGCCGGCCATGAAGTGATTCTCGACATACCCCATGCCGATCGTGTAATCGGCTTGGGTGTAGAGCTTGTTCATCCGCAGCGGACGGCCGCTCGGTGTCGTGCCGACGGTTGCGAGTTCATCGTCGTTGTACGCGCTATGACTGACGACCGTGTGATCACGAAGAATGTCTTCGCCGAACATCTTGAGCAAATGCGCTGGAGTGTCAGGAGTGTGGCTGCCCGTGCCGGTCAGGATCGTAATTTTTTTGCGGACGTGGGAAAGCGCCTGGAGCAGCCACTCGATGGCTTCCCGGGGAAAGACACGGGTGCGATCCGGCGTGACGATCACCACGTTGGCTTCTCTGCTCACCTGGTCACGAAGTCCTTGGGTATGGATGTGCGGTTTCGTGATGGACTGTTCGAATGCATCCTTCGGGTCGGACAGAGCCGTCATCGGTCGCGGTTCGAAGATGTCGACGTTGTCCGTCGGTATGTCGACGTCCAGATGGCCTTCGCCGTAGGGGAGCCTTACCCGCGTGCCCATAGGAACCAGTATACGTCCGTCCCGGATGGGGTCACATCATAAATTTCGATGCAATTACCAATTTCGTATAGTGCAAGAAATTGACTCCGGATCAGCCCGGCGTACGTTTGCGGGAAGATCTTCCCCCCACTCCTATGTTCTTCTTCTTCGTCTGGGCAACGCCCGTCGTTCACACCATCTTCATTCACCATTTCTGGTGGTGA
>JAHFJP010000012.1:5913-18023 GCA_023245765.1 Candidatus Peribacteria bacterium
GGCCTCATCGTCTAACGGTTAGGACAGCAGGTTCTCATCCTGCAAATCGGGGTTCGATTCCCCGTGGGGCTGCCACGTAAAAACGCTCGCAGTGCACTGCTCGCGTTCACGTGGCGCGGCCAACAGCTTGCGACAAGAAAAAAACATACGAGCGCACGAGAAGCGGTTTTTACGTGAGACGTGGCGCCGAAGGCGCTTTACGTCTCGTGCCCCGTGGCGAGCGAAGCGAGCTTTACGGGGCTGCTACACTCATCGACTATGCATTTCGTCTACATCCTCGAAAGCGAAACCACAAAGCAATGGTATATCGGTTACACGACAGATATTGGTAAGCGCCTTGAGGCTCATAACGATGGCAAGAATGTTTCTACTTCGCATGGAGGACCATGGAAATTCATCTACTATGAGGCGTATCTAGAAAAGATGGATGCACTTGGACGAGAGAAATTTCTGAAGAGTGGTTCGGGACATCGATTTTTGAAGAAGCAGCTACATCATTATCTTGGAATTAGTAATATGTGACCGCTCAACGATTACAGAGTTCGTATAACACTCTTTCGGGCTCCTATCTTGTCTATGAACAAAAAAGCTCTGCAAACGCAAAATTTTTATCAGAATCTGCCCATAGGCTGAAAATTTATCGAACAAGGCATTCAGTAGTTGTTTTTGCTGTTGAAATCCTTATTCTCCGTAGAGTTTTAGAATTTGACATAATTTATTAATTAGGTTTTAATATCGATCTTATGGTCAAAGAAATGGTATCCCTGCCCGTCGTCGAAGCGGCGAACCGGGCGCCGGCAGCGAAGAACAAAATCTGGCCAATCGATGCTAGAAGTCATCAGGGCGTGTTCGCGTTGCAGGAGGCCGAGCAGCGCGCATTGCTCCGACTCGTGACTCTTTCGAGGGAAACCAAACATGGCACTTCTGAAACTGTCGACAAAGCATTCGCCGACCCTTCCGTCATGAGAGACCGTATCTTGCGACATGTGAACGTCGCTCCCGTAAACACATTCCAGGGAAAAGGAATCATTTGCGCATGGCCCACCCGCCAATGTCCCGTTGGCTGTGATTACTGCTTTTTCGATTCGAACATGAAGGGGAAGGACGAAGACACGCAGTGGTCACCCCAGGGCGTGGATAATCTCATCCAACTTCTGAGCGACGCGAATATGGGTGAGTTGCGTCTTTCCGGCGGCGGAGATCCCTTCGTTGAACGGAAGACGATCAACAAGCTCGTTGAATTTGGGAAAGTGGATGAATTCACGCTCGTGACGAGTGCTTTCTGGGCGAAAACCCCCGAGCACGCTGCCAAGGTCCTCGACGAATTGCACGAGCACCATGCGCGCAATCCCCATCACCCCGTCGTTTCATTACGCATGAGCGTGGACGCGCATCACCTCACCAAGCTCAAGCCCGACGGCATGGCATACATGTTGAACGTTGTCCGTCACTACATGGAAAAATTTCCCAATGACGAGCGCTTCAAGCTGACCCTCCATACGATGATGGGAGATCCTGCCATTGATGACCTCTGCAAAATTCTTCCGGTCAAAAGTCGTACGGTTCTTCCGTGCAGACAGATGCACGGACCACATCGGAGCGAAATGATGGAGGTGATCGAGCTCGACGGCGGACTGAAGATGCGCGTCCGCCACGCCAAGCGGTTCTATTCCGATCCGGAAATCGACATGGAGTCAGAGCAGGCCGCTCATAACATCGCATCGTGCAAGCAAGACATCGCAGAACTGCACGACGGCCATGTCGGGCTTGTCTACAACGATGGCGAAGCGACCGGGCTCAACTTCGGCATGTATCACGACGGCCGATTGCTCACATGGGGAGGAACACCCCCCGATAACGAACATAGCATTTATACCGACAACTATGCCGACATACTCGACCGGACATTCCGGGACGTGGTGTCGTTGAGCGTTTTGGAAAAAGGAGACGCGTATGCAAACGAAGTCGTCAGCGAAGTGAACGTGCACGCGGCCCGGCGGGCGTACGGCATTGGTTTGCGCGATTTTTACTCCCGTATTCTGTTTGAAGAAGGGCACACCCGTCTCTACTACGCTCTTCGTGTGCTGCAGGATTACGTTGCGGAAGGAAGAATTACCCGCGACCAGATGGAGCAATGGCCGGTCGATCTCCGAACGCTCGTCAACGCCCCCAAAGAAGAACTCATGCGAGGGCATCGGGAATCGAAATTGAACATCGTCGAGCAATACATCCGCAATCCCGGCGTCACATCCGATCAGTTGTTCCATTTGTTTTGTCTCGTATGCAAGCACCACTACGACGTCACGCCCGAGCACATGCTCGACCAGGTACGAAACCATGCGTCGCTGGCTCCCAGCGTGCGTGACTGTTTCCTGGCGCGGGTCCTCCAGGGTGAACGGGGGAACTGAGCCGGAAGCGCGGCCTAGCAAGATTTTCAGAGGCGCGGCTAAATATTGATAAATTAACAAATTATGATATAATATACATTGTGTCATCACTGAACATAAAAATTCACGCAGCCGATAACGGAAGCCTGATCGATAACAAGCGTTTTCCACGCAACACGCTCCGACGGGGGAGTCTCTCACTCACCCCAACCGCGAAGGCAGGTCTTCTCCGGGAACTCGCAGCGGGGGATTTCAAAGCCGAAGTGAAGGGAGGACAAAGTAACGAGGGCGGTACCGCATATCTCGTTCGGTATGCCGTGGATAAGCTCCTCGGTGCCGATGCCCAAGTGAACTACCGTGCCCCCGAGGGTGAGAAGAGCGGCGAAATCATCATTGGGCAGCCAGCCGTGGCAAAACTGGTCCAACGCGGATTCGTCCAGGTCAATGACTTTGGTCTTTTCGAAGTGAACGTCGGTTGCGATTCCCTGGATGAAGAACTCGCCGTGCGTTTACGATCGCTCCGGGAGGGGGGCAAGACGGAAGCAGAGGCGAAGGAAATTGTACTGAACAATTTCTACTTCAAACTCCCGGGCAACACATCGTTCCGTGCCGAGATGATGGCACAGGCGCTCCCGAATGAAACCATGGAGCAGCGCATGATGCGTCTTCACAAGACGCCACTCGATTACACCAAGCACTCAAAGCGGTACGGCGGCAAAACATGCGCGCAATTCTACGCGGACATCGATGGCGCATTGCGGACCAGCGGTGTCCGGCCGGAGTTGCTGCGACACGAGTTGCTTCGCCCAGCTGATGCCCAAGGTTCGCTTGGACTGGGTGACAAGCGCAATCGGGAGTACATCGAGAACAGCGAGAAAATCTATGAGGCCTACGTGGTCCTGCGCAGCATCGGATACAGCTGGAGCGATTTGTGCGGGTGAGCGGGAAAAGCCAGACGCTCACAGAATTTGGCCATTTTAGGCAGTTTTGAGTACATTGACAAAAATTGACAATATAACATAAAAGTATATATTAGTCTTCCATGGCGGAAGCATTTTCCAAAGAGGCCTACCTTGATGTTCTTCTTGCCCGTTTGCGAGAACCGAGGACCCGCGCTTCCGAAGAATACCATCGTCAGACGGCGTACCGGCAGATCAGTCACTTCATCCATTACATCAACGGACGCGTGTACGACGTGCTCGAAACCCGCAACACGAAGGAGAATGCTTACGCTGCAGCGTACGCCTGGTATCCGGATGAGGTGACGAAGCATTATCCTGCGCCGGAGGTCGATCCCGAAGCGTCGATCACGGAACTGCAGGAAGACATGGCCAAGGTGGAACGCATTCGTACGCTCGCGAGTCACGCGACGTGCATCGAGGGTCTCAAGTGGATCGACAAGAAGATCATCCGCGATTGCACCAAAATCACAAAGAACAAGGACACTATCCTGCTGCATTTTGACGATCCAAAGCGAGATCCTGTTGTACTGAAGATCATCAAGGCACAGACGTTCAACGATCTGTGCAAGGATCCGGACCTCACACCGGAGAAGGTCATCCGTTTTTTCCAGAGCGATGAGTTTTCCATTCCTTCAGAGTATGTTGCCGAGCGTCTCGTCAGCAAAATCAAACCGGAGCATCTCAAACCGATCATCGACTGGATCGAATCGATCAAGTTGCACGATATGTACGACCGGAAGTTCAACACGCTGATCATCTACGATCTCCTCCGTCGCCGCTACGATCTCTATCAGCGCGGCGTGGAGGATGTCACCGACATGGTGGAGCACGTCGATGCCGACGGACCTGTGCGCAACTTCATCATCGACCTGATCCAGTTCCTCGATAGCATTCGTGCTGACGAAGAAGGGGGTCCTCCTGCTGAGGTACTCGACGGTGATTCTCCGGATGGCGGGCCACATGCTCTTTTGCCAGGAGCGGATCCGGCGCCGGGCCCGGCATCGGGCGGTGAGTCTGCGGAGAATGCTCTCGTCACACAACAGCCATCGGGTTCGGCGCTGGTGATGCACAGATTCGATACACGCAGAGATCCTCTGCCGGCAATATTCGATCTGGGAAAACTGCAGCACGGCTCCGCCCGGCCGCTCGCTGCATACACCGAAGACCTGCTTCACCACATCTATCATTTCGTCCATCGTGTGCCACAGCATCGGCTTGCGGAGCTTGGGCAGTTCTATGAACGTGCCGCAGACCTGATGCCCAGTCTTCCGAAGATTTTTGAGGGAAAGCCGGGCCATGACACATCCCTTCGACGCCTCGTCTCACAGTCACAGCAAATTCTCCGGCGCATGCTCAACACCGTCTATCTTGGACAAATGATCGATGGATCTCTGGATTTTACCGACAATACGGGAAATTTCGATATCGACGAACTGATGATCTTCCCGGATGCCTTCAGTCTGGAATTGTCGCTGAAACTCGTCGAAGACCTGCATTATTCCTGGAGAGGCGATCCCACCACCTTCGCCGGAGAGCAGATTCGACTACACAATATACTGGACGATGTGCTGCCTGGAGTACGCACACGCCTGATCGCCGCTATGGAAGCGCGCAAGCAGTTATTGGACAAAGGACAGCATGGGCTTCCCCGGCTTGGGCATGTTGTGAAAGAATAGTCGACTATTCTTCGACAGGCGGCGGTGGAGCCTTGATGCCGAGATCCGTAATCTGTTTGCGGAGATCCTGCAGGATTTTTGTATTTTCGCCTGTGTCACCAGGACGGAGAACCACTTCGGCGCTATGCGCTTGCACGAGTGCCTCCTGCAGTGCGCTTCGCAACAGGAACATATCGGGGGTGTCTTCCGGCGAACCGGGTTCGGGAAGATTCCGATACCGTGTAATCAACGTTCTTACGGTATCGAGATGTTCCGGTGCAATGACAAATGCTCCGCTCCCGCCCTGAATGATAAACGTAATTCCCGCGAGATATCGTACAGCCTGTGATGCTGTGTACGCATTATCCTCTCCGGGTCTCTGTATGAGTTCCATGACAAATTCCCTCGAGGCGTAGCCGCCTCTTCGAATGCTCTCCATCAGGCGTCTGTTTTGCCCTCGTAACTCGACATTCGTGATGACAGTGCGTTGCAGTGCGCGAGACGCTTCTCCTTCTCGGACGGAGAAAAGTTGAGTGAGAATTTGCCGGCGCTGTTCATCTGAAACTCTGTCCAATAGGTGCACCATTCCCATATGCAGGCGATGGCGGTCAGTGGCGGATAGGAGCGACAACGAAACGATCGATCCGGCGGCACCGGTGACGCCGAGCTGCGGCCCGGAGAGAGGTTCGAGCAAGGCCCTGATTGCCCGTAGCACGATTTCCGCCTGGCTGGCCGACAGACCCTTGCTCGCACAAGCTTCGGCACAGGCGATGCGCTCCTCCAACGGAGTTGCCCCGGTCTGGCGCTGTAACATGTCGATCAGCGTTTTGATAGTTTCCTGGTTGTAGCCCATCGCGAGGACCTGAATTGCAGTGAGACGGTCGTCGAGGTCGGCACTCACGCGCATCGATTCGAAAGATTTCTGGATCACTTCCCAATCCTGCTTTGGGATAATGACCACACTGGAGCTTTCCGCAGCTTTCAATTCTGCCGCATACAGAACCGCACGTCGGCCAAGCGCTCCTCCCGTTCTCACCGCCCGGAGGACGACTGGGCCGATTTGTCGCCACAGGGCTGCGTTCGCAGCGGTATCCCTGTACAATCCTCCGTTTTCGATCAGATCAAAGGCCTGTTCAAGCCGTATAGCAGTTCGCTGGTTCATGACCTCATTGAGAGAGCTTGGATTCACTGCGTGCAGGAGGGCAATGAGGGCAGTCTCTTCCGCCGGATCGATATCGGGAGAAGAAAGACGCTGCATAACCGTCTTCATGCCCGTGTTAGTGAATTCTTCGCGATGGGTTTGATCCGTTAATAATCTCGGAGCCTGCGTAACGGCGATGTCGCGCAGGTTCTCGCGTGAATGTTTGCCGGCGACCTGATTGATGATCTGGTCGAGCCGCGATTGCAGCTGTCCCCAGTCGCTTTGTTGCATGAGAGCGAGAAGACCGCGCTCAGCCGTGAAGGGCTGCTGTTGGTTCCGCCAATCCGTCATCTGCCTCTCGAATTTTCTTTGCTGAGCGGCATCTGCGTTCCTGCGTGCCGCCCTCTGCTTATCGCTCTCCTGTGCAATCAGGGCATTTGTGACGGCGGGGCCTCCCGCTTGTGCGATGAAGCCGGAACCGGACATGAGGAACTCCATCGGCTCTCTGGGGGCAGGGCGCCGAAAGAGCATGCTGCTGACGAGCGGCCATCCCCGTTCCTGCTGATTCTCACCGCGGAAGTGATACAAATATTCGCGAATGCGCATCTCCATCGCTTTGCGCTCGGCTGCTGTCTTGCCTTGTGCAAAATCGTTGAATTCCTTTGCGATTGCTCCCGTAAGTGGGGGATAGATGTGTTCCCATGCCTCACCCGTGATGAATCCCAGAACCACTTGGTTCTGGAGTCCACTTTCCACATTCCGTATGAGAGATCCGAGGAGCAAGCCGTCGACAGGATCATCTGACAAATCTGCACGCCTCAGAAATACTCGCTCAAACGCTCCTGAGCGAGGATTGTTATTGCAGATCGTCGTGATAATTTCTTGATATCCGCGTAGGGGATCGTTACTGCTTAACATGGGGTCCAGCGACAGATATTCATCGAGAAGAGGTTCCAGCGCCGGCATACCGATCGCGGCGATATCTTTGCCGATCTGCTGAAGTTTTGTGCTTCGCATCGCTCGGTTGTCCTCGTACGATTTCAGGTCCGACTGGTATGTAGCGAGATCCTTTACATATCGCTGCTGCTCACCTTCGAATCGCTTCTTTGCCTCAGCACTGTCATCAATGCCTCCATCGTCTAATCGCAGCGGCGTCGGCGCGCTCGGCATGACGGGACGCCTGAGAAGCAAAGCAAGTTCGTTGTACTGCTTTATATACGCCTCCGCCTGTTTTCTGCCTTTTTCCTGTGCGTCCGCCGTCTTGCGGATTGCCGCATCCACTTTCTGCTGCAGCGACTGATCCTGCAGTTTTTCCTGACCCTCAGTGCCCGTCAGATGCACGGAGAGAGGACGATTTTCCTGCATTCCGTCCGTCATAAATGTGTGTGAAGAATCTCACTAGTATAGCAAAAAAAGGCCATTCTGAGGAGTCAAAGTATTCTTGTTCAAACCGGGTTTGACGCTGCGCCCGGATCGGCGATACTGAACCCGATCTTTTCCCCCTTCTTCCATGCGTTCACTGCGCCCAACCTCGCTTGCCTTCGCTTCTGTCATTCTTCTCGCTGCCTGTTCCTCCACTCCCACTACGCAGGAGAACGTGATGCAGAACGCAGTGGGGGATCAGGGGGCGGTCAATGTAGATGCCAATGGTGCGATGCACGTGACGACGAGCGATGGATCGTACACGGCCGGTGGCAACCAGATGCCGTCCGACTGGCCCACAGATGTGGCGGTCTATGCAGGAGCAACCGTTGCCTACTCGGCATCGGCGAATCCCGAGACGGGCGCACCAGCCCAGGCAATCGTTCTCACCACGTCCGACAGCACCACGGCCGTCGCAACCTTCTACAAGACACGGCTTGCACAGGATGGTTGGGCACTTTCGACGACGATGGATGGCACGGACATGACGATCTTCAGCGCCACAAAAGATACTCGCACGCTCTCAATGCTGATTGCCGGTGCCGACGGGCAGACGACCATTACGATGGGGATCGAGAAGAAAGCCGCGCAATAGATTTCAAGATTCTGAAGTACCGCGTCAGTTGTACGAAAAAGCCCGGCGGGGTGCCGGGCTCACTGATCTGTGGATCAGACGTTCAACTATTTCTTGCTGAATGTGGTCCACACCGCCTGCGGTATGCGGCAGAGATCCCGACCGCCGACGTTGACGACTTCCAGCGGGAAGCGGACGAACTGCTCATCCATTCCGGAACCGTATTCCAAGATGTATTCCATGGTTTCGTTATTGCCGGTCCTCTTCTCTTGGACCGATACATCACGTCCGATCAGTGCGGCGAATGCCTCCCTGTCCGCTGAAGAGTCCAGTGTCACGACCTTTGTAAAACTTTTGTCCTCAGGAGACTCAGGGATGCGCAGTGTCACAGTGGTGTCGTCCAGACTCATCAGGACCGCCTGGCGGTCACGGGTCAACACTTCTGCTGCCGGGAGTGAGTGCAGTGTGGCCGCATCGTAGTATTCATGTATCGACAGCGAGTCTCTCTTTGGAATTTCGATGGCAAGCTGTTCCCGAGCCTCGGCGATTTTCTGCTGAGCCGTCGGCATTTCGGCCTGCAAATCCAGGATTTCCTGCTCGTATTGTTTCATCGTATTCCGTAGCTCCTTCTCTTTCGCAAATTCCCACCACCAGATATTCGCCAATCCGTATCGCACATTTCCCATTCCGTACTCTCTCGTGCAATCGATTTTTAACTGAAGATGTTGCAAATGTTGAATCCTTGCTTCCAGAGTTTTGACGACCGAGTCCTGTCTGCTGAACTGATCTTGCTGCGTGTTCATGTTCTCCAATCGCTCGTTATCCAGCGCAGAGGGCACAAAGTCATAGTCACTTGCACCATAGGACGGGTCGGCCAGAAGTTCATCGAGGGTCGGGCTCTGCCGTGCAACGAAATCTTGTTGCTGTCTGTCGAGGACACCGAGTTGATTCACGAGCACGGCTACCTGGTCATTGATCGTTCGTACCAGGAGGCCTGCCTGCTGCAGGCGTCCGCCGATCTCCTCTCGATTGAGAGTTTCAAGATTGTCGGTGAATGCCGGTGATGTGAGTGTGATGCTTGCCATGGGACAGTCGGGAAACAGGGAAATCGAGTTGACTATGCGAGAACGAGGAAATCGCCGAACTCGTTCCACACGGCTTGTGGGAGCCGGTATTCCTGCTTGCCATCCACTTCAACGATTTCCAAGGCGAATGGGACGAAGATGTTTGAGAATTTCTTGTTGTACTGCGTTACAGACTCTCCAATGGTGTACAGGTACCCGGGGGTCGGAACATTCTCCCCAAGCATCTGTACGAATTTCTTCATCTTGTCGTACTCGGTGATGACGAGAGTAAGTTCTCTTGGGCAATCGACTTCGCCGGGCGTGCGGGGCATGCGAAGCATGATTGTGTCTGAGCCATCGAAATCGACGAGGATCGCTTGATTTGTTCGCGGCGAGAACCCGACGGCCGGACGTTCATCATGGAGAAGGGAGGCGATGTATCTCCTGTCCCGTGTTTTCTCCATCTGTCCCAGTTTGTCTTCCACAGAGCTCTGTTGAGATCTAGCACTTTCAATATTCTGTTCACGGTTCGGCAATTCTTTTTGCAGCGCTGAGAGCGAAGCGCAGTCAGATTCCAGTCTGTTGCTCATTAGTTTGATCTTGCTGCCGTTCCAATACCTTGAGAAAAAACCACTGTTCAATGTATCCAACGTTTTTTGCTGCTTTTCAATGCTTGATCGCAGAGTCTCAACGCGTTCTGGAAGTTTTTGAAGTTCCTCTATGCGATCGGCAAGCGTCTTGATCGTTGTAGCCGTATCATCAAGTATTTGCTCTTCCAGCTCTGTGTTCTGGAAACGGCGCACGTCGAGGTTGGTTGGCTCGAAGTTGTAATCATTGTCATACGATTCGTCCGCGAGCATCGTATCGAGATCGCGCTCAAAGCGAACAGCCTCCGGGAGCTTTGGTCTGACTGCGTCGATCTGCGCTCGCGTCATATCTATGGAATCCTTCAAGACGCCATCCTGTCTTGTTTGGTAATCCAAGCGACGCTGAAGTGCATGCAGATCGAGTTTCTCGAGGTATCGTTGCTCGAGGTCGGCCGATGATGTGAATTCCGTGGTTGCCATGGGGCAGGGGGGGAAGTGAAGTTGAACTGACATAATCATATGCAGCAACAGACCTGTGAATATGGCTTTGGGACATGAATCTTTTGTCCTTCCGCCAATCCATGAATTCACCTATAATGTGAATATGCTTCCACTCGACCCCGCCGATCCGCTGTTCAATGCCGTTCTCGAAACCCTCTCCCGTAGTCCGGGCATCACCGTTGCCGATCTCCACAAAAAGCTGGCGCAACGGAAAGTCCGCGTCACGCTCCAGCATGTGTACAGAGTCGTGACGAAACTCGAAGACGCGCAGGTGATCATCAAGCGAAAGCGTGAGCTCAGTCTCAACCTCCTCTGGCTTTCGTACATCGAACTCTTCGCGCAGGGCGCGCGCGAGCGTCTCCTCAAGAGCCGCGATCTTTCGATGATCGATGAACTCGCAGTAGGGGACCGGGCACAATTGCCCGCGCAGTCGCTCCACGAAGTGCAGACGCTGTGGTACCACCTGCTGATTCACGTGAACAAACTGGTGCCCGGCAGCGGGATGCGCGACCTTCACAAGTACTACTCGCACGCTTACTGGCTGCTACGTCCCGACGCGGACATCGACTTTTACGAGCGCATTGCCAAACTGATCCGCTGCTACTGGCTCATCGGCAACGAAACATTCCTCGATTGCGAGGCGCAGCGGCTCTACAACAAGGTGTTTGCCATCGCCACCACGGACCGCCCGACGTTCCCCAAAGAAGGCTACCTTTTGAATATCTTCGGCGAGTACGTGATCGAATGCGTGCTGCCCCAGGGCGTCAGTGAGCACTTCGCACTGCTGTTCGAGAGTGTGAAATCCGAGAAAGACTGGAAGCCCGAACTCCTCGAATCCCTCTTCCACCTGACCGGCAGTTTTACCGTCACCGTCTGGCGCAATCCCGATCGCGCCAACGAGCTCCGCGGCAAAATCGAGCATTTGATGCCGCGGGGGATGCTGGGAAAGTAGATCACTTCCCCGGCTTGTGCGTCACCTCGTAGGTCTTATCCATCGCGGTCCAGAAGACCCTATTATCAATACAGAGGGGATTGTTCCCCGCGTCTTTGCAGTCGCCGTTCTCGATGATGTTGCCGTACTTCACGAAGCCGCTGTTCGGAACATCCTCATACGGATTGTCTTTCACGTTCTGGACCGTTGCTTTATGAATCTGCTCACTGGACCAGTCGGGGTGCGCCTGAGCGATGCCGTCGCGCTGGCGGTTGTAAGCAGCCGCCAAACCGACGAACATCTGCTTCTGCGCCTCCGCCTGGAATGAACTCAGCGCGTGATCGACGATGCCAACGACGGCGAACGCGTCACCGGCGACGCCTTTGGCGATGTCTTCGGCGGATTCCTTCAGTTTTTCCGTCGCTTTGTCTTTGATCGTGCCGACGATCGTATCACCCACACGACTCAGGCGGCTCTGCTGGAGGAAATCGTTGTCCTTCTGTCGCTCGAGCATCTTCTCGTACACCGTCAGCGCATCTTCCGCTTTCGATGCCTCCGTCGGCCTGCTTCCTCCCGTCAGTTTGTCCTTCAGGCGATCAAAGAATCCCGGCGCGAGGATCGAGCTCGCCGACATATTTTCGATAGAGTCTTTTGGATCATAGCTGTCGATGAAAATCTTCTTCAGATCCTGCAGTTTCTCGAACGTGGTCTGGACGGTTTCGAGCTTGTCCCCCGCACTTTCGAGGAATGCCTTGTACTTCTGCAGACCCGCGAGACGGTCGGGATCTTTTTCGTGCTCAATGTCCCAATCGAGCAGCTGAATGTACCCGCTCTTGCCCACGTCGCCGATCTTCTGGAGGTCCTCCTTCACTTTGTCGTTCTCAAA
>JAHFJP010000012.1:18123-34575 GCA_023245765.1 Candidatus Peribacteria bacterium
GACCCGCGAGACGGTCGGGATCTTTTTCGTGCTCAATGTCCCAATCGAGCAGCTGAATGTACCCGCTCTTGCCCACGTCGCCGATCTTCTGGAGGTCCTCCTTCACTTTGTCGTTCTCAAAGGGATTCTCCGTCGGTTCGCGCTCCTCTTTTTTCTCGTTACATGTGTTACCGGCCTTGTTGTAGGTGTAGCCATCGCCGCAACCCTTGCCGTGCTTTGCCCATGCGGCGCGGCATGCGGCTTCATCCTCCGCGTTCTTGCAGTCTTCCACCGTGTGATTCTTGAACGCGGCGCGTAAACATTCCTCTTCGGTGTAGCTCATCATTCCGCCTTCGATCTTGCTGCAGGTGGAAGCATCACCGGTGTTCTCCGCGATCAAGAGGTGGCATTTGTCTTTCGGCGGCGTGTATCCGACCTTGTCGCAGTTGTCGTCGTTTCCCTCTTGCACTGCGGATGATTGATAGCAGTGATCGCTGTCGACGCCGGCGTTGCAGAAGAAACTCATCACCGCGCCCAGACACCCACTCAAGAGGAGCGTGAGAGGCAGAATCAGAAGGATGGGCAGCTTCTTCATTTCTTTTTCTTGGAAGAGGTGAACAAAGGGATTGATAGGATCACTGTGAAGAACACGGCGGCGAGTGATCCCCACAGAAGCGGTCGTGCGACGTAGTCCATGATGCCAACCGCAAACTGCGTGTAGCGTGGTTCATCAAGCAGTACCCAGCTCAGGACAAGCCAGAAACCGATGCCGAGGAGAATGACAACCGGGTGCATCCAGGAAACATCGCGCATGCGGATGATGCGGCGTATCAGGTTGAGAATGCAGATGAGTATAAAGGAGAGGATGCCAGCCACGGGACCCGCGGCCCAGCCCGCGATCTTCATCGCCGCCAGGAGCTGACTGTTATCGATTCCCGTCCCATCGGGTTTGAGCACCGCAAAGGCCGCTGCTGCGACTCCCGCGAGCACAAGGCACGTCAGGAAGGGGAACCAGGCAGAAGCGGGGAAGCGTCGCATGGAAAACAGGCATAGTGTCCCTCCAATTCTCCGTGTGCGCAACTCTCATGGCATCAGTGTATTGTCGGGATGCGTATCTTGTCATGCAACGGATGGGTGTGGTGAGCTGGATGTGGGTTGCCATGGGTGTGTGTGGTGAATGTGAGGGGCTTGTTCTATACTTGGCTCATTCCTTCCCCCACTTCCTTCTATGTGTTTCAAAACACTTCAGAAGAACAAAGACGTCAGCATTCTTCTTCTGCGGCTCGCCGTTGCCGGCGTGTTCCTCGCGCATGGCTACATGAAATTTCAGAACTTTGATTCACTCCCGGCAATAATGAAGATCCTCGCCATCGCGGAGCCTCTCGGCGGTGCCGCTATGGTGATTGGTGTGCTCACGCGTTGGGCGGCTGTTGGCCTTTCGATCATCATGCTTGGAGCGATCTACACGAAGATCACGGGAATGGGCGTGGGATTCACCGGACCGGGAGCTGGCTGGGAATTCGATCTGCTGATCCTCATGTCCTGCGTCATGATCATGACGATGGGGGCGGGGAAGTATTCGGTGGATGCCAAGATTGGGTGGGATAAGGTGTAGGAACGATGTGACCGACGAAACCGAAGGGACCGAGGGGACCGACGTGTCTCCCTCGGTTCTTTCTGTGCGGTACACTGTCTTCCATGAGTCTCTTGCAGGTCACCATCTTTTCGCTCGTTGAAGGCATCACAGAATTCCTCCCTGTCTCTTCCACCGGTCACTTGATCCTGACCGCTGATCTTCTCGGTCTTGCGCAGACGGATGTGCAGAAGAGTTTCGAGATTGCGATTCAGCTTGGCGCCATTCTCGCGGTCGTCCTCCTCTATGGACGCGCCCTCCTCAAAGACGTCCGGACGATGCAGCGTGTCGCGGTCGCCTTCATTCCGACGGCGGTCATTGGGTTCTTGTTGCACGGCATCGTCAAACGTCTGCTGCTTGGCAACACGTCGGTCGTTCTCTGGTCGCTCTTGATTGGAGGAATCATCCTCATCGTCTTCGAAAGATTCCGTCCAGTCAGATCATCCACGTCCGCGATCAACAAGATGACATACGGTCAGGCGGTCCTCGTCGGCGCCTGCCAATCCATCGCGATCATCCCGGGTGTGTCGCGCTCCGCCGCGACGATCGTCGGAGGAGAATTGATGGGGGTCAGCCGCAGTGCGATCGTCGAATTTAGCTTCCTGCTGGCCATTCCGACGATGGCCGCGGCGACCGCATATGATCTCTGGAAATCCGCAGGGGAATTCACGTTGGCCGATATCCAGTCACTGGCGATTGGGTTCATCCTGTCGTTCCTCGTAGCGTTCATCGCGATCAGATGGTTCCTGGCATTCATCAAAAATCATTCTTTCGTCTCATTCGGGGTCTACAGAATTGTGATCGCGATTGCGGGGTTGTTGCTGCTTCTATAAATTTTTGGATTTGGCGGCGTTCTGTTTTTCCATCCAGTCGAATATGCCGCCGTTATGTTTCATACGCCCCGCATGCAGTTTTTTTGCAATGGTCGTGGATCTCTCGCCGCGCACGTCGTACTCGCCGGTCAGATCGATCCCAAGTTTCTCCAATGCCAGCACCCATTCATTGGCACGATCATCCGCGTCTTTTTCGACCAGACGAATCGGATAGAGCAGGATGTCGCGAATGGCGGAGCCGTCCCCGATTGCATTCCCTCCCCGATCGGCCTCTTCCTCGGGGAGTCCGTGAAAGAGCGCCTGAAGACGCCTGTAAACGCTATCGTTGTGCCGTTCCAGTTCCTGCAAGTCCTCTGCGAGGAACTGCATCCGACCACTGACGGCAGAAAAAATATTCTTCAGCATCTGTGCCAATTCCGAATCTCCAAAATCCCGCTCGATTTCCCCCTTGCGCCGTAAAACGGCGTTTATCCGTACGCGTATCTCATCCATTTGATCAAGCAGCGCAAAATATTCACGTGCGCTTGCAGTATCGAGAAGAAAAGCTGTCTCGGGAAAGCTCTTCACCGCGTCATCGATTCTTTCACGGTCCGTCGGAACGAATTTCAAAAAATGGATATAGTAACTCATGGCATCTTTAAGCTCCGGACACCGATCCTGATGCCAATGTCCCATCTCATGGAGGAAAAGAGCAATATCCGACGGGCTCTCGATGGGATCGGTCACCACATTCCCCCTGCCGTCATAGTAACCGTGCAGCTCGGGTTTTTTGCGCAAAAAAATACGTGCACCCTTCGAACCGGTGAACTCAATCAGGTCGACTGTCGTCCCTTCCATGGAAAGTGTCATCGAAACAAGCCGGTCAAGATCATGCGTATGATCCTTGGTCTGCACATCCACCCTGCATCGCTTTTCCCCCTCAAATATCAGCTCCACGGTTTTGTGGTGGATGGTGCCGATGGCTTCTGTCTGCGCTTCCATTTTAATCTACAATAACATATTTTTGTATTTAATCAAATAACGGAAAGGGCCACTAAGATGCCTTTGCAACGATAATTCAGGATAGAATGTCCTTCGTGCTATGGGTACTCCTCTCGTCTCCGCCATTATCCTCAACTACCGCACCGGCCGCGAGGCATGGAAGTGCGCCGAAGGGTTGCTCGGTCAATCCATCGCGGAGAAGATGGAGGTCCTCATTGTCGACAATCATTCGCAGGATGATTCGATCGGCTATTTGCGCAATCGTCTCCGTCGCGAAGCGGAGCGGGGAGTGCTCGATGTCACCCGTGTCCGGATTCTCGAAGCGCCGCGCAACGTTGGCTTCGGCGCGGGATACAACCTCGGATTCCGGCATGCACGCGGTACGTTCTTTCTCGTGAATAATCCCGCGAAGATTCTACGCCCCGATGCGGTCGAGAAGATGGTCGCGGCGATGGAAGAGGATACCGGCATCGGCATCCTGGCGCCAAAGCTCATCTACGATGATGGTACGTTCCGCGATTCGTATCGCAGCTTCCCCACGTTTTTTGACGTCATCATCAAGCGTACTTCGCTACGCTCAGTATTTCCTGGGCGCATGCGGCGCTATCTCCAGTGGGATCGCAATCCGGATCTTGCGGGCGATACCGACTGGGTCGTCGGCGGGTGCTTCCTCATGAGAGCTTCTCTCTGTCGAGAGCTGGGCGGCTTCGACGATCGTTTCTTTCTCTTCTTTGAGGACACCGATCTCTGTCGTCGCGCACGGGCTCTTGGCAAGCGTGTCGTCTACTTTCCGGCTGCGCAGGGAACGGATCGCAAGCAGCGCCTCAGTGAAGGGGGAGTGATGGCGCTCTTCACGAAGCGGACGGCGAGGATTCATCTGGTGAGTGCCCTGAAGTATTTCTGGAAGTGGAGGCGGGCATAGGCAACCGAGGCAACCAACGAAACCGAAGTAACCGAGGATCCTCGGTTTCCTTGGTTACTTCGGTTGCTCCGGTTTCCCTGTCCGAATACCTTTGACTGGGAAACCGCATTCCACTAGTCTTCTGCGCCCATGGACATGGTCCCCCTTCAAGCGTCGGCGCGAGATCTGAAAGCCAACCCCAAGCTGCTTCGCAAGAGCAAGCAGGTGCCGTGTGTGCTGTACGGCAACAAACTGCAGATGAACGTCCAGTGCCCGGCCCAAGAACTCCACAATGCCTTCATCAAAGCGGGGGAGAGCACGCTCGTGGAGCTCGATCTCGCAGGCAAGAAGATTCCCGTGCTCTTTAAGCACGTTGATTTTGATCCGGTCAGCGACCGCGAGATCCATGCCGACTTTTACGCGGTCGACATGAAGGCGGAGATCGACACGCTCGTGCCGGTGAAATTCGAAGGAGAGGCTCCGGCGATCAAAGCGCTCGGCGGCGTCTTCGTCATCGTGCATGATCATGTGAAAGTCCGCTGTCTGCCGGGTGACCTGCCCCACAATCTCACCGTGAGCGTCGCGGGGCTCGAGGCATTCCATGCATCAGTTTCCGTCAAAGATCTCAAGGTTCCGTCCGGTGTCAAAGTAATGGAGAGCATCGACACGGTTCTTGCGACTGTGCAGGAACCGCGTGCGGTAGAGGAAATCGTCGTGGCAGCACCGGTAGCTGCAGAGGGCGAAGCCGCTGCGGCGGTGCCGGGTGCGGAGGGTGCGGCGCCCGCCTCCGCCGAGGCTACGGCGGGCAAGCCGGGAGCGCCGACGGCAGAAGCACAGTCGAAAGAAAAGGCGGCGAAGGAGACGAAGGGGAAGAAATAACTTTGCAGCTTTTTAGCTGTTTAGCTTCTTAGCTTTCTTTATTTGTGAAACTAAAAAGCTAAACAGCCAACAAGCTAAACAGCTAACAAGCTAAACAGCTAACAAGCTAAACAGCTAACAAGCTAAACAGCTAACAAGCTAACCTCTCCTCGCCCTCTCCTTTCCCATCGAACTTTCTTTATATCTTTTCAACTGCGGTTCAATCTTCTCGATCGCACGGTCGACTGCCTCGAGCACTTTGTTCCGGCGCGATTCGGCGCGGAGCGTCCTCTTCGGCAGTTCCACGGTGATCATCACTTTAACCTGATCGCGGTTCTTCTTGGTCGGACGTCGTTCGGCTTCCACCCGGATTGCCGAATCGGCATCCTTCAGTTTTTTGCAGTAGGTGGCGAGTTTGCCGATCTTCCGTGCGAGGGTCTGGAGCTCACGGTCAGAGTATGCAATGCCTTTTTCGAAATGGGTGATGTTCATCTAGAAGAGGATAAATGGTCCTTCTCTCCGATGCAAATTTCTGCTATAATTACTGGATTTACCACACATTGATTCAATGGATCTTCCTCAACTCCAAGCGCTGATTGCCCGAAGTACGATCCTCACCAAAGACGAGCGAATGTACTGGCTTGGAACACTGCCCACGATGCAGCCGCCGCAGATCGCGAAACTCGAAGAAATTCTGACCGAAGCGGAGAAGGTTCCCCTCAAAGAAAGCGTTCACGACTACTTCCAGGCCATCGGCACGCCGGCCGCACCAACTTCCACCGCAGTGTAAACATTCATTTCCCCACATCCGTATGAAACACATACACACCTTTGTCCGTTCACAGCATTCGCTGCGTGAAGCGAGGTTGTGCTTCGATGCGGAAGGGAATCCGGATGTCAGTAATCAGGCGTCGCAGAGTCCGGAAGCGCAGGAGAAACGGCACCTCGAAGCGATCCACAAAGCGATGACGGATATCGCACAGATGACGCTTCCTCCAAATGGTCAGGTAAACGCTACGGCCGTCCGCAATGCACTCCAGGCCGCCGGAAAAAGCGCACAGGAAGCGCAAAAGAACGGAAACTCTTCCCTTGCGACGCGTTTGGCCACGCTTCAGAAACAGGCGACGGATTTGCCGGGTTTCCTGGGAGTTCTCCTGGCGCTCCAAAGTACCCAGCCGACAGTCACTGTGACCCTCACAGCGCAACAGCAGAAACAAATCGGACAACTTGCCGCAACGATCTCACCGACGGCGCTGAATGTGGAGACGAAACAAAATCTCGATGCGCAGAACAAGCGCAAGAAGCTCCGAGCGGAATTGGCAAAGCTCACCGCGGACGTCGAGAGAACCAATACGATTGCCAAGAGCAAGAAGCAGCAGGAAGAACTGAAGAGCAAGCAGCTGGCGCTCCAAACACTACTCCGCAACACCGACCCTGCGCTGCTCAAAGAGATCGGCGATGAAATTGGCGTGGAGAATTTCCAGAAGCAACTCGAGGATCTCGCGTCCACGACGCAGGGTCAGGAAGCGATCAAACGGCTTACGACAGGCCTCAACGCGCTCAATTCCGGCGTCGGCTTTGAGCAGTACACGAGCGTGGAGGGCATCATGAAGATGTCGCGCGATATCGTGGACAGTGAACTTGCTCGCAGCATCCTGGATGCTGCGCGGGAGAGAGGCATCAATATCCCGTCCGAAACCGCTATCCGGATTCTCTTCGTTGCCATCCGCGGCGTGGCCGCAAGCGCGTTTGCGACTTTCCGGATCTTCAACTCGTTCCCGGAACTCCGCGAGAAGGGCCGTCAGTTCCACTATCGCATCGCCCTCGAGGCGCAGCTGCGGTCACAGGGCAATGCCGCACTCTCGTTGACGAGTATGGTCACGCAATCGACCGAGCAACTCGAATTGCTTGCACTGGGTCAGAATCCCGATGCCATCAAAAAGCGGTGGTTCGACATGTACGAAGCATGGCGCACGATCGCGCAGCGCAACCGTCAGTCGAGCATGAGTGCGGCGATCCCAGCCATGCCGACGATTGCTCAGGCAATGAACGAAAAACAGTCGAAGGACTACATCGCCGCGGTCAACGGTACGCCGATTCCGCAAACGGAAGTTGCTTCGCCCTTGCCGCGCTCGATTGACTCGCTCATCTTCAATCCTCCCGCATTCACGTTGGAAGTCAGGGCCGATCAGCCGCTTTCCGTGACAGTCAACGGAACGCGGATGGATTTCACGAAAGACAACAGTAATGTGATTCAGGTACGCACTGCAGGGCGCACGATCCCGATTCGCTTCGGCACAATCGGCGGTACAGCCATCACGCGTCTCACGCTGTTTGCCCCGACTGCTAACGCGGGTGATATCCAGGTTCGGCTCAATGAGAACACGACGCAGCCGAGCTTCACGCTCGGTACGCTTGTGGATCAGGCACGGACCCATCCCAACAACAACACGATCAATCTTACGAATCCGACGACACTCGCATTCGCATAGTTTTTCCTACACCCATGACCCCCGAAACAGACAGTGCAATCGCCGGCGTCAGCGGAACGATCACCGATCTTGCGCAGCAGCAGTTGAGCGCCGAGCAGATCCATCAGATCGGGGCAGCGCGCATCCGTGCGCTGATCACGCAGATTCCGCAGATCAATGCGTCGGACTACCCCAATGAGCGCAGGCAGCTCGAGCACATCCGCACCAACATCAAAACGCGCATCGACCTCATTCAGGTGGCCATCGAAGTGGCGGAAACCCAGCAGAACGCCAGTCGCGCGAAAGAGCTGGAGCAAACGCGGTCAGCGCTCACGGATCTTAACGACGCACTGGCTCTGCAGGGCGTCATCAAACAGCGCTTCGCGGACGGAGGAACGGTTGGAGAGGTGGCCGGACGGGCGATTGGAACTCTCGAAACGGCAGGGGACCGGCTGGGCATTATCCTTCGCGATCAATCAACGCCAGTGCAGATTGCTGCAAACGCGGGGCTGATTGCCGCAGGTGCCGCAGTGCTGTGGATTATCTGGCGCAACGCTGAAACAGGAATACTGAAAATCGGTGCCGGGTTGGCGACGATTCTCGCGGGAGGTGCGGCGTACCTGGGCATCCCTGCTGTCCGTAATGCGCTTGACGGCATGGCGCAGTGGATGCAGAGCAACCAGAAGGAACACGCGGCACAACTGAAGTCCGCGCAGGAACTCAAACAGCTTAACGAAACCATCGAGAAGAACCGGGTCCAGACGGACGGATTCCTGAAACAATTCAATGCACTGCGCACCTCCACCTCACAGGGGGAACTCGGTGCCGTGATCGGACAGGCGCAGACGGCGGTGAAGATCGAGAAAGGTCTCCTCACCGACGCCATCATTGGCCGCTTCCCCGCGCCGCGACAGAAAGTTCTCCGTGATCGCATCCAGGCACTGGACAAAGCCCTCGCGGATCTCGCCACTGAGCAAAACAGGCTGAATAATCTGCTGCAGACCGACAAGAAGGATGCACAAGACAAGACTGCAGCAGCCGAGAAATTGAAGAATCAGGCGGCGGGGAAAAATCTGGAAGACACGACGAAGAGAGGCAATGAGCCGGTCAGCAAAGCTGAGCGTCAACCGACGGGAACCGCAGATGATAAGAAAGTACAGGATGAGAAGCGAAAAATGGATGAACTGATAGCGCAACAAGAGGAGGGTAAATCGAACCCGGTGTTGCCCAATCAACCTGGTGCAAAAATTACAGCTCAGGGGAATGTGATTCCTCCGACGCAGCAGAATCCAGAGCGAACGCCGGAAGTTCCTCCGACTATCGCGGAGATACGAAGCATTCTGCAGGGACTCAACTCTCTTCCAGTGGGTCAATACTGTTTCCCCCGAAATCCAGCGATGGAATTTCCGGTCGGCGACATGCGTTTGGCAGTTGGTCCGAATGGCTTTCGCTTACGATTGCCGAATATGCAATGGAGGAACATGAACATTACGCTGACGTATCTTCCATCGAACGTCACGCAATCCATCGTGAACCTTTATCGGTATGGCGGTGGTGTGCAGGTCATTACTCAGCCTCCGGGCTCATTATTGCAGCGCGCAACATACGCCAGTCCGGTTCCCGTTCTTTTAGACAACAAGACGAATGCGGCGAATACGAAGTTAAACAACAGACCGAATGTCACAACACTTGCACGCACAAATGAAAATACTTTCGAAACAATGATTCCCCTGGTTCGGGCGTTGAGAAATCAGGGTAACTGGAGTCAATCGGGCCAAATTGTGGGTGTTGGAAACTTCCGTGTCGATATTCGTCTCACATAATTTCATTTTCACCCATGCCCAACCACTCCGACACCATCAACAACTTCCGCATCAGTCTGCAGGACAACGCTGCTGACATCGATGCGCAGGCAGCGGGCATGGCGCAGCAGGTTGAAGATATCGTGAATAATGGAACGGAGGAGATGCGACAGAATCTTGCACGGCTGCGTCAGGAACTTGATTCACGCATGGCCACTGTGACAAGTACCACGCAGGAAGGATTGCGCAGACTTCGTGAGGAAATGGACCGTCATTTGCCCAATCAAAGCAATGCCTCCAGAGAGGCGAAACCTCAGCAGATGGTGAATCTTCAAGACAATCTCGATGAACCGATGACGCTGGAGCAGCAAGTACTCACGATACTCCGGCAGCTTCCGCAGGGTTCCATCCTGCAGGATCCACGGCGCGAATATTCCGTTGGAACGTTGCGCCTGAGAATCGGTGCTGCAGGCATACACATCATGAGAAACGGTTCCTGGAGATCCGTGACGGTAAGCGTGAGCTACAACGCACGATTGACGCCCTGGGTACGGCTGCCGCTGAGTCCCGTGAGGATCAATAACGGCAATCTGCGTGTTCCCATCCCCCAGGTGATTCTCAAGCTCATGAATAATCCGCCTCGCACGGAAGTGCCTTTTGAACAAATCGACATGACAGACGTGGCGACCGCTCTTCAGACATTCCAAAAGGGAGTCAATGTTCACCAGCAAACTCTTCCCAGTGGCTTGATGTACAAAATTAACATCGGTTAACACTTTCCTTCATGCCCATGCCCAACCACATCGAAACCATCAACAAATTCCGGGAGAGCCTCGATCGCAATGCTCCTGATATCGACACGCAGGCAGCGGGCATGGTGCTGCAGCTGGAGGATATGGTCAATAACGGCACGGATGAGGTGCGCCAGGACCTTGCACGGTTGCGTCGGGATATTGAGCCTCTACTCACACAGAGCGTGACGAGCACCGCACACCAAAACTTGCGCGCACTCCGTGACCAGATGGACCGGCGCATGATCCTTGCCTACCATCCCGAGACCGGCATCGCGGGCGTGTCGAATGTGGTCCGGGCGGGAATCAACAGGCTCTTTGTTGCCGAGAGCGATTATCTGCCGCAGGTTGCCACGATGTCTCCAGCCACACAGGCGCTTGTCCGTGGCGGATTGGTTGCTGCCGGTATTGCCGCTGCTGGCGTCGCGGTGGTCGCCGGATTTACACTGATACGAACGTTCTGGAGAGGTCTGAAGTACGCTGCAACAAATCCTCTCGGAGCAATGGCTGCAGTCACGGGTGCCATTGTGACCGGAGGTGCACTCGGTGCAGCACTCCGGGCCCTGCCTCTTCCCGATAGTTGGCGCGCATGGATGCCGACGTGGCTCAATGGGACGGCGGGGCAAATCAATGTGAAACAACTCGAGCAATCGTTCCAGACACAGCGCACAACGACGGAGACCAATATGACGGCGTTCAGGACCGAGTTCGGCAACTTCCTGTCAGCAACTCCTCCACCGCCAGATCAGATCATCACCGCTGTCACGACTGTCCGCGGATCGATACGAACCGAACAAGCTCTTCTGAGCACGGCCAATATCGAACGAATTCCCCAGGCTGGGCGCCAGGCGCTCCGCAATCGCGTCACGGAGCTCCAAACGTACGCAACGGAAGTCGATGGCGCAGTCGCACAAATGAGCCGGTCGGGAATGCAATTCCCGGATTTGCCGCCGCAGAATCCCGGATCGCCGCAGGTTGAACCTGCGGGAGCGGAGAAGATTGCCCGGCAAGCCGAAGAGAGCATCCGCACGGCAGTTCCGGCTGGCCAACCCATTCTATTCAGCGATACACGCTTGCGAGGAGCTAATGTGGAAGAGAGTCCCAATCTTTTGAATCTCGAGAGAACGTTCACGATCGGCAATATGACGGTGGGCATCGAAAGGAATGCCCCGTATGCGTTGCGCATCGGGAACACCCGTTTCACAGTGCAGCACAACAGGTTCGCCATCAATCTTCTGCGAATCGCAACGGCGGGCCGAGCAGTGCAATTCGGTTCCAGGAATTTTCTCCGCTTCGATGGAGATCTTAACCGTGAAGAGGGTCCCATTATAAGTACCATCAGTCTCACGGGCATTCCGCTGACTGGCTCCGCGTATATTGAAGATACTGATTTGCAAACGATATTGCAGGCGGTCCAGAACACCACGACGAATAGCACTGTTTCTGTTACCATGAACAGGCATACCGACACGCCGCAAACTACCGGGGGATTAATCGGAATTGGGACAACGCCTGTACCCCCCGATGTTGATGTTCCGAACGGAAATGGTCGAACGAGACTCTGGCGAGTGCAGGAAAATATTCGCGTCACACGCTTACCGGCGTAAACTCTCTGCCATGCCCCTCCTCCGCCTCTATCCCTTTTTGATTCCGATCGTCGTCGGATTCCTGTGCGAAGCGACGAAGATTTGTTACGAAGGATTCAGGACCGGCAACTGGCATGAGGGAATCTTCCGCGCCGGAGGCATGCCGAGCACACACTCGGCATTCGTCACGTCACTCCTTATTGTCGTGTGGCAGAAGCTCGGGATGGAATCGACGGAGTTCGCGATCGCATCGGTCTTCGCCGTCATCGTCTTCTACGACGCGATGAACTCGCGCCGGGCCATCGGCATGCAGGCGCATATCCTCAATAAGCTCCAGAAGTGGGAACATCTGGTGGAACGGGTGGGGCATTCATTCAGAGAAGTCGTCGGTGGGATTGTGTTTGGAGGAGCGGTCACTTGGATCGGGATTTGGCTTAGCTGACCCCCGCGAAACTCTTCAGCGCCACGCCCACTCCATACGCTATACTCGCTGTCACTGTTCCGATGACGAGAATTTCGAGTGCGCCGCGGTAGATGCGTTCACGCGTGACGAGACTTCGCGTTATGCCCACGAGGAGCAGCGCAAGAAAAGTGCCGGTGATCGCGAGACCGAAGTTGTCGGACCCCGAATGGCTGATGAGGTAGGGGAGCAGCGGGACGCTGCCGAAGACGACGAAACCGAGGAAGGTCGCAAGTCCGTGGAGGATCGCGCGCTCGCCGGATTGCTCAATCATGCCGTGTTCCTCCTGCATCATGGCTCTGGCCCAGATTTTCTTGTCTCCGGTGACGATTTCGACCGCCCGGTCCAGATCTTTTCCCGTAAATCCCTTTGCGGCATAGGCTTCGCGAATCTCTTCGCGTTCGATCTCGGGATCGGTTTCAATTTCCCGCAGTTCTTCTTTCAATAAACGATGATATTGATCGCGTTCCGAACGGACGGAGAGAAACGAGCCCGCGCCCATTGAAACGCCGTCGGCCAGGAGATTGGCGATTCCCAGAATGATCACGATGCCGGTCGAAAGACCCGCACCCGCGGTGCCGGCGACGACCGCGAAGGTCGTGACGATGCCGTCGTGCGCGCCGTAGACGATGTCGTGGATCCAGGGGCCCAGAGGACTTCCATGGAGTTCGTCGGCGCGATGCTTGGCCAGTTCCTGCTGGAGGTTGCGCATGGCTTCAGTCTATCAGAAGCCCTATACTCATCGCATGCGCCTTTCCCAGATCTTCACGAAGACCGCCAAGGAATCCGCTTCCGATGCCGAGAGCAAGAACGCGGCGCTGCTTACGCGCGGGGGGTTCATCCACAAAACCATGGCGGGCGTATATTCATTTTTGCCGCTCGGCATGCGGGTGCTGCGGAAAATTGAGACGGTCCTGCGCGAAGAAATGGACAAGATCGGGTCGGAAGTCCTGATGCCGCTGCTCACGCCGACCGCCAATTGGGAGACAACCGGGCGCATCGACAGTATCGGCGTCCTGATGCAAGCCACACCCGCAAATGCGATCTCAGCGAAGAACCACGACGCTCGCTACATCCTGACACCAACCCATGAAGATATCGTCACACCGATCGTGCAATCCTTCGTGATGAGTTACAAAGATCTCCCATGTGCCACGTATCACATCCAGACGAAGTTTCGCAACGAACCGCGCGCGAAGTCGGGGCTCCTCCGGGGCCGCGAGTTCCGCATGAAGGATCTCTACAGCTTCCATACCTCCGAAGAGGACATGATGGACTACTTTCTGCACAAAGCGATCCCCGCGTATACGACGTTCTTCAAACGGATCGGCCTCGGCGAGCGGACGGTGATTGCGCTCGCGTCGGGAGGAGACTTCAGTAAAGAACCCTCGCGTGAATTCCAGACCAGATGTGAGAACGGCGAGGATACGATCTTCCATGTGCCGGGAACCGACCTCTACTACAACCGCGAACTCGCTCCCGCCGTTGCTCCGGCGTGGAAAAATGAGTCAGAGGAGATGCAACCGCGCAAAGATGTTCTCGGCAAGGGGATTATCGGCGTCGAAGAACTCGCGAAGTTCCTTAAGATCGCGCCGGAGCACACGACGAAGACGATTCTCTTTGAGACGGACAAGAAAAAGGTCGTCGCGGCGTGCGTGCGGGGGGGCTACGACGTCCATGAGGAAAAATTGAAGCAAGTCCTCGGCTGTCAGACGCTCATGCTCGCACCGGCGGAGACCGTCAAGCGCGTCACGGGTGCTGAAGTCGGTTACGCGGGACCGATCGGATTACCCAAAGAGGTCCAGGTGATCTGGGACGACTCCACCAAAGGCCGTGTTAACTTCGAGTGCGGAGCCAATAAGACTGATCACCACAGCATCAACGTCAATTTTGGTCGCGATGTCACTCTTCCCGAGAAGTTCCACGACATCAAAGTGCCGAAAGAAGGCGACATTCATCCGGAATCCGGGAAAGTTTATGAAGTCTTCCGTGCTTCGGAGGTCGGCAACGTCTTTACACTCTATCGGAAGTTCACCGATGCCTTCGGGTTCACGTTCCGCGACAAAGACGGCAAGGAAAAGCCCGTCTGGATGGGTTCCTACGGCATTGGCACCACGCGCGTGATGGGCGTGCTCGCGGAAGTTTTTAATGATCAGCACGGTTTGTGCTGGCCGGAGATCGTCGCCCCCGCGCGCGTGCACATCATCGCGCTCGCAAAGACGTCCGATGAGCAATCCTTCAAAGATGCCGAGGCTCTGGTTACAGAACTTGAGGGCATGGGTGTCGATTGTCTGTTCGATGATCGCCTGGACCAGTCTCCGGGATCCAAATTGGCCGATGCCGACCTGATCGGTTGTCCGACCAGAGTGCTGATCTCGCCGAAGACGATTGAAAAAGGGCAGCTCGAAGTGAAAGATCGAAAGAGCGGAGCAGTAACGATGGTCAATAAGAAGGAGTTTGTGGAGCGGTACTGACGTCCGTCACTTGCTCAGCATCTGAGGTTTTGCGTATTCCATCAGCGCATCACTGATGTTCGCCGATATGTCGTGGACGGAGGGGATGTACTTGAGGCACATCCGATCGCCGAGTCCTTCTTTGAGATCGAAGCAGAGAGAGCCGAACGGGAAAATGTTCCCAAACTGCGTCTCCACGTTCACGCTTGCGATGTTCTCCAGGTTCATCTGCCGTACCTGCTGACGAAAGATCGATGATTGGTCGATGATCACGAGTTTGCCGTTCGTCAGGATGAGGAGATCGAACTTCCAGTCGATGAAGGACCGGAAGAGGGGATGCACGATCAGAATCAGCCACACGATCGCCGCCACTCCCGTGAGGATGCCGGCTGGAAGACCAAACGATGCGCCCGCGATCACGATTGCGATGACGATTGCCGTCCAGAAGGACGCAACAATGGCCTTCATCGCAAAGAGAAAGCCATGGCAATGGACGACGCAGACGATCTTCTCGTCCGGGCCGCAGAAACTCCGCTTCAGTTTTTCCTTGTCGGTTTCGAGGGCGAAGATTCTCATGGTTGCAGCATACATGTTTTTCCGAGGACCCTCACCCCTGCCCCTCTCCCTCTGCGGAGGGAGAGGGATTATGGTAGATACCCTTTTCTCATATCCTGTTTCATGATTTTCGATGCTTTGCCCTTCGCATCGAGCACGGTCGTCTCCCATGCGACATTGATCTTCACGTCGTAGCGCGAGTCGGACGTCAGATGGAGACGAATGGACTGAGAAGATTGGATGGGAAGAGGGTTGATCAAGGGCAGGTAGATTTGTTTCCAGTGTGTTTGAGGCTCGGAGGGGCTCGTACTGAGCGTGATGTTCTTGATCAGTGTCGTTTCCCACCAGACGGCGAAGCCGTAGAGGATCATCGACTGTCTATTTGCCCATTCGATTATTGCGGAGCGGACAGAAGAGTTCATCTTTGTAAAATTCACTGCATCCCATTCCTTCATCTCTCCAAGATCATCAGGATGCACCTCCTTCACGTACATATTGTTCATGCACAGTTCTTTCGCAGCGTCAAAACTCAACCCCTCAGCGGCGCGATCCCACACATTGAGCTCATCGTAGAGTCGCGGAGTGATCACGGGGGCGACGAAGGAGCGAAGGGACTGGGGGATGATCATGCCGTCGGGCGTGAGGAACCGGTGTGCGTCATTGAGCGTCTCAATAATGTTCTCCTCGTACGGCCAGTTGCCGAGTGTTTCACTCACGACCACGTCCGCTTGTACCGGTTTCTTCATTTCCGTCGAATGCATCTGGAAGAATGTGCAGTGCTTGATTCCGTTTTCCTTCGCGAGCTTCTTGCTCAGTGGTAACAGATCACTGACTTCGTATAGGTAGCACGCTTTCGCACCCAATTTCTCTGCGACGAAGCTCAAATATCCCGTTCCGGAACCGATATCGGCAATGGTTGTCTTTCCGGGCTTGATCACGCTCTTGAGAGCCTTCACAAAGGCATCGTTTCTGACCGAATCGCCGAGGAGAAGACGGTGGAGTTCGAGCATGGCGAAGAGCATATCACACGCGAACCCCTCTCCCTCCGCTCCGAGCGAAGCGAAGAGCGCGGAGGGAGAGGGGCAGGGGTGAGGGTGGCGGAGGCTGATCATCGGGACTCTTTGCATGTTGCAACAATTGTCCGGAGAA
>JAHFJP010000013.1 GCA_023245765.1 Candidatus Peribacteria bacterium
CATTCCTCGCGACGGAATTTGAGGGCGGGAGGCACGTGAAGCGGATCGAAGATCTGGAGTAATCAGGGTTTTTGTTTACGTTTTCCTGCTCTTATCGCTGCAAGAATCCCCGCAGCCCCTTCCTGAGCGGTGTCATACTTTTTCGGTGGTTTTCCAGCATCTTTCGCTCCAGGTTTTGCTGGGGCTGTTCCATCCGGTGGTAGCGGTTTTTCAATTGTGGCCGTTGGTTCGAGAGCATCGTGGGTCTTTGTTGCTGCGGCAGGGACCTGGTGTGTGGCTGTGACGGTAGCGGCAATAGTTTTTTTTGGCACAAGCATCACTTTCCCTATCCATGCAGTGAAAAACTGTGCAATCACCCGAACTGTTGCTTCCCGGAGAATCTCTGGTTGCAGATTAGGATGTTTGGCGTCACCCCATTCGATGGTGATCTTTGGTTTTGTTTTCAGCAAAACATTAATTCTTTCTTCATTTGCTTGAAGAGTTTTTAGAATTCGTGCGTCGAGATCTTGAGGTGGATTTGCTGGGATTGGAGCGTTCTCTTTCACCATTGACGTTCACCATACCCCTGATTTTTGTCCGGTAAAGCAACGAGAGACACCCGCGCGACTTCTCCGTATACTCAAGCCATAGAGATCTTCCTGATCCTCCTCGGCAAGCTGATTCCCCTTTACGTCTTCATCAGTCTGGGATTCGTTACCGGCAGGATCCTCAAGCTCTCCAAAGAAACCGTCGCGCGACTCCTGATCTACGTTCTTTCCCCGGCCATTAACTTCTACGGCATTCTCACGCTCGATTTCCACGCGTCGTTGCTGCTCCTGCCGGTCACGTATTTTCTGCTGAGTCTGATCACCTGCGCAATCGGTTACATGATTGCCTCGACTGTCTGGCGCGATGCGCATCGCAATATCCTCGGCTTCACGTCGGGCACTGGGAACACCGGCTATTTCGGCTTCCCCGTCGCGATTGCGATCTTCGGTGAGCAGGCGCTCGGTTTGATGGTCCTGGGGTCCCTTGGCGCGGTCATCTACGAAAGCACCGTGGGGTTCTTCCTTGTCGCGCGCGGACACAACAGTGGGCGCGAGAGCATGATGCGCGTGCTCAAACTCCCGACGGTCTATGCGGCGGCGCTCGGACTTGCCTGCAATCTCGGCGGCGTCCATTTGCCGGTGCCGGTCAACGACATCTTCATCAGCGCTCGCGGCGCGTACACGATTCTCGGTGCGATGATGGTGGGGCTCGGCCTCACCGGCGCGGCAAGCTTCCGCGTCGACTGGATTTTCACTGCCGTCGCGTTCTTCATGAAGTTCCTTGTCTGGCCCGCACTGATGGTCGCACTGCTCGCCGCCGATGCGGCTTCGGTGCGACTCTTTACAGCGGATATGCGCAGTATCCTGCTCCTGCTTTCCATCGTGCCGATGGCAGCCAATACCGTCGCGTTTGCTACGGAGCTGAAAACCGAGCCGGAGAAGGCCGCTACAGCGGTTTTTCTCAGTACATTCTTCGCTCTGTTCTTCATCCCCTTGATGGTGGTGATGTTCTTCTAGCGCGGGCATTCTGCCCGCCTGGAGTACAATGTTAGTGCCATGTCATCGTCCAAGATTCTCATCACTCCTTCCATCCTCTCCTGCAATCTCACCCGGCTGCAGGAGGAAGTCGACACGATCTCTTCCGCCGACTGGCTGCAGGTCGATGTGATGGACGGGCACTTTGTGCCAAACCTCAGCTTTGGTGCGGCCGTCGTCAAGAATCTCAAAACGAAACTCCCACTCGATATTCATCTGATGGTTAGTAATCCCCTTGAGCGCCTGAAAGAGTTTTTCGCTGTCGGCGCCAAACACATCACCTTCCACGCCGAAGCGGTCACCGATACGGCCGACCGGGAGGAGATCATCGCTCACATACGCAAAGGTGGTGCCGGCGCGGGCATTGCGATCAATCCGGGGACTCCCATTAGTGCGATCGATGACGTTATCGGCGATGTTGACCTTGTGCTCGTGATGTCGGTGCATCCGGGCTTTAGCGGACAGTCGTTCATTCCCGAAGTACTCGAGAAGGTGAAGGCACTGCGCAAGGTACACCCGGAACTGATGATTCAAATGGACGGGGGGATTGATGCGTTGACGGCGAAAGACTGCAAGCGGGCGGGGGCAAATAATCTGGTGGCGGCGAGTTATATCTTTAATGCGCAGGATAGAAAAGCGGCTATTGAGGCCCTTCGTTCCGCATAAAATTGTTCTGTTTATGAATCTCAGATTGTTCGCCATTTTCTTTGCTCGCCCAAAGAAAATGGCCAAAAAGAAAGGCGGCGCGCACCAACACCCCTCCGCCCGGCTCCGTGTCTCCGCTTCGAGGCCTCCAAGGATTCGGCCTCGAAGCGTCGAGCGCGCTGCGGCGCGAGACGGAGCCTTCCCCTTCACCCCCCTGGTGCGCGACCACCCCGTGTACTGTGTGTTTTTTTGTTTGTTTCTTCTAACAGCTTGCTCCTCTGTATCTTCACCCCCAATTTCTATGTCCGTTGTTTCGTCTGCTCCATTGGCGGCTGGATCGGAAGTGGAACTGAAGGGATGGAAGGTGACGCTGATCAGTCCGGATGGCTCGCGCTCGGTTGCGGTCCATGCCGAAGTGGCCGATACCGATGAGACGCGGGCCCGTGGACTCATGGACAGAGAGCAGTTGGATGACGGTGCCGGAATGCTCTTTCTGTTTGAAGACGCCGCGCCGCGGAGTTTCTGGATGAAAAACACACTCATTCCCCTGGATATCATTTTCTTCGATGCCGAATGGAAAATCATCTCTATCAAGACAATGACGCCGTGTCTCACTGATCCTTGCCCCATGTATTCTTCCGATGGCGCTGCAAAATATGCGCTTGAAGTGAATGCGGGCTTTGTCAAAAACAACGGAATCACGAAGGACTGGAGCCTCGCTGCTCCATGGTGAATGTTATGCGAGGTATTGCTTCAAGTTCTTTCCAATTCTCCCGATCACGTCGGGATCCTTCGGAATCTCAAACGGCAATCCCGTCATCTTTTCGTACAGATCGATGTACTTGGCGGCGAGCATCACACGCACGTCATCGGTCACTGCCGGGCGCGGTCGTCCGTCATCGATAAATCCCTGGTCTTTGAGCCAGAGACGGAAGAATTCCTTATCGAGTGATTCCGGCTCTTTGCCCTCTGCGAAGCGCTTCTCATAGGTCGAGGCGATCCAGTAACGGGAGGAGTCGGGCGTGTGGACTTCATCACCCACGCGGAGCACTCCTTCCGTGTCATACCCCATCTCGTATTTAGTATCGACCAGGATCAACCCGCGCTTTGCAGCCACTTCCTGGCCGCGCTTGAAGAGCGCGAAGGCGTGATCCTTCACACGGTCGATTTCTTCGCGCTTGGTCACTCCAAGTCCGATCAATCCTTCCGGGCTCATCGATTCGTCATGGCCTGTCTCGGGTTTCGTCGATGGCGTGAAGATGGTCTTGCTCAGTTTCTGGTTCTTCTTCATGCCATCGGGCAATGCGTTGCCGCAGAAGTCGCGCACGCCTTTTTCGTAGTTCACCCAGGCGGATGTTGTGGTCGAACCTGTCAGGTACGCGCGGACGACGACTTCAAATTTGAGCATCTTTAGCTTCTTCGCAACGGTCACGTTGGGATCGGGAGTCGCGACGACGTGTGTGGGCATCACGTCGTTGACCTGCTCAAACCACCAGTTACTGAGTTGGTTCAACACCTGTCCCTTGAGCGGGATCGTCGTCCACTGGTAATCGAATGCCGACTGTCGATCAGAGGAAATTAGAATCACCCGATCGTCTTTCGAATACACATCCCGCACCTTACCGGTGTACTTGGCTCCGAGATTTTTGAAATCGGTGCTGTCGAGCGTCGTGGAGAGGAACGGCCGGAGAATGTCGTGCGAAATCATGCGCAGATGATAGGGATTTGATTTGCTTCCCGGAAGGGCTTAGCATGGTTCCCGACATCCCCCCATTTTCCATGGACATTTCCGCCGGTTCTTCGAGACGAGGAAGCAAAGCCCTCAACATGATCATTGTGATCGGGCTCATCGCTCTCGTCCTGGTTCTCGATCTCCGGAGGCGCGACGCGGAGAAGAAGTTGATGGAGCTCTCGGTCCAGGTGGAACAGCAGGGTGGCAACCAGGCGCAGAACCAGGAAATTGCCAAGCAGGTCGTTGCCAGAGTGCGAAAACTCTACGTGATTCCCGAGGGCATCGAGCCCACGGTGGCCACGATCGTCGATGTCGCCCAGCTGCGGTCCCGCAACGCCTTCTACAACAAGGCGAAGAATGGCGATCATCTGATCGTCACCAATGACCGCGCGATCCTCTACGATCCGATTGCCGACAAGATCATCGACGTGGTGCCGGTGCAGATTCAGGCGCCGGCGGCGGAGCCGAAGAAATAGAGCTGGATAGAGTACTAGAATACTAGAGTATTAGGGCCAGGAGGAATTGTTCCATGAGGTCGTGGAACTAAATTAACGGCTTCAGAGAGCGAAAATTTGCCTTTCTTAAAAAAGAAATCCAATTTCCTATCTGTCTCCTCTGGATTGACTCCGTAACACTGTTTTTATGAAGTCATTTACTGATCTGAAAGTCTGGCAAAAGGGCATGGAGCTCATGGCCGCAGCGTATGAGCTCTCAAAGAAGTTCCCGCGCAGTGAATGTTATGGATTGACCCAACAGCTGCACGATTCTACCAGAAGTGTTGTTTCCAATATTGCCGAAGGCTTCGGCCGATTTACTTTTCCCGATAAGGCAAATAGATACACCATTGCAAGAGGCGAATGTGCGGAAAGCGAATCGCATATTCTCATGGCAATCACGCTCAAATATGTTACGGCTGAAGAAGCATCAAGATGTCTCGGGATGGCCCGTGAAGTCGGTCGAATGCTTTCGGGATTAATCTCTGCCTGCCGCAGCAGGTCCTAATATTCTAATACTCTAGTATTCTTTCTTTTCCTATGCGTTCAACAATTCTCACATTACTCGCGATTGTCTTGGCTCTTGCTCTGGGCATCCTCCTTGGCTGCATATTCAGCATCACGTGGCGGACCATTCCGCCAACAATCCTGCGTGAGGACACACGCCCGATCATCCCCGTCATCATGATCACTGGCGTGCAGAATGGGAGTCTCACTGGAATCATGCGCGGCGATGTCCGGTTCTTCGTTCGTGATACGCAAGTCCTTCCGTCTGCGAGTGGATCGTTCAAAGCTCCTGCGGGATCGCTCTTGAAGAATCTTACGACCGTGAAGGTTCCCGCAGGCATGAAGTTCGCTGCGTCGAAGCGCGGTACGAAGTACTACCCCGTTGCATCCCGGTCAGCCCAAAATCTCTCTCCCGAAAACCGCATCTACTTCCGGTCTGCGGCGGATGCCGAAGCGGCTGGATACGTTCAATAACAGCGCATCACCGCTTCTCCGGATCCGGAAGCGTCGTGAGTCGGTATGCGGTCACGCAGAGAACGACCAGCAGTAGCAGTGTGCGAAGAGCCATGATCACAAACAGTCGTGGCGAGGCGACGGTGCCGTGGAACCAATCGAGATATTCGGTGTAATTGAGGGGAAAGATGACTTGTGTCATCAGCAGGCCGGCCATCACACTCAAGATGACGAATTTTCGCAGTGAGGTTTTGAACCATGCGAGAGGAATGAATGGCAGGAATGCCACCGCCCACCAGAGATACTGGGGATTCACGACTTTCGAGAAGAAGAGGAATGCGAAGAGCAGCAAAAACGCGTACCCCGGATCGGTGAAACCGCGACGACGCCCGACGCGGAAAATGCCAATAATGGCCGCGCCGGTCGGCAGGATCCAGAAATTGTTGAGGACAGGGTCGCTCAGGAGCGGTAGGTCGGTCGTGAGGCCATGGACGCCGTAGTTGGGAGTGATCCTGAGCGGTATGCCTGCGAGATACTGCACGATCGTGATGGCATTCCCCCAAAATCCTTCCAGTCCGACAGGCTTGAGTTGATGGATAGCGAGACTTTGCAGCATGCCATCGAACGACAGACCGAGTTCGATGGCGAGGACGACGGGACCGAGCAGGCCGATGAAAAACCAGAGCAGCGTATGCAGCATTCCGCGCCAATCTCTCGCTGCGAAACCAGGCATCAGAACGACTGGCATCAGAACGACTGGATACAATTTGATGCTCGTCGCGATTCCGAGCAGTAGTGCCGCGTCCGCGTGCCGGTCTTTTTGGAAGAGCATCCATGCGACGAGCGTCAGAAGACTCACGAGCAGTTCAAACCGGAAGAGCAGGATGGGGCCCATCGCCGCCGCAACAGCCAGAAAGAAGAGCGCCGCGTACCGGTGTCCGACCGCGCGGAAGAATGCGAAATGTGCTGCGATCAATGCCGCGTTGACCAGCATCGCTGCCGTGAGAAATGCTTCGTAATTGTCAGCACTGGGCGTCAGGAATCCCAAAAATGCGAAGAACCAGAGAGCGCCGGGCTGGTACTCGTTGTAGTCCATTCCCGCCCAGGAGCCGTTTGAGAAGAAATGATTCGCGCGCGATTGGAACGCGCCGATATCGGGTTCCAGATGCTGCCTCCACCACGGATGGAACGCTTGAATAAAGAGCATCACGAGAAGCGCCGCAAGCAGACACCATGATACCGCCGGAGAGAGTGCGAGGCGCCTCAGCGCCGTACTCTTCTTCATAGGTCAGTATTCTGCACCGAACGTTCACGTTGTTCCAGCCATTCGACCAGCCAGAGCAACATCCAGACTTGCGGAGACCGGTCGACGCGCGAATCGAAGTAGTCCCGGAGAAACGCTGCGGTGTTTTTACGGTCAAAGAGCGTCCAAAAACTCCGCGGCGCGCCAAGGATCCGCTCGCGCACGTACGGCGACAGTTCGCCGCGGAACCACGGATCGAGCGGGAGACGGAATCCCTGCTTGCGTTTGCGCAATGTTTCCTCCGGAAGGATGCCGCGCAGGAGTCGCTTGAAGAGCCATTTCGTCGCCCATCCCCGGACGTGGTAGCGGGCCGGCATCGTCGCGGTCAGTTCCAGCAGCTCCTGATCAAGGAGCGGCGAGCGCACTTCGAGTGACCATGCCATGGAACCGAGATCGACTTTTGGCAGCAGATCGTCCGGCAGATAGGTTTCAAGATCAGCGTTCATCGCCTGGTGAATCAGATCGTCCGCCCGGGAACGCGCGTCGTGCGTACGCGAGGCAAACCATTCGTCGCTGCGGGGGAAGCGTGCGGAGAGGGGGGTCTCGATGCGGCGTTTTTCTTCCTCCGTGAAGCCGCCCATGTACGAGAGGACGCGCTCTGGCCACGGCTGCGTGAGTGAATCGTGGAACACCGCGTTCCTGTAGGAGAATGTATCGTTGCGAAGCCGGTGGAACAGCCGTGCCCCGCCGCGAACAGCTGACCGCGCAAGAGCGGGCACCGCACGGTTCCAACGCTCGGAAAACCGGAGGATCGGATACCGCACGTATCCTCCAAAGCATTCATCGCCGCCGTCACCACTCAACGCGACCGTGACGTCCCTGCGGGTATGTTTGGCGAGGAGATACGTGGGAAGAACGGATGGATCGCCGAATGGCTCCTCATACGTTGAGACGAGTGCGGGTAGCGTTCGCATGATGTCGGGTTCGAGAACGATCGGATGATGATCGGTCCCGAAGGCACTCGCAATTCGCAGGGCATCCGGCAGTTCGCTCATCGCGTTTTTGCTTCCGATGGAAAACGTTTTGATAGGCTGCGGATGCAGGCGGCTCATCAGCGCGACGATCGTCGCGGAATCGACCCCCCCGGAAAGAAACGCTCCCACGGGCACGTCGGCGATCATCCGCAGTTCGACGGACTTTTTGAGCGTTGAGAGGATTTCCTGTGACCACTGTTCCTCCGATTTGCGTTCGTCGGGCGCGTAGCGAAGCGACCAGTACCGCCGCATCTCCGTCCGCCCGCTTTCCAGATGTATCGTCATGCAATGTGCGGCGGGCAATTTGTGGATGCCGCGCGTGCCCGTGAGCGGAGCGGGCAGGTATGTGACAGTCAAAAAATGATGCAGCGCCTCCCAGTCGGTTTCGCGCGGGCACTGTGGCAGTGTGCGGAGTGCTTTCTCTTCGGACGCGAACGCGAAGACGCCATCTTCATGGAAGTATTTGACCGGTTTTTTCCCCACTCGATCGCGCGCGAGGAAGAGCGTTTTTTTTGCGCAATCAACAACGGCAAACGCGAACATGCCGCGCAAGAATTCCAAACATCCTTCACCGTGGATTTCGTAGAGCTTCAGCAGCACCTCGGTGTCGCCGCTCGACCGAAACCGGTGGCCCTGCGCCTCCAGCGTGACCCGCAATTCCCGGAAGTTATAGATCTCTCCGTTGAAGACGAGCGCGAACCGTCCGTCTGGTGAAAGCATCGGCTGACTGGCCGCTTCGCTCAGATCAATAATCTTGAGTCGGCGATGCCCCAGAGCGACGTTTGCATTCGTCCAAGTACCACTGCCATCGGGGCCTCGGTGCATGAGGGCGTCTGTCATCGCCGCAACCGCATGGGGATCCGGCGTTGTGCCGTCGAACCGAACGATGCCTGCGATACCGCACATGTCTCTACCGTAGCAGAAATCAGCCCGGAGTCCCGATACCGATCGTTTCCTTCACGCTGTAGGATTTTCTGCCGGGTTGTTCAAAGTAAATACGGATGAGCAATTCCGCCTGCAATCCAAGGAGGAGCGAGAGCATCCCCACCGTCACGAGGAACACACCGAGAAGAGGCAGAGGGGTATCGACGAAATCGCGCAATTTCATGATCTTCAGAACAATCGACGCCGTGCCCGACACCATGCCGATGCTCATGAGGATCACGCCGATTGCGCCGAAAAAGTGCATCGGGCGTGTGATGTAAGAATGGAGAAACTTCACCGTGATCAGATCGAGGAGAACACGCAGGGTTCTGCCGCAGATGCCGTAGTGCGATTTCCCGTGCGCCCGCAAATGGTGACGCACGGGCATCTCCGTGACCCGGGCCCCGTACCATGCGGCGAAGACGGGGATGAATCGGTGCATTTCGCCGTAGAGTGGGATCAGTTGCACGTACTCGCGCCGGTATGCCTTTAAGGAGCATCCATAATCATTAAGATGAACGCCGGTGAGCCAGGAGATCAGCGAGTTTGCCCGGCGGGACACGAATCGTTTTGCCCAGGAATCATGCCGGTCGCGGCGCCAGCCGGAGACGATGTCGAAACCCTCATCCAGTTTTTGTAACAGCATGGGCACGTCGTCGGGATCGTTCTGCAGGTCGGCGTCGAGCGTGACGATCACGTCGTAGCGACTCTCGTGGATACCGGCACTCATCGCCGCTGTTTGTCCAAAATTCCGCTGGAACCGGATCGCGCGCACTTTTGCATCGCGCGCGGCGATCGTTTTGATTTCGGCAAAGCTGCCGTCGTCGGATCCGTCATCCACGAATATCATCTCGTATGTATATCCTTCGCGCTGGCACATCGTCGCAATGGCTTGATGCAGACGCGCTAGCGATGCCCGCTCGTTATGAACGGGAAGGACGAAGGAAATGTTCCGGAGGGAGGCCATGCCCGCCGATGGTACTCCCGATCCGGCTTTGGGGCATCACGCTGCCACTGTTGTCCGGGAAATCCGGACCATACGGACGAGGGCAGATCCGAGAATGGAGAGCAGCAGGAGGTCGCGAATCGCGATAATCCAGAAGTAGAACGAATCCGCCGATGACCCGTAGTACCAGGCCAGAAACGCGTCGTAGTAGACGGGATAATCGTACTGCGCCAGCGCGAATGCCGCTGCCATCAGGATTGCCGCAAACCACCGATGTGAGGTGCGGTACCACGAGATCGAGACCAGCGGCAGTATCGATGCCATCCACCAGACGTAGTGGGGGTTCATCACTTTATTGAAGTACACGAACGCAAAGAGGAGGAGAAACGGCAGTCCCCAGTCGGTGTATCCCCGCCGCCGGTAGAGCAGCAGGATTGTCCCATAGAGGAGCGCGACGGGCAGGATCCAGAAATAATTCAGCACGGTATCAGTGACCAGCGGCAGATCCGGTGTCAGTCCGTGGATGCCGTACCCGGCGCCCACGCGGAGCGGGATGCCCGCGGCTTTCTGTATCAGCGTCAGCACAACTCCCCAGAATCCCTCGAGTCCGACGGGTTTGAGTCCATGCACCCGCATGCTCTCCATAAACCCGGCCAGTGATCCGCCGAGGGAAATGAAGAACGCGAGAGGGGCGAGGAAACCGATCGTCCAGAATATCGCCGCTCGTCCAACATCCATCCATCGTCGCTGCCGCATGAGTTCAAGGAAGAAGAGCGGGAGGAGAATCACCGGATAGAGTTTTGTTCCCGTCGCGAGACCGAGCAGCAGTGCACCTGCGGCCGGGCGATTCTTCCGTAGACAATCCCATCCTAGAAGAACAAGAAGGCTGACGAACAACTCAAACCGCAGCAGCAAAAATGGTCCGGCACCGAGAACGATGAGCAGGAAAATCGGCGCCGCGCGGCGGTATTCCTTCTGGAGGAAGAATGCGACGTGCGCGCAGAGCAGCGCGACGTTCAGCAGCATCGTCGCCGTGAGGAATGCGTCATAATTTTGGATGTTCGGCACGAGCAAGCCGGTGAAAACGAAGTACCAGAGTGCTCCCGGTTGGTATTCGTCGTACTCCATGCCAGCCCAGCTGCCACTCGTCAAAAAATGTTGAGCGCGTGAATGGTACGTTCCAACATCCGCGGCAAGATGTCCGTGCCACCACGGATGGCGTGCGAGCCCCAGCAGTACAATCGCTGTCAGGAAGAAGAGCGACCATGTGATGATTCGCCACTGCGACGCGAGTTGTCGAGTTCGTCGTTGTTCCATGCGGAGGAGAGCGTTGGTATCGTAGTCGCCGCGCGCATCGGACGCAATTTCCATACTACAGTCATGGCTTTCTTGTCTTTGCATGGCCGGGTCCGGCGGCGATCTCGTCGCGATACCCTGTATCTGTTCATCATCATGGTTGCGGTTGCCATGGGGTACTTCGCAATCGGGAACAACGGGTATTTTGGCGATGAGGGATTCCATGCGGAGCGTATCCGCAATTTCCTTGCGGGAAATTTCGATCTCGCCACACCGTCGGCGGCACCGGGTTTTCATCTCACCGTTTGGGCCTTTGCAGCGCCATTCCATCAGGATTCACTGCAATTCTTCCGGGGTGTATCGCTGATCTTCGGGCTGCTCTCGGTGGTGGTGTTCCATGCAGCACGCAAAACGATCACCGCGACGGCGGCCCCGGCGCGCACGATCCAGTACGTCTTTAACCCGATCGTCTATCCGTTTCTGTTCTTTGCCTACACTGACGGATTTTCATTATTCCTGGTGCTGCTCGCCGCTCTCCTGCTTCTGCGTCGCCGATACGTGCTCATGATGCTCGCCGGTATCGCGGCGATCATCGTCCGGCAGAACAATATTCTCTGGTTCGCTTTCTTCTTCCTACTCTTCTTCTGGCAGGAAATCCCCGCGTTCCTGCGCTTCGTCCCCCGGTGGATCCGCAAAAAAATTCCGATGGTCTCGGACGTGCGCGTATCGCGCAAAATTCCGTGGGGCGTCATTGCGGCGAACATCGTCTTCCTCATTGCATGTGCACTGTTCGTGGCGTTCCTCAAATGGAACGGCGGCATTGCGCTGGGCGACAAAGAAGCGCATCCGTTCCCGTCGTTTCATACGGGCAATATTTTCTTCTGTCTCTTCCTCGCATTCTTCTTTTTCCTGCCGCTCCATATTGCGAACATCCGACCGGTGATGCACCGCATTGCGACGTCTCGCTTCCTGCTTCCACTGCTGACGCTGACGTTCCTGATCTACGTTCTCAGTTTCTTCAATACGCATTTCTACAACCAGGGTCTCGATTCCGTCTATCTCCGCAATCGCATCCTTGTGTACTTCACCATGACGGAATGGCACCGGATGATCTTCTTCATCCCGGTCGGTTTGACGATACTCTCTCTGACCGTCACGAAACTGTCGCGCCCGGAATTTTATCTGTTCTATCCGATGACGGTTGTTTTTCTCTGTCTCTCATGGCTGATTGAGCAGCGGTATTACATGATCCCGCTCTCACTCTTCCTGCTCTTCCGCGAAGAACGTTCTCAAACGACGGAAAATGCCTCCGCCTTGTACGAACTCATTTTTGCGATGGCGCTCTTTATTCCGATTGTGCTGCTGTGGTTCTTCCTCTAAATCGTCACGATTCTTCTTTGGCTTGCGGCAGCGATCGGCTAGGATTCGGTCGTGACGCTTTCGATCATCATTCCGGCGTATAACGAGGCTCCGCGCCTCCCCCAGACGCTTGCGGCCATCGCGGGATTTTTCGCGCACGCCCATCCGGCCCTGACGCTCCATGAGGTGATCGTCGCCGACGACGGCTCGCGCGACGAGACAGTCGCCCTTGCGAACTCGTGGAGCGGGGACCTTCCCATCCGCGTCGTCACACTTCCCGAAAATCGTGGAAAAGGTGCAGCAGTGCGCAAGGGCATGCTGGCGGCTGATGGAGATCTCCTCCTGATGTATGACGCCGACGGCGCGACGCCGATTCGTGAAGTCATCCGCTTATACGAAGCAATGCAGGCGCAGCATGCCGACATTGCCATTGGGTCGCGTGTCGATAGCAGTACGGATGTCTCGATGCAGATCCACCGTCGCCTGATCGGGCGCATCTACCACATGCTCTGCGCGGGTTTGCACCCCGGCATCCGCGATGCGGCGTGCGGATGCAAGCTCTTTACCCGAGAGGCAGCCAAAAAAATCTTCCCTCTGCAGACGATCGACCGCTTTGCGTTCGATGTCGAAATCCTCTCGCTTGCGATCGGGCAGGGCATGACGATTGCCGAAATTCCGGTGCAGTGGAGCGCGGTGGAGAAATCGAAAGTGCGTATTGTCCGCGATGGCGTGCAGATGTTCTGGTCGGTGATCGTGCTCTACTGGAGACGGTGGTTTTCCCGTTGATCACTGTTGCTCTGGTGGACGTGGAACGGCGAGGCCGTTATCACGCGGACAGTTCACACAATGCATATCCCACGGACCGAAGATGTTGCGTCGGGCGAACTGCGCGTCGGTGAGCAATTCGTAGTAGGTCAAAGGCCGGTAGAACTGGTGGCCGAGGAAAATCATCGCTGCGAGCGAAAGAGCGAGGAGTGTCTTGCCGTAGTCTTCGAGAGGTTTGCGTCCAAGGGACTGGATCTCATCAAACACGAGCCCCACGAGAACGAAACTGATCAGGAGCGGAATGAAGTAGTGGTAGAGGTACAGGACCCGCGGAATCCGCAGGATCGCAATCATGAAGGAGAGGTAGAGCCCCAGGAACACGCACATGAGGAAGCGGTGCTTGAGAGGTTTTTTTGGCGGGCAAATGACCGAGCAGATCAGCATCGCGCCCGCGAGGAGGACAGCGGCGAAGGCGCCCCACCAGACGACCGGGTTCGGGACCAGGTAGAGATAGCGGAATCCAGTACCGTCTGGCGTTTCCCACCGGTAGTTGATCGTGCGTGCGCCGAGCGGCCACATCCACGGAACACTGCCGTTCTCATCGTCCTTGCAGAGATCGAGCCGCGGCGCTCCGCGATTGTAGAAGGGGATGTAGGCGAGCGAGTCGCGGAACATCACCGGGAAATTTCTGAGTGACGCCGTCTCTCCCTTGGCGATGATCTCCTTATATTGTTCGGATGCCTGGTAGTAACCGTTGTCCGGAAGCTCCGGTTGGATTCTCTTGCCCAATGCGAAGTGGATCCACCACACGGAGCAGAAGACGAGCAGTGCACTACCGCCGAAGAGTGCCAGGAATCCAAGCGCGCGCTTCCACTTTGGAAGCAGCTTCCAGAGGACTGGCAGTGTGAGCAGGATGAACGCGAGACCGAGTACTTTCGTGCTGATCATCATGCCGAAACTGATGCCAAAGAGCCCCGTCCAGAGCCAAAACATGCGCTTGCGATCGCGCTCCAGGAACGTGAGCAGGAAGAAGAGAATCGTGATCGCAGAGAAGAACGACAGCGGACCTTCGAGCATCGCGCCACGCGTATGGACAATCAGCGCGTTATCAAAAATATAGAAAAAACTCAGCAGTGCGCTGTGTAACGGATTACGCAGAAGCAGTAGGAGGATCAAAAACATCACGGGTGCCGTCCACCAGGCGAGCAGGGCGGAGAAGAACCGGTATCCGACGAAGGAGAAGTTTGCGTCGAAGTCCGTCCCATAGTCTGTCGTCAAAAACTGATCGTTGCGTTCGTTGCCATGGAACATCTTCTCTCCCAGCGCGATCAGGAGTTTACCGAGCGGCGGGTGTTGTTCCATGAAGTACACGCCGTTCATGTACTTCTGCGCGCTCGCGATGTGATAGTTTTCGTCCCAGAAGACGGCTTTGGGTTCCCAGTACCGGTGGAAGTACGTGAAGTACGACAGCACGAGCACGAACCCGAGGAGGAGCCAGGTATGCCAGGGCTTCCAGGTCGTTGGAGCAAAGGACTTTGTAGACATCAGATGGGAGTATAAGGAGGTGGGAGCAATCGAAGCAAACGAAGATCCTTCGCTACGCTCAGGATAAATGCTCGTTTTCCTCTTGCTTGAGTGATGACCGCTCGGCTTCCGGCTGCTATTCTCCTCTCGTGCCCCCTCTCTCCCGTCCCCCGCAGCGCAACCGCCAGCAATGGATTCTGAGTATTCTCCTTTTTGGATTGCTCGCGTTCCTCTCGATTGCGTTTCTCATGCAACCACAGTGGCAGAACGAGAAAAAGTACGCCGATGCCGAAGAAGTGCCGATCAGCCGCGTGACGCAGGGATATGCGGCGAAAGAATTCAAGGATATTCTCATCCGTGACAGTGTCGTCTACGCGACTCTCAAAGATGGCAAAATCCTCCAGTCCTACAAAGAATCTGACGATACGGTGACCAGGCTTGGCTGGAACGATCCCAAAAATCCGACGATCGTCGATATCGAGAACCAGGAAACCCGCAACCTCTTCTTCGCCATTCTCCCCGATGCACTCTTCTTCCTCCTCGTGATTGCCGGAGTCATCTGGCTCTTCCGCGGCATTGCCCGCAGCCAGTCCACCGCGCTTTCCTTCGGTAAGTCGCGCGCGCGCATTGCCGATGCAAAGCAAGTCAAGACGCGGTTTGTGGATGTCGCTGGAGCGGAGGAGGCAAAAGAAGATCTCGTCGAGGTTGTCGACTTCCTGAAGAACCCGACCAAGTACACCAATATCGGCGCGAAGATTCCCAAAGGAGTCCTGCTCGTTGGCGCTCCAGGAACGGGAAAAACGCTCCTCGCGCGCGCGGTTGCCGGCGAAGCGGGCGTGCCGTTCTTCTCGATTGCCGGTTCCGAATTCGTCGAAATGTTCGTGGGTGTGGGAGCGTCACGCGTGCGCGATCTTTTCACCAAAGCCAAGCGCAACGCGCCGTGCATCATCTTCATCGACGAAATCGACGCCGTCGGCCGCCAGCGCGGTGGTGCCGGATTCGGCGGCGGTCATGACGAGCGCGAGCAGACTCTCAACCAGATTCTCACCGAGATGGATGGCTTCGAGCAGGGGACCAACGTGATCGTCATGGCCGCGACCAACCGTCCCGACGTCCTTGATATCGCCCTCCTTCGACCGGGCCGCTTTGACCGCCGGATATTCATCGATAAGCCCGATCTCGGCGCACGGCAGAAAATTCTGGAGGTGCACGCACGCAACAAGAAAATGGCGAAAAACATCAAGATGTCGGACGTCGCAAAGCAGACCGTCGGCCTTACCGGTGCGGACTTGGAGAACATCATGAACGAGGCGGCGATCTTCGCTGCCAAGCGCAAGCGTCCGGCCGTCGTGCAGCGGGATCTGATCGATGCGGTCGAGAAAGTGACGATCGGTGCGGAGAAGAAGTCACGGAAGCTCACCCCGCACGAAAAAGACATCACCGCCTACCACGAACTCGGCCACGCGATCGTCGGCCACCTCTGTACGCATTCCGATCCACTCCACAAGATCAGTATCGTCTCGCGCGGATCGGCGCTCGGTGTCACGTGGTTCCTGCCGCAAGAGGATCAATTCACAACGTCCAAATCCAAATTCATCGACGAAATTTGCGGACTCCTGGGCGGCCGTGCGGCGGAGGAAATCATCTTCAACGAGATCACGACCGGGGCATCCAATGATCTCGAACGCGCATCGGCCATCGCCCGCGGCATGGCGATGAAGTTCGGCATGGGGGATGATGCGCTCGGTCTCGTTGTCTACGGCGAGAAGCAAGGTTCGATGTTCCTCGGCGTCGACCCGGGCATGGCGCGCAACTACTCCGATGGGATGGCGCAGAAGATTGATGACTATGTCCGCAAAATCATCGGTGAGCAGTACGTGCGCGCAAAAGGGTATCTGATCAAACACCGCGGAAAACTCGATGAATTGGCCAAACTTCTGCTGCACAAAGAGACGCTCACGGTCGAAGAGTTTGTGGAGGTCTTCGATGGTGAGGTAGGGAAGGAAATCGAGAAGAAGAAGGCGAAGGAGAGTGGGATGAAGTCGGAGCTCAAGGGTGAGGAAACTGAAGAAAACGAGGGAAACGAAGAAAACGAGGAGGCGTAAACGTACATTATCCATTTCCTTTTCATTCATGCAGATCGCCACAAGCCCCACCCGGACGCAGTTCCCGCTCAGCACCAAAAAAGTTCTGAAGAAGACCATTGTGGGGAGCATCGTCTGGATCGTGCTCTTTGGTTTCTTCGTCTCCTTCGCGGGGCCCATGGCATTCATTCTTTCCATGGATCCCGGACTGCGAGCCATTGTCGGGTCCCTCTTCTTCATCATTACTCTTTTCTTCGTTGCCATCATTGTCCTCACCTATCTCTATCAACGCTGGTACTACGCCGTGTACTTTTACGATCTGACGCCGGATTACATCATCATCCGCAAGGGGCCGATCACGCCGCGCGAGATCACGATCCCGTACGAGCGCATTCAGGATGTGTACGTCGATCAGGATCTCTTCGATCGCTTCTTCGGGCTATACGACGTGCACCTTTCCAGCGCGACCGTTTCCTCCGGGATGCAGGCGCACATCGACGGTGTGGAGAAAGCCGCAGCAGACGGACTCCGCGCCCAGCTTCTGGAGACCGTGAGCCGCAAGATTGGCAGGAAATCCTGACTGCTCTTCATGCCGAATACTTCTCCCATCAACAATGCAACGTATCCCGTCCAGAAGCGGTGGTTGTTTAAGCAGGTGCTGATGTCCCTCCCCATTTTTTTCGTGATGATAGTCTTCGTTGTGTTTCAGCAGGAGGATGCCTTTGTATTCCTTGTCCTCGGAATGATCATTGTTGGCGGTGGTATCAACATTCTGATCGCCGCATTGCGCGTCTCGTGCTTCTCCTACGATCTTGATGAAAAATTTCTCAACATACGCCAAGGAGTTCTTAGCAAGCAGGAGCGCCATATCCCGTATGGCGTGATTCAGGAAATCACCATCGGACAGGGAATCGCCGACAGGGTCCTGGGGCTTGCGGCAATCTCCATCACCAACGCTTCGCAATCCGGCTCGTACAACGATGCCTATGGGAACAGCACGACCGTGTGGCATGGGATACCGATCAGCACGCGGAGAAAGCAGAGCATGGAACTTCTTGGATTTAGAGGAAACCTGGTCCATATTCCCGGATTACTCCCAGCCCATGCCGAAGAACTCAAGACTGCGCTTCTTGCGAAGATGAAGGAGCATGAGAGCGATACCGGAGCAGGTCTATAATCGTCTGAGGGCGTGGCGAAAATCTGTTACAATGGCTTTCACTACATGGTTCGCTTCGCTCACCATGACAGACGAATGTATTTGAAGATCGTCTTCGCTCCGTTCAGACTTTTTCACTTAGGCCCTGAGCGGAGCGAAGGGCCTCTATCTAAAATTACCTAACTGTCATCGTGAGCGGAGCGAACGATGACGATGGGAAACGATGAGCAGCCATCCTGAGTCCTTCGCTACCACTCAGGACAGGTTCCAAGAAGGATGATCAGCATTCCCCCTCAATGATCATGGTCGGATGCTTTGAGTAATCCGAGAAGCGCATCCAGCGGGGAGTGACTTTGAAGAACTTCACGTGGGGATCGCGCAGGAATTTTTTCGTGCATGGCGTGTCCTTCGCCAGCATCAGGCGAACGCAGGCTTCGCGTTCATTCTCCTCCAGTACCTCGTGCGCCTCTCCTTCGCATTGGAGCGTACAGTGGACGCCAAGGTCCCACCCGATCACAAATGCGACGTTTGGATGGGCCCGCAGATTCTCATATTTCCGTGCTACATCGAACGTCTCAAAAATAATTTCCAGATTCTCGGTCTCGGCAAACGCGATCAGCGCGGATTCGGGATGGCCCGTTTTCGCGTCACTGGTGCTGATCACGGCCATCGGGTTATTTTGCATGAAGGTCAGAATCACAGTCTTTTCTTCCGGAGTGAGCTGCATAAGGCGGGCATTGGCAACCATTTGTTCTCTCAGTTACCCTTCACGGTCCACAGCGTTCCATTTGTCGATCCGTACTGAATTTGCAGGGAATCATCCGTACCGCGCAGGACGACGTCTGCGAGCAGGTCAACAGTGATCAGCGTTGCGGTCGACACAAAGGCTCCCGCTTTCAGCGGGCAGGAAATGGTTGACGTCTTCGGCAGGAAATCGCATGTCGCCGGTGCCTCCATTCCGGGCAACTGCACATGGATGTTGTTCAGTGTCGTTTGCTTTCCACCAATGACGGTAAACGAGATAGAGGGAAACGACAGGAGAATGTCCGGTTTGGCTTTGGAGATCGAGTATGAGAATTTTGCGATGGTCTTCACCGATCCGGGAGTCAGTACACCGGTCGCTTCACCTGCATTATGACGCTCGTTGACGGAAAAATTTGTGGCGTATACGTTGGCAAATTGTGTGAGAGACGGAGACAGAGAAGGGGAGAGCGGACGTCCGGTGTCAGCGAGAACTGCGTAGGCGGATATGACGGAAAACATTCCTTTATACCCTTCTTCAATCGGGGTATCCGACGGAATGAATCCACGCATGTAGAACTTACTTACCGTATTCCGGGGCAGCTGTAATGGCTGGGGGAGGGACAAGCCCATGTTTAAGAGTGAATCCGTCGGCGTTGCCATGCCAATGAGCAGGCCGTCATCCCTGTAGATGAAAATTTTCGTGAACCGCGATTTTTCACTCATAGTGATCATGATTTTCCCGATGGATCGGTCAAACGGGTCCGCTTCAAATCCGATGCGCCCGAAGATGCCTCCGGTCGTTCCGGGAACAATTTCATTTCCCATGGAACGGTCATTGTTTGTGTCGTACGTTCCAGTCGAGGCAGGCGCTACGGAATTGACTGAGGCAGAGGATATCGATGTTGTCGTACCCGAAGTTACGGAATTCCTGGAAGATGATGCTCGTTTAGTCCGGGGGAATTGCAATGTCGTTTGCTTCCGGATCATCTTTCCTTCCAGCATCCAGGAAGAAGAATTGGTCGCATATCCAAGAATCACGATGAGTCCTGCAATCATGAGCGAGGAGAGAGCCATACCCACATTACTTTTCCATTTCTTTGCCATACGAAAGGAATGAAGAAATTGCACGTAACGCTATGTCTGCAGGATTTCAATGTCAATGAACCATTTGCCCATTTATTACTAGACTGTATTTGTGACAGTTCCGCTTTCCCCCCTCGACGGCCGCTACGAGAAACAAGTCGATGCGTTGCGACTGTTCTTTTCCAAGAAGTCGTTCATGTGTGTGTCATAGAGGCCACAGCACTTAATTTGACAATATATAAATAAAGTATATATTATCTATCCTGTGTCAGAACCCCTCCCATCTCGGGCAGAGCAGATCGAGCGAAATAAAGACAAAACAAACCTCAGGCCTGGATTGGCATTCGTTGAGCAACACCTCTCCCAGTACCAGGCAAATGTCGATCGTTTTCTCTCGGGGGAAGGATTCCCGGAATCCCGGGCGTTTGCCGAGGGGAGAGCGTTCGATCTCAGCAATGCTGATCAAAACACTCCGCCCCAAATTTCTATCGCTGATACACAAAATCTGATTGCCCATATTCCCCCCGCTCTCATCAGACTCTCAGAACTGAAGACAGTAGATTTTCGTTATCATAATATGGTGGGTGTTCCGAACTTTGCCGAAGACGGGAATCTTGATAGAGAGACATTATGTCGCGGCGTTGTCACTGCGGATGAATTTGTTCGAAAGCCCCAAGACTATCATCCACAACGTCTGTTGATCGGAGTAACGGCCCAGGATGGCCAGACAATCTTCCCGACCGCAATTCCTTCGACTGTTTCGACGAATCCCCAGGCGATCAGGCTCTACCAGCTGCATGTGATGCTGCATGAATTCTTTCATACAATCGAGCTGACCCGCCGTGATGACGAAAAATCAGCCGCTATCGTCATCAATCGCGCCACCGGACGGACATTTGCGGATTGGGCACGCGATTATCTGCGCAGTCTTGAAGAGGAGAAAATTCTTACGTCCGAATATTCCGCAGTGTATGCGGACCGGCTCTTCGATGGGCAGGGGAACATCCTTCCGGACGTGACGCCCTATGACGTTCCGGTCCGGGAAGACATGGCGGAAGCGTGGGTCGCGAGCCACTTTGATATCATTTCCAACCCCCATGGCTACACGTCATTCTCAAATTATGCATTTGGCAATCCTCACCCCGAGCATCAGCTTCGAAAGCATGGTGTTGCTAGCAAACGCGCTGCGCTGATGAAAGAATTGAGAACGATGCAATGAGTGAATGGGAGTGGTTGTGGCCATACTGCGCATCAGTCCGCTATCATCCACCCAGTGCACCCCCTCTCTCCCCTCGATGGCCGCTACGCAAAGTCCGTTGATGCGTTGCGCCCGTTCTTTTCTGAGGAGGCTCTCATGCAGGCGCGGGTGGAGGTCGAGGTGCGGTACTTTATAGCGCTGTCGCATTTGGAGGGTGTGCGGGAACTCAAACGCGTGAGTCATGGTCAGGAGAAGGCGCTCCTGATATTGGTTGAGAAGTTCAACGACGCAGCCTATCACAGGATCAAAGAAATCGAAGGTGTCACCAAGCATGATGTGAAGGCGGTCGAGTATTACATCAAGGAAAAGGCCGCGCGGATTCCCGGTCTCAAAAAATCCTTGGAGTTCATCCACTTCGGTCTCACGAGCGAAGACGTGAATAACCTGGCGTACGGTCTCTGCATTCACCGGGCCCTGCGTCTTTCCATACTGCCATCACTCACCTCATTCTCCGGAGAACTCAAGAAACTTGCATCGTCCACGAAGAACATCCGCCTCCTCAGTCTCACCCACGGTCAGCCCGCCACGCCGACGACGCTCGGCAAGGAGATGATGGTCTTCGTCGCGCGGCTCAGCCATCAACTCAATCAACTTACGCGCGGCCGCCTCAGCGGCAAACTCGGCGGAGCTGTAGGGAACTTCTCCGCACACGGAGCGGCATATCCCAATGTCGCGTGGGAGAAGTTCCGCGACAAATTTGTGAAAAGTCTTGGTCTGTTGCCGCTCGAATACACCACGCAGATCAATCCGCACGACGACATCGCCGAACTCAGTCATCTCATGTCGCGCATCAACACGATCCTGTTGAGCTTCAGCCGCGATATGTGGATGTACATCAGCCGTGGCGTCTTCCGTCAGAGAGTCGTCAAAAAAGAAGTCGGCTCATCGGCGATGCCGCACAAAGTGAATCCTATTGATTTCGAAAATGCCGAAGGAAACTTTGGCGTCAGTTCGGCTCTCTTCATGCACTTCGCCGAGAAGCTCCCCGTGAGCCGTCTGCAGCGTGATCTGAGTGACTCGACCGTGCAGCGCAACATTGGTGTTGCGTTCGGGTATCACTTCCTTGCCGTCCAGTCATTGATCAAAGGCCTCGGCAAAGTCGACGTCGATCGCTCAGCCATCAAACATGAACTCGATATGCATCCCGAAGTCGCCGCCGAAGCGATTCAAATGATTCTGCGCAAGCACGGCGTCAGCGGTGCCTACGAGCAACTCAAAGCGCTCACGCGGGGGGAGAAGGTGACGAAAGACATGCTCAAGAAGTTTATCGGGACGCTGGAGATTCCGAAGGCGGAGAGGGAGAGGCTGAAGAAGATGCTGTGATTATTTTTTCGGCGGAGCGCCCTTCGAGCCGCCACCCTTTCCCTGCTGATTTTCGTCGCCTTTTCCCGTCAACTCGTCGCGTTTCTTCGCGACGCCAGTCAGTCCTTCCATTAATTTGCCGCAGCCCCCCTGATCGCGTATCAAAACACGCAGTTTCGCATCACCTGTTTTCTGCTGCTGGTCCGCAGCTGCGGCAAGAATTTCTTTGCGTACTTTGTCGAATGCCTCACTCTCATTATCGTTCTTGGCAAGCGCGTCACCCATTCCGCGCTGGCTGCACAGTTCGCTGGCGATGGAGAGCCCTTTCTCTTTTCCCGCCGGGCTTTTGCCTTGAAGGAGACTCAGCGCCTGCTGGAAACTGAATTTGGACATTCCGGAGGAGGCTGCAGCTGCTCCCTCCTGCGCTTCCTGTTCAAACATCTCGTCATCGACAACAGGCATGTGCGTCATAATTTCCTTCAGCCAGACGCCGACTACTCCCTCCAGTGGATTGTTTTCCTTTGCGCGTTTCGCGAGATCCCTGTCCACAATTTCCTGACAATATGCAATCACCACTTTGCGAAGCATCCATTCTTTTTTATTGACTGGAGCCGTCAACAAAATTTTTCGCAGCGCAGCGCATGCGCAAGACTCACCGGGGATTTTTGCGAAGAGGGGAATCTGCTTCTCGATGGGCAGTTTGCTCGTTGTATATGAAGTTTTGTCTGCTTCAGGAAGATGATTCTTCAGAAGACTATCTCCGACAATCTTGGCTGCAATGTCGCCTTCTATGATGCTGGAAATGAGGCGGCCACGTACCAGTTGCTCCAATAATTTTGCTTCCTGCTCAAACGCCGAAGGAGCGTCTGGCAAGTCGTTCGCGGTATCAACCAATTTTGCGTTGACCGTCTCAGCGCCAGCAGGGGGCTTTGGCGGAATGAAAGCGAGTGACAGGGTAATGGACTTGCCATCCATGCCTTCCGCACTGTCCAGAAAAATTACCGCTCCAAGTTTCTCAACAATTTCCTCATGGACGTGAACGGCAATCGCGTTGATGCGCTTCTTGGGATCGTCCGGTGATTGAAGGACAAAGACACATTGTTCAGGGGGCGCTATTCTCTGCGGCTCATCCGTCCGTTGCGTCATTCTTTTTACAACGAGAGATCGCACGCCGCCGTTGGCGATGATGAAACTGCCTTCCCTGCGCTCCAGTATGAGGACCCCGCCGCGGAGTTGCGGTTTCGCATTCGTTTCCCCATCAGCTGGCGGTTTTTCTTGGGGCACCAAAATACCGTACGAGCACTTGGTGCGGGCGGCAAGATCCTTGCCGCCGAAAACTGACGGTTATCATTCTTTACTCTTCTGGAAGCCAAAAAAAGCATTGCCACCGATGTCATGCTCACGGCTCGCGATCGCCATTGCGATGCAGTGCCTTTTGCAGCAGCGCGATTTCCTTGAGACCGCTCCCGGTGTTGATGAGGAGGATGTTCTTGCCGAGTGCGGAAATCCTTTTGGAATTCTCCAGGAACGCGGCGAAGACGCTGGCGGAGGAGAACTCGGGGAAGATTCCTTCCCGGTCGATCGCGTAGCGCAGGCCGTCGATTACCTGATCGTCGGTCACCGAAATGCCGAAGCCGCCGGACTCCCGCATCGCATGGATGGCCTTGGCGCTGCAGTAGGATTCGTTTGCAACGATCGCTTCGCATTCCGACTCGGGAACGTTCTTGAGGACCGTGACCCACTTGCCGCTCTCAAACGCCTGGTTGATCGGATCACCGCCCTGTACCTGCACGCAGATCATCACGGGAATTTTTTCGGCAAGTCCCCAGCGCTTCAGTTCCGCGAAGCCGTGATAGATCGATGCGAATGCCGAACCGTTGCCCGCGCAGCAGAGGACGGCATCCGGCACGCCGTGCATCTGTTGCCAGACTTCGTACGCGATGGTCTTGGCTCCTTCGCAGCGCAGCGAGAAGACACCGGAGGTCATGTTGTGCACTCCCGAAGGCAGATTTTCGAGCAGATACCGGTACGTCTCCTCGTAGCTCTCGCCGACCTTGTGCGCGTGCCCCCCGAACATTTCGATCATCTGCACTTTCGTTTTCGACGTGCGCCGTGGCACATAGCACGTCATCCGGATGCCATAAATCCGCGCGTAGAAGGCCGCCGAGAGCGCCGCGTTGCCCGAGGAGGCGATTGCGAGATCATCCCATCCCTGCTCATGCGCGTACGCGAGCGCAAGCGCGCTCTCGCGATCCTTGAAGCTCCCCGTGGGATTCATTCCCTCATTCTTAATGAAGAGTTGCGCAAACACCTTCGATTGAATCAGTGGGGTGTTTCCTTCTCCCAGCGAGAATGGAATGTCCCGGATCGGTAGCACCGGCAGGAACCGTGCGATGCCCTGCCGATCGGGATCGTAAAAATCCCCGTCCGGTTTCGGGACGTGGAGAAAGCACGTGTCGTAGCCCTTTTCGTGTGCCGGGAGATCCCGCGCGTCGTGCGTGCGCTTGCCGGTGATCACGTCTTCGCATTCAGGCGGTCTTTTTTCGCAGAGCATGGTGGGCGCCGGAGGAATGGGGGAGGGACTGCGACTCGGACGTGAAGATGTTGAAGAACGGCATCACGCGCACGCCGAAGTGATCCATCAGAATCTGCCGCACTTTTTTCTGTTGTCCTTTAAAGCTGAACTCCCGCTCATTCTGGCGCCTGGGGAGCACATTGACGATGCCCTGGCCGAGATAGGCGTACTTGATGATCGAGAGTGCGGCGTCGAGTGACGCGCAGCTCATTTTTCCCTGGTCCAGTGACATCAGTTCCACGCCACGGTACCCCAGGAGAAGTTTTCTGTTTGCCTCGGACGGAGTGATGCCGTCATCGCCGGATGCAGACTCCTTCTCGGACACCAGTGACTGGAAGCGGTGCATGTACTCCACCATTGAGCGTGCAAGCGGCGCCATGTCGGCTTCCCACATCAGATAATCCGGCGGAAAACCGTTCTCTTCCGCGAGCGACAGATACGCATCGACATCCAGATTCTCGTCGTGCGCGCCGGTCGCCGGATTGGGATTATAGTTATCGACGAACAAGACCCGTTGCACGCGGATCCTCTGTTGTTCGAGCAGCACGGTCAGTCGCCGAGCATCGGCGTACTGCAATTCCATCGAACGCACGAAGTCGGGATCGTCCATGCTCTGGAACATGTACGCGTGCGCCGCCTCGAGCACGACGGTCGTGATATGGGCGTTGCGGATTCTGTGGACCAACTGCTCCACGTGGCGCGGTGCCGGATCGGACGCTCCCTGCAGCACCGGATGTGCCGGAACCTTTCGCCCGGCATTCTCCGAGAGAATTTTCCCCCAGACCTGCGGCACCGTCTGATCGTATTGATTGGTCTGCAGGATCGTCTGATGCAACCGCTGGAAGAAATGCCGCTGGTTGAACTGCGTCAGCATCGGCATCTTCCCATTCGGTGCAACCGGTTCGCGCTGGAGGCGGGAGGGTGAGACGATCATGAGGGGAGAGGGGAAGGTTGAGCCGATCGCAGAAAGACGTTTGCGTAGAGATCAGCGCCGGCGAAGACCGAGGCGATCCGGATGCGCTCATCGGGCTGGTGGGCGAACGCGAGGTCGCCCGGCCCCATGGTGATGCCCTGCATGTCCGCGCCATTGCGGAAAATCCGGCCCTCGTCGCCGCCGTTGAATCCCGCGGCTTTGCGGCCGCTCGCCTCCTCGGCGATGCGGACGATATCCGCCGCCGCGGGCGTCATCGATCCCTCGCCGTCCTTGAGAATTTCCAGTGTCACAGTCTCGCCGCCGGGCAGCGTCTGTGACGTGATCAGATCGATCATCTCTTCCACCCGCAGGCGGTGCACAAAGGGGAGCGTGCGCATGTCCACGGTGAACCGCGCGTGCTGGGGCGTCGTTGAATAATCGCCGGTCTTCACCTCCGCGGCGGAGACCTGCACGGTGGAGTGCGGTGGATCGAAAATCTGCGCTTCGGCATCGCGCCGACTGCCGTAGTGCATCATGCGGCCGTACTCTGCGATCTCGTGAACGATGCTTGAGCCCGCCATCAGCGCGTTTTGTACCAGCTGCGACACGTGGCCGGCGTTGAGTGCCTGCACGCGGAAGTGCGCCAAAAATCTCCCTTTATGCGCGCGCATCGGCGTAATATGCCCGCCGATTTCGGTCGGTTCGCCGGCGAGAAAATTATTTGTTTGGAGCAGCCGCGGCGTGCCGAGCAGTCCGGCTGCCAAACGCGCCCCGCGCATGGAGAGTTCCAGTGTCGTCGCTTCCTCGTCGTAGGTGAAGAGGACCGTCACACGTTTGTGCGCGTCGATCAGCGCCTGCCGCACGTCGCTGCGGAGTCCCGCGAGCAGCATGCTGACGCCGGTGCCGTGCGTGTCGCACGTGCCGCGCCCCACCCAGAGCTCATCAGTTTCGTGGAGCTTCCATGGATTATTCGACCACTGCTGGCCGTCGACGCCGACCACGTCACTGTGGCTGACGGCGGCGAGCGTCTGTTCACCGGCTGGATCGCCGATCTCGACCGCCAGGAGCGCGCGATTCGCGAACACGGGGTCGGGGTGGATCGTGTACGGGAGCGGGTGCTTTCGTAAAATTTCCTCCATCGCCTGGATGAATGCGAGGTTCCCCTCACCGGGCCGCTGGCTGTGCTGCACCATCGTCGACATCAGGTCGCGTGCGACCGGATACTCGGGATGGGAGAGGTGCGGAGCGACGGGCATGTTGGCGAGAGGAAAAAGAAGTCACATCCGGTCGGGCAATTCGATGTGCAGAAGATGCGCGGCGTTGAGGAGCACCTGGCGGCAGCTCTCAATGAGCCGCAGCCGGAAGGCCCGCACCGGACCCTCGGCTCTTGTAACCGGATGCGTGGTGTAGAAGTTATTGGCAAGCTGGCAGAGCTCGGTCATGTACGCGGCGATCTTGTGCGGCGCGTTGCTGTTGACGGCGTCCTGGATCGCGCGCGGGAAGCCCGCCATCGCAACGAGCATCGCCCGCTCGAGCGCCGAGAGTTCGTCCGGAACGTTCAGTTCACTGGCTGCATCCTCGCCGGAATTCTTCGCCGTGATCGCGGCCAGGCGGCAGCAGGTGTACTGGATGTACGGGCAGTGGCCTGACTCGACGTGCTTAGCGGTGTCCGGCGAGAATTCGATATCCCGCCGCCGGTCCTGGCGCAGATCGTTGAAGATGATCGCGCTGATGCCGACTTTTTTTGCCGTGTCCGCCACATCTGCGTCCGCCATCTGCGCCGACCGGCCGTCGGCGCCGGTGTTTTTCTCGCGGATCACGGCTTCCGCTGCCTGAATCGATTCGTCCAACACATCGTTGAGTAGCGCCATCTTCCCGCCGCGCGACTTCATCTTCCTTCCGTCGATGTTCAAGTGCCCGAAGTCGATATGCTCGGCCTGCCCGCGCTTGATATACCCGAGCTGCTCGGCCATACCAAAGAGCATCAGGCAGTGCCGCTGCTGCTCTTTACCGATCACATAGAGGATCTTTGCGGCACCCAGCTCCTGGGTCCGGTAGCGGATCGCGGCAAGATCGCGCGTGAGGTACACCGTGCCGCCCGAAGGCTTGAGGATCACCTCCTCCCGGTACGCGTTGTCTTTCCCTTTCATCATTTTGTCGTTCATTTTTCCGCTCGAAGGGTCGTAGAGCGGCTGGCCGGGGAACACGACCGCACCATCATCATTCTTCCGCAGAACCTGCTTATCCAGACCATCGGCGATCACGGGTTCCATGCGGTCTTCGTAGAAGCTCTCGCCCTGAGTGGCGTCAAATTCAATTTGCAGGCGCTCGTACACATGGGAAAAATCTTTCATGCTCCATGCCAGGAACTTCTCCCACAGCGCCGTGAGTTCAGGATCTCCTTTTTCTAGCTTGAGGAAGATATCGCGTGCCTCGGCCACCGCGGTCGTATCCTCCTTCTCCTTCGCGACGAACGCCCGGTAGATCTCCATCAGCACTGCCGCCGGATTCTCTTCCAATTTCCGCAGAAATTCGTCCCCGCCGTCACGGACTTCTTTGCGATACTGGTGGATGATTTTGCCGAACTGCGTTCCCCAGTCACCCAGATGATTAACCCGCAGCGACACATACCCCGCTGCTTCATGCAGATTACAGAGAGCATGTCCGATGATCGTTGAACGCAGGTGCGCGACGGTCATGTTCTTGGCGACGTTGGGTGCCGAGTAATCGACCAGAACCACGTCGCCCTTCCCTTCGTCGTAGGAACCGTAGTGATCTTTCTGCTCCCGGACTTGATCGAGCAACATCCGTGCGAAGCCGGTGTGCTCGAGCCGGATGTTCACGAACGGACCCATCGCGGTTGCCTGCGCCACCAGCGGGTGCGACGAAAACGTCTCGGCCGTTTCGCGCGCGACATCCGCGGGATTGCGCTTCTGTGCCCGGGCCAGCGCGACCATCGTGCAGCAGACGTCGATGTTCTGCGTCGCCTGCACGTCTGTTGGGGGGATCGAAAGCGTCAGTTGCGCGGCGGGGTCCGGCAGCAGCTGTTGCAATTCTCGTTCCAGGCGCGGCAGCGCATACGAGAGGAGGTCGGGCAGGTGTTTTTCCCGCGCCTCGGCCTTTTTTTGGGCCAGGCGGCTGCGGACGGCCGCATCGAGTTGCCGGTTTCTTGCCGTTAGCGCATTTCCCACCGTATCAGTCGCTCGTTCCCGAGTATCAGCCGATGCCAGGCCCACAGAGGGGTCCTGCACCACTTCCGGCTGGCGTTGCAGCACAATCTCCTCAAGCTGGTGAGTATCAACAGGCATGAGGCCATACAACGTGAGGGGAAGATCTCGCAGAAGGGGGTGCGCAACAGATTGTTTTTCATATTCCTGTTTTTTGGCTTCAAATAGAGCTATTTCCGGTTCCACGGGGTCGTGGAACACTTGGGTGATTTTGTATATTTAATAATATTATTTATAAAATGCAAATCTTCTCATCCCGCTACACTGACTATGTGTCACATCTCGCAGCTTCTATCCGTCGCCGCAACATCTGGCTCTGGGCGTTCTACGATTTTGCGAACTCGATCGCGTTCGTGAATGTGTCGTTTCACTTCGCGCTCTGGTTTATCGCGCAGCAGCATGCATCCGATGCGTGGATGAGTGTCTCGGTGGCGGCAACGACGGTCGCGATGCTCATCGTCCTGCCGGTCCTCGGACGGATGTCCGATGACCGCGGGCGGCGACTGCCGTTTTTGGCGGTCTGCACGATGATGAGCATTTTGGCGCTGCTCGGACTCGGCGTTGTTGCCGCCATCGCTCCCACATTCACGCTGCCCGTTACGATATTCGTCTTCGTTCTCTACTCGCTCTTCAATCTCTTCTACATGTCGTGCTTCGCGTTCTATGACGCGCTGCTGCGGTCGCTCACGACCGGCACCGGCTCTCTCGAAAAAATTTCGGGGTTCGGCGGAGCACTTGGGCAGATCGGGAATGTGGCGGGACTGCTCCTCGTGATGCCGATTTCCAAAGGCACGATGTCGTTCTTCGGCATCGGCGGCAAAGGGGGAGTGTTCCTCGCCGCAGGTGTTCTCTTCTTTTTGTCTTCACTGCCCGTTTTCCTCTTCTTCCGTGAGCAGCCCGTGGAAGGGCGCAGCGACAAAATCGGCAAGACGCTCCGTGAGACGATCAAGGATCTCCGTCACATCCGCCGGTACCCCGGCGTTCTGCCGTATTTGATCACGTACGCGCTCTTCGCCGACGCGCTGCTCACGCTTACGCTCTTCGCGTCGTTCTACTTGCAGGCCGTTGGGCACATGGATGACGCGGCAAAGACGATGACATTCATGTTCGCGATCGTTGCGGGCATTGTCGGTGCGCTGGCCGGTCCGCTCATCGTGCGGATTTGCGGCAGCCGCAAGCGGGGTGTGACCGCGTGCATTGCCTTCTGGTTTGTCGTCCTCGCCGGGTTTGGGTTTGCGCGTACGCCGCTGCTCTTTACGATTCTCGTCGCACTCAACGGCTTTGGCTTCGGCGCGCTCTTTGCGCTTTCCCGAGCGTTCTATTCGGCAATCGTTCCGGCGGAAAAACAGGCCGAAATGTTCAGTCTGTACGCACTCTTCGAGCGGACAGCCTCGGTCTTTGGACCGCTGATCTGGAGCACGACGGCGTTCATCTTTGCATCCTACGGTGACGACAAATACCGCTTCTCGGTGTTCGCACTCGCGATCCTCGTGCTCATCAGTCTGTTCACGTTTCAGTATGTGAAGGAGCCGGAGGCTACACAAACTTGAGCCCCACGATCCCCGCGATGATCACGAGCATGCTGAGCCACTGCCCGGCGGAGAGTTTTTCGTGATACCACATCCATGCGAGCAGCGATGTGACGACGAGCGTGCCGCAGGAAATCGCGTTCATGATCCCGATGGGACCCAGGCTCGACGCCATACTCATCATTCCCGTGCCGAGGAGAGTCGGGAACGAACATGTGGCGATCATCAGGAACGTCCGGCCATCAATCTTTTTCACACTCTTTCCAAAGAAGATTTTCCGGAAAATCAGAAGAGCACCGCACGCTATCGCAATCGTGATCTCCCAAAAATATCCGGCCACAAGCGGATTCGCTTCGCGGCTCAACACAGCGAGTGCGTAGGTCAGGTACGCGACCGGGATTGCTGCGACCATCACGAGCATGACTCCCCGCGCGAAGCGGACATCCAAATGCGGGAGATGGCGGTGCTGGAGTCCGATTGTCACGCATCCCGCGATGATGACGCCGATCAGCAGCATGCTCAGCGGAGAAAGAACTTCACCGAGCAGGAACCACCCAAAGAGCACGATCGCGACTGTTGCCACCGCTTTGGAGACGCTCGAGCAGATTCCCGCGGGCAGGTACGCATACGATCCGTAGATCAGCGCGAGGTACACGGCGCCGCAGAGCCCCGAAAGCGCGAGCATCTGCCAGTGGGCCGCCATCACTGCAAAGTCGCTCGTCTTTGCGTTGATCAGTAGTGGCAGGAGCGTGATGACAAACGACATGTTGCGGTAGAACGCCAAGCTCAGCCCGTCGATTTTGCGCGCATAGCGGATGAGCAGCGTCTGCTGCACCGTGTAGCTGAGCATCGAGCCGAAGGCGTAGAAGTAGAACATGTCAGGGGAGAGCGTTGAGATAGCACGATTCGCAATAGATATGCATGTCGGTCTCTTCCGGATAACTCGTCTGCATCGTCTTTCCACAATTGTCACATTTTCCCGACCGGAGTCGCATCGGATTCTTCTCCGCGAATCTCTTCAGGTACCGGCAGTCTACACAACAGTCGGGGAGGGGAATCCGGCGCTCACGATAGAGGCTGAGTTCCTGCGGCACGATCTTGTAGTTCTTCTTGCACTCTTCGCAGCGGAGAATCTGCGCGGTCACGTCATCTTTCACCTCATCAATCTTGTCGGGCACCGCGTAGATCTGATCACGCGACGCCTTGGGTTCATCCTTTTGCCATCGGTAGCCGATAGTCTTCGCTTTGGCTTGGGAGAGCGGAAAATACTCATTTGCAACAGTGTCATTGTATCCAAAAGGAGAGAGGGAAGCCGGGAAAAATTCCCCCCATGAACCAGTCGCTTCGCTCCGGTTCAGGGCAAGCGTACTGTCATTTTGCATGTGTTCAATGATCCGCGGCATGAGTTTTTCATATTCCTCTTTTGCATATTCTTTGTTCAGGATGCAGTACTTGCCGCGGCGGATGCCGATCGAGCCGAAAATATTTTTTGATGCCGTGATGAACCAGGAGTAGAGGACATTCTGAGACTCCGCGGCACGCAGACAGAAGAGGCAGTTGTAGGATCCCGATCCAGATGTCGTCTCATACATGAGCTCGCTATCACGTCCTCCGGAATATTCATCCATCGAGTCATGATGCAGTTTCACGTCCCAGAGATATTTGGAGTCCGTCGACTTCTGGACGCCGAAGCAGTCATGGCAATTTTTACAGTTGAAGAGATTATCGCCCGTGCTGTCCTCGCACCCGACGATCATCAGATTCCGGCGGATCGCCTTCCTCCGGATCCCCGCGTACATCTTCTGCGCTACCTGGACCATCCGCCTCGATCCAAAATCAAACTCCTTGAGCTTCTTCTCGTACTGCTCTTTCGTCAGTTGCTCATTGAGGAAGCAGTAGCGCTTCTTGCGCAAGTTGCAGCACATAAAACAATCCATGCAGTTACGGCAATCAAGCAGAAACGCCGATGTCGCGCAGTCGCTCGAAAAGAAGAGGTAACGACTGTCCTGACAGTTCACGCATTCAACACATTCGTACAGGAAGCTGCAGTCCGTCACCTGCATGCAGTCGACGCAGTTATTGCTCTTGTTGCCGCGGTACGTGTACATCATCGACTGCGATGAGTGCGTGCGTGAGCAGAGGTAGCAGTTGCCGCACTCGCGCATGTCGTTGTTGAAGTCGCAGTTTTCCGAGAGTTCGACGCGCAGCGAGGCGAGGGGGACTTCCAGCGACAGTTTTTTGAATTGATCGAAGAACGATACCGAGAAGTCATACGGGCGTCCGTAGCTCAAGGGATCGAACTTCTCGCTGTACCAATGATCTTTGTCGCAGACTTTGTACGGTGAATCCGGAGGGAACACCGAGATGATGTCTTTGCCAGTCACATCGCATTTCCTCCTGTAGAGATGCCGCTCATTGCGAAAACTCATCCGGCGCTGCTGGCGACATTCGGGGCAGAGCGTGGGAGGGGGGATCGGGCATTTCTTCTGGCCAAACACCGGTGAAATTTTTTCGTAGAAGATCAAGTCCTCTTTCGCGACCATGAAGTTCAAGCCGCACTGTGTGCAGGATTTTTCCATATTCATGTCAGGGACTGCGTATAACACGACTCGCAGTAGATGATCTCCGGACGGTCAGGCGCATATGTTGTCCGGATCTCCTTCTGACACTTCGTGCACTTTCTGTCGTAGAGCGTGCGGGGATTACGCATCATGCGCCGGTTCGTGTGGCGACAGTAGAAACACAGTGGCGGCACGGGGGTCTTAAGCTGCCGATAGAGTGCCAGCTCCTGCGCGATGACTTTGTAATTGCGCTTGCAGGCGCGGCAGGCAAGGACCTCGTCCTCGATCTTCTCCGTGACGGTATCAATCGTCTCGGGCAGTGCGACGGTCTGCGGGCGGTACTCGCGGGCATCAGGATCCCGCCAGGCGTACCCGCGCTGCGTCGCTTCTTTTTTTGTCAGCGGGAATTGCTCCTGTGCGATCGTTTCGTTGTAGGGGAACATCGCGAACCCGACGGGGTAGAACTCTCCCCATTCACCCGTCTTGCGCATTGCGTCGATCACCTTTCCGGCAAGCGCTTCGTATTCGTCTTTCGTATATTGTTTGTTGAAGATGCAGTACTGCTTGTGCTGGAGTCCGATGCACGCGAAGCAGTTCTTGGAGTGCGGACAGTTCATGCAGTAACTCAGCTGTGCCGAATCGGCCAATGTGAACATGCAGAAGCGCAGGTCGTAGGCGTTGTAGCCGAGACAGGAGCATTCGTAGAGACGCTCGGCATCACCGCATTCCTGAATGTCCTGTGCCGTCTTGAGCGGATTGAATGCCTGGAAGACGTATCGGCAATCCCAGAGATTGCTGGAATCGAAGCAGTGGTGCGCATTCTTGCAATGTGTGAGGTAGTCGCCGGTCGCATTTTCGTTCTGGATGCCGTGCATGAATTTCTGCGGAAACTTCGCCTTGAAGGTCTCAAAATGCGCGCGCGTCTTCTCGATCGCTCCCGTTGAGCGCAGCTGGCTGGCGACTGCCTCATATTGAGCTTTGGTGACCTGTTTGTTCTCAATGCAGTACTCCTTGTTGACCATGTTGCTGCAGAGGATGCAGTTGCGGCAACCGATGCAGCTCTTGAGGAAAAAACTTCCCGAGCAATTGCTGCAGTCCTGCAGGAATCGCGAGTCGTAGCACTGCAGACAATCAACGCATTCATAGCAGAGCTCGCACTTGCGGACCCGGTAGCAGTCCATGCAGTTTTTGGAACCGTTGATGCTGTAGCTGTAGTAACAATCCCAGTCTTCGTCGCTGTC
>JAHFJP010000014.1:0-9490 GCA_023245765.1 Candidatus Peribacteria bacterium
ACCTCTGGGTCGAGTATCCGGAAACGACGGTTAAATCGACGAGCTATCAGAGTTAATACGTTCCATCACCAATGAAAAAGACGCGAGCTCCCTTGGGAGCTCGTTTCTTTTTGAACTTCACGCAAGCATTGTGACTTCCTGAATTTGTCTGCGCCGAAGCAGTTCCTGCAAAGCACCCTCCACATTCGCGCAGGTCTGCTGCGCAACGAGAATCGAGAGTTCGCCGTCGCCAACATCGTCCCCTTCTCCAACACTCGTCTCCCGGAGTTCGACTCCGGAGATCGGCTGCCTACATTCTTCCCGCATTTTCTGGAGTCTCCTCTGTGCCTCCTGATGCTTTGCTACTTCGAGAATATGCTGACCCAATTCGACGGTATCACGGAAATAGGCTGCCTCCTCAAGTTCACCGCCATCATAGGGAACAGCAACATCATGATCGCTCCCCGCCGTGAGAAGTTCCTGATGATAGGTCATATCACCTATTTTGCTAGTTTTTTTTAAAATTGCAATACTATCTCTGCCCTATCCCAAGCCATAAGCCCCAGCGCATAGAAAACCTACGCCGGCCGCACGAGCCTGCGATGACTGCCGATAGTGCTCTGGAGATCGTTCTGTAGCCCAAAAAGCTGATGCATGACTGCTAGACCTGTTTCGGTGGTCTCCCCGGAATAGTGGACAGGTGTCCGCCGCTCTGAGCGACCGGGATGTTCATGAGTCAGTCGATACATTTGGCCTCGATTCACCTCTGACAGATATGCCAATATTTCGAGACACTCTATCGCGCTGGATTTTGGGTGAAGCAATCCTTCCGATGGAACAAATTTCCCATAAATGGCAGTCAAGTAGGCAGACAAACCTACTATTGGAGTACCGCAGTCGAGCTTTCGTATGCAAATCTGATGTTCTTGGTGAGCCTTGTGGCGAGGACGAAACGTGCTCGATAAAAGAAGTTTTTGATCGCCACTGTTCCATGTCCATTGTTTCTCATGTCGTTCCGGCGTTTGAAACATGCCTAGAGGACCGGGCGCAAGACGCGGTATGCCATATCCGCCGGTGTGAAGTTCATGCTGCAAAAAATCCAACACAAGCTCTTGGATCCCCCTCGTCATGCGCTCCAACTGTCGATGCACCTGATGTGCCATGGGGTGATCATGATCGCGAAAATTTTGATACTTGTTACTCGATGCGATATAGGCAGCCCATGCCTGAGTATCAGCAGGAGACTTTTGGAGGTGCTTCTCGATAGAATTTCTGACGCGAGTGGCTGGGCGCATAATTGATACAATAATAAATATAGAATTATTGTCAAATCAGTGCTGTTCTTCATGGCCAAAGCCACTCTATGCTTCTTACGTGAAGCTCCCTCCCCTCCCCCTCGTCGTCCTCGATACAGAGACGACCGGCTTCGTGCCGCGGGTGCACCGGGTGATCGAGTTCGCGAGTACACAGGTGCGCGACGGGAAACCGGGAAAAGAATACGAACAGCTCTTCCATCACAAAGAAGTGCCGCCGGTGGTGCAGGTGCTGACGCGGATCAAGACCGCGGATCTGCAGAGCAAACCGCCGCTCGCCGATCATCGCGACGAGATTCTTTCGCATCTCCCCGATGACGCACTGCTGGTCGGACAAAACATTCCATTTGATATCGGAATGTTGAAAGGCGAAGAGATCGATCTGAGTGAGAGGCCCTACATCGATACCTCGATGCTGGCATCGCTCGTGTTCCCGGAACTGGAGAGCTACTCGCTCGGATATTTGAGCACGGTCCTGAAGCTCAACCATAATCCGCCGCACCGCGCGCTCGGCGACGTCCGCGCGACGCTCGAGCTTCTCTCAAAATGCTGGGAACGGCTGCTAGAGCTGCCCAAAGATCTGCACGACCTCGCTGATGCGATCATGGAGCGCGGACCGAAGGGCTACAAGATGCTGTTTGACGCACTCCCTGCGCCGACTGCGAAAAAAGAGCCGAAATGGCTTCACTGGAACGAACATTCCAGTATCCCCTCCGGTTCCCGTGATGTCATTGCGATGAAGGTGCCAGCGAAGGGAAAGCCTGAGCTTCTGGATGAACCGCTGGATCCATTGCATCTGCAGTCTGTCATTGAAGGAGCGCTGAAAGACTCCTCCACACGTCATTGGATCGCCGTGAAGAGTCTTCGCCCGGTTCTTCGCCGGTTGCCAGGGACACTCATGAAGAACATCCGCGTACTGCACCCCCCGCATGCACTGATCGACGTCGATGCCGTGCTGCGGTTTTCGAAACAGAAAGAATATACCGCCGACGAAGCGACGCTCGCGCTCAAGCTTGCCTGGTATGAACCGACCCGCCGCGATGAATTCCCTCTGCACGGCGGAGAAGATGCTGTGTGGAACGGCAAACTGAGCTGCACAGCGGCATCCAAAGCGTATCTGGATCAGTTCAATGATCTGCCGAACGTCGTGCTGCTCGATCACCGCGAACTGTTGGAATTTTTGCAGGATCCGGAGCATCCCGGCGCAAAGGCGATGGCGAGCGCGGCGCATGTAATCATTGATGACGCATCGATGCTGGAAGACACATCGACGAAAGCATTTGGCTGGTACTGCGCGATGGACGACATCCGCGCATCGTCGCAGGGCAATCCACTCCTCACGCGATTCACCGATACGCTCGCGCTCTGGGTCGAAAAAATCCGGCAATTCCAGGATATCCGCTACCTGGCACATTCCGATCTGCAGTCGCCGGAAACCAAAGGACTCCGGTCACTGCTCGATGAAGTGATCGCATCACAACGGTGGTCTGACCAGCAGCTCCGTCATCTCGAAGATCTCCATCGCATCCTTCAGTTCGAAAATCTTCCCCACCGCATCGCGTGGATTGAGCAGAAACCCAATGGCAGCCAGGTGCTGCAGTCGGTGCCGGAGAGAATCGGCCTGCTGCTCAGCGAGCATCTCTTCAAGCGATTCCCGACGACGCTGCTCATCCCACAGGGTTCGACATCGATGCTTCCCGAAATTTTGCCGCCGAATCAACATCCGGATGTACGGGCGGTTCGCGAACCGTCCCTGCGCGGCATGCTCATCTCCTTTGAATCGCATCCGAACCTCGAGGAACTCCTGACCAATCCTCCCGCCGGCAAAACCGTGATGCTCCTCCCGGGCAAAGGCGCAATTGAAGATCTCTATGTGAAATATGCGGAGGCTCTTGAGGCCAAAGGCGCGACGATGATCTGCCAGGGCATGGGCGGCGGGATGGGACGGATGACCGCGGAATTCCTGGCAGCGAAAGCGCCCGCGGTCTGGCTGATCACGCCGTGGATGTTCGAGGGCGTAGATCTGCCCGAAGACACCGTGCATCACCTGATTCTGAAGACGCTGCCCTTTGATCACCCCAACCACACCGTTCTGAGCCGCCGCTCCCAGTTCTACGGCAACGCCTTCAGCGATTACGCTCTGCCGCGGACGCTGCACCGGCTCTTCCGGTTACTCAGAACATATGCACGAATCAAGACTAGAAATGGCGACGTGCGCCTGCTCGATGATCGCATCGGCACAAAGGCATACGGGAAGACGGTACGGGAGTACCTGATGCAATTCGCCGGTGAACAAGCGCCAACATCTGCATCTGTTTCTGCTGCGAAGGCTACTGCGACAAAATCCATGGATGCGCCGACCTTCGTGTCCACGCCGCTATCCGGTTCACCGGAATCCACGTCGAAGAAAACACGGAAGTCAAAAAAAGACCAGATGACGCTATTTTAAATCCAAACACACGCGTACTGTCTGTATGCCACTATTACATGCGAAGACGTAGACGATACGCCTCTATCTCATCACGAACACGAGCGATCACTTCGTCATACTCTCTTCGTGTCTCTGTCGTACCATCAATATGATTGCGCCATAGAGCTATAACTTGATCTGTCTGTCCTTCAACAATGAGCTTCCTGTCTTGTTCTGTGAGTACCTGACGCTGACCCACACCGACGCCACTATGAATGTCATTGAGTATTACTCGTGCTGAAGGTCTCTCTATCATTTTGTGTTTGGGAAATTTCTTAATTATTATATCATATATTGATTTTATTATCAATCAGCGCCTTTCCTCGAAAACACCGTAAAAACAGTCCTCCACAGAATCCAGAGATCGAGGAGAATCGACCATTCCTCGATGTACTGCAGATCCAGTTTGACCTCCTCTTCAAAGCTGAGATCGGACCGGCCGGAAATCTGCGCGAGACCCGTGACGCCGGGTTTCACAGCGAACACGCGGCGCTGTTCAAGGCTGTAGCGCTCGACCTCCTCCGGCAAATGCGGCCGCGGACCGACAAGGGAAAGATTGCCGACGAGGACGTTCCAGAGTTGCGGGAGCTCATCGAACGACCAGCGACGGAGGAACCGCCCGGTGCGTGTGACGCGCGGATCGTTGTGAATCTTGAAGAGCGGCCCGTCGCGGCGGTGATTGAGTGCAAGCAGATCGCCCTTGCGACTGTCGGCATCTTTATTCATCGAACGGAATTTGAGGATAGAGATGCGCTTTCTGCCACTCTCTCCCACGCGTGTGGAAACGTAGAGAACCGGCCAGCCGCCATCGAGAAGGACAAGGAGGGCAAAAAGGGTAAAGAGGGGCGAGAGGGCGACGAGGGCGCATGCACTCACAACGATGTCGAAGACCCTTTTGAGTACTCTCCCCCACCCATCCAGCGGCGTTGGCTGAAAGCGGATCATGGGGAGCAGGCCCAGGCGTTCCACGCGCAATTGGTGCGGAACATCCGCGAGAACCGGCGGCAGGAATGCGTACCCCACCTGATGGCTTCGGCAGTAGTTGATGAGTGCGACAGTGGCATCACTGCGGGGGTTGGGATCGGTTTGGAGCACCAGATCGATCTCTTGATGATGGTGCATCATGCGCTTGAGACCTTCGAGATCGGAGAGATGCCCCAGGTACGCATAGTGATTGTCGTGCTGGAGCGTATCGAGTGAGGCATCGGTGAGCCCCTGTATCCCCAGTGACACGACGATGCGCCGGCCCATGCCCGCGCGGAGCATCGAGCGCTGGAGGAGCGTGAGTGCGCTGCGCCCAAGAATCACGAACATCACCGTGAGCCCTGTTCCGTAGAGGAGCAGCGCACGGGAGAAGAAGAGTTGCTTGCGGACCAGGAAGTACCACGCGATCACGAGCACCACCCATAGCGCCGCCGCAAGGATCACGCGTCCCATTTCGAGGAACGCACTCATCGTCGACTCGAGTGTGTAGAGTCCAAGCAGCGCGCTCAGCACGATGAATGTTCCGATGCTTGGTGTAACAAAGTGAATCAGATACCACTGCATCTGTGGCAACGTGCCGCTGGCATCCGCCAGATTTTTCCCGGGAATGAAGTCGATATTCAGCTGCCGCAAGCGGTAACTGAGCAGCAGCGCGGCAAAGACCGCCAGAGCATCCAGCGGGACCCGCGCGACGCCGAAGATCGCCTCGGATTTCTTCATAGGAGCAGTGTAGCGGAGAACGCTGCTTATTTTTTATCTCGAAGCGCGGTAAACAGCGCATTTCGTAGATCACCGTCCGCCACTTCATATCCCCATACAGAAAAAGCGGCTTTCGCCGCTTGCTCTGTTCCCGCTCTTCTATACGCCGGGTTTTGTACGCGATGACTTTCGTCACCGGTGATGATCATCTCTCTGGGATCGGTATCGCTACCGACCTCTAGCGGAGGGGTATGTGGTCTGACGGAACCATCAGATAGTCCACTCACCCAAATCCTCCTTGCACGACCTAGAGTTTACCGATCGACCTTTCGGTCGGTCCTCCGTTCAAGCCGGAGGCGTTTCACATGCCCCAAGTAATAAAACTGGGGGCTCGTCTCTGTGGCACTGGTCCGCATGCGCATTTGCCGTATATGGGGCGCATGGGTGGGCGTTACCCACTAAGCGTTCCAGTCGTGCCCGGACGTTCCTCTACGCCCTCAAGGGGCGCAGCGATCATCCAAAGAGCGGGAATTACCAGTATCGCATATTTCGGATTTTTTCTCAATAACGGTATTCTTCATCTGTGCCGCTTTAGCTCAGTGGTAGAGCACCTCACTTGTAATGAGGGGGTCCCGGGTTCAAATCCCGGAAGCGGCTCCAGTCATAGCGGCAACGTCACCGTAAATTCACTCCCCTTTCCCTCGTCACTCCTGAATGTGATGGTGCCGCCCAAATTTTCGACGATCGTCTTGCTCATGTAGAGGCCAAGGCCTGTGCCATCGGTATCGATCTCGCGGACGTTTTTGGCGCGGAAGAACTTCTGGAAAATGCGCTTCTGTTCGCTCTGGGGGATACCGAGGCCCTGATCCTGCACGATGATCTTCAAACAGGCTGTTTCGGGAACAACGCGGATCGTCACTGGCTTCTTTGTGGAAGAATACTTAAAGGCATTTGCAAGAAGATTCTGCAGCACGATTTCGAGCAGGATGGGATCGGTGACAATATGAGGGAGATCTGCAGGAACATCGGCGGTGAGCGAAATCCCCTTCTCTTTCGCAGTCACATTCCATCCATGGATGATCCGACTGAAGAAAGGCTGCAAGTCACTCTTCTTTTTATCCGCGATAAGGCCGCCATCTTCGAGCTTGGCAACATGGAGCAGCGCATCGATAAGATTGGCCATGCGGTTGGAGGCGATATCGGCTTCCTGCAGATACGACTGATGCTCCTTCGTGAATGTTCCGTCTTCGCTCTGGAGCATTTCGATGTACCAGCGGATCGAGGAGAGCGGCGTCCGCAGTTGATGGCTTGCGAGCGATATGAACTCGGACTTCATGTAGTCAATCTGACGCTCCAGCGTCTGGTCCTGGATCACGGCGATGGCACCGAAGCAGCGGTCGGATGAGCACAGTGGCACGATGAGGAGGCTGATCGGCAACGCAGTACCATCCTTTTGCTGCAGGCTGAGATGATGCGACGGATGTGCGCGCCACGACGTTCGTGTCCGGAGAACCGTCAGCACCGGATGTTGCGCACCGGCCTCGCGCCCTCTGCGCTGGGAAAGCGGGAGAATATCGGTACCGGACTTCCCGAGGAGTTGTCCGCGTTCGGCCTGAAGAAGCGCGCAGGCCGCAGGGTTGGCATCGTTGACCATGCCGGCCTGATCCATCGCGAGCACGCCGTATTCGATGCTTTCGAGAATGGCGCGATCAAGAGCGGACTCTTCGCGCAGCTGCCGCGTGCGCTCAGTGACTTTTTCTTCCAGATGTTCGTACGCATCGCGAAGACGCCGCGTGAGATCATCAATGACACGGTCGAGTGCTTCCACCTCATCACCTGTATGCACTGTGCGCTCAAAACGCCAGGTCCCCGGCGTGAGGGCGCCTACTTTCGCGGTGAGTTCCTGGAGCGGCCGCGTGAGTCCGCGCGCGAGCAGAGTCCCGAGGAGCAATGCGAGCAAAAAGAGCAACCCACTGAGGAGGAGCACGGTGATGCCGAGCAATTGGAGAACGAAGATTGTTCCTTCCGCATCGGGTGAAAATCCTTCTTGGAAGGAACGGATGATGAAGAACGAAAGTCCTCCAAGCAGGAGAACGCAGAACGTGACGAGCAGCACTGACTGCTGCAGCACCTTCCGTCGAATGGAGGTCTTCGGAACGAAATTCTGCCCCTGGGAAATCGTCGGTGAAGGCATAGTGTTTTCCCCTTATTATAGCAGAAATCTCGACGTTTATCCATTGAGACCCACATGCGCGAATGGATTAAAAAACACCCCTCAGAGAGGGGTGTCTTTCGGATAACGAGAGAAGAATTATCGCGTCACACTGATCGTTCCCCGCTCCGCTCCCGGAGCAGAAACCGTGATGCGACCGTTTGCATCCTGCACGATGTTGTAGCGTGTGCCGGTGCCGGTTGCGGTGACTTTCGGATCCTTTGGAATACCGGTCAGATAAGCACCGGTCAGCATTCGGAGATTGACGCCGAGGTATCCGGCGCCCTCGCAGGTGGCGGGATCAAGACTCGACTGACAGACCATTTTTGCGTTCGTCGTTGGGATTCCCGAAGGCAGATTGCCGTTGTTATCGATCGCGTACTGATAGACCGCATTAAGGATGGTGTTCACATCGGAGCGGCGCTGTGCATCACGCGCGTCACCAAGCTGCTTGGTCGGGTTGATGGCGACGATGACGATCGAGGCAAGAATCGCGATGATACCGATCACGAGCAGGAGCTCGATGAGCGTAAAGCCGCGGGACAAACGGGATAGCATAGGGAAGGAGGGAAGGGATGAAAAAGGAGGCTGCGCCTCTGTACATCGCGCAAAACTATACCAATTCCACCGGTCGGAAGACCGGATTCCACTTGACCCCCCCTGTTTTTGCAGTGATGCACTAGCCATATGCCACCACTGCGAAACAAAAGAATGGTTGTCGTCAAAGTAGGGACGCTGCATGGTTCGGCTACGGACATTGCAGTTGCGTCTGTGCCGTTTCACATGTGCCTGACTCACATAGTTGCCACACATACAGCGACGCGCTTGCACATCCCGGCTGTGCACACTGGCAATCATCACCCTGCAACGCGTCATCGGGGAATGTCGTGAAGACGCCCTCAAATGACTGACCGTATCTGCGCGGTGCCTGCAGGCGAATGGTTCGCGACAGACGGAAGCGTACAAGGACGCTCCCGCGTCCTTCGGTCGTCGACGTGTTTTGGACAGTAAAGCTTTCCACTGCCACTTGCGATGAGCTGATCACCTGACGCGATGCACCCCGAATGAGAATCAGCGCTCCGCTACTGATACCAATAATGGTGGGATTCGTACCCCCAGATTCCGTCTGCAATGTCAGGACCGACCCGTTTTCCCGTGCCAGGGGCGCGACGATCTTTTCGGCGTGACGAACGTGATAACCGATCGTCTGCAGGAGCTGGACGCCATTCTGTTCCACTGTCGCCACCGTCTGCTGCAGGAGACGATCTTCCGTTGCTGAGAAGAGCAGCGGCAACATCGAGACGCCGACGGCTGCGAGGATCGCCATGAAGAGGAGGAGCTCGATGAGAGTTGAGCCATGGCGCAATCGCGGCGAAGCCTTGCTCAGTTTCAAGAAAACATTCTTCTTCCATTGTTGCCGGTGAAACAGAGGGCGAAGCCGGATCATGGACAGAGGGTGAAGGAGGATACTTCGCGCCACGAGGTGATCTTCACTGATGGATAGATTTGACGAATGCCGATCTCGATCCGTCGCGTGCTGCGGCCGCTTTGGCCCTGTACACAGAGAGTGCGGTCGGCGTTGCCGGATCCCCCCGTGTGCGCGATGGAGCAGCTGCCGTTTTCAAGAACGGCTGTCTCGCCTCCATCGTAGGAAAGATCGGCACGCAGATTTCTGAGTGCACGTTCAGCGCATGTCTGTGCGTTTTCGAATGCTTGTGCCGTCTGCACTACGGTCAACCCGCTCTGCTGCGCGGCGATACCGAGAAGAATCAGCGACATCGCCATTTCCGTGACGATCACGCCGATGACAAGAACGCTCAAGAGGAAGACAAA
>JAHFJP010000014.1:9590-34142 GCA_023245765.1 Candidatus Peribacteria bacterium
TACACCCGGTCACGCACGGGGTCATAGAGGAGGCCGCGTGGATACCCGCTCGTCGAAGTGTAGGTCGTGAGTTCGGTGAGTGAGGTATCACGGAGATTGACCACCTGGAGCGCCTTGCGCCCGGAGACGGCGGCAAGGAACCCGTAACATTTGCCCGGGTCCGCATCGACGCCGACCAGACTGCCGCTCCCCTCGTGATACCACGGCCCCGGCGCACCCGGTGGAGAGCCTCCTCCGGTGCGCATATCGAACAGCGCGAACTCTTGAATCGATCCTTTCTGTCGCCCAAGCACCGCCGATGTTCCCGTTGCGGCAACAGAGAGTCCTGCCTCGGTACTCGTCACGTTGTAGTCGCCGTTCGTCACGGTCATGAGATTCCCCGTCGTACTCATTTGCACGGTTTTCATTTCGGCTGCGGTGTCGCCCGTCGCTAGGATCGCCGACGTTCCCGTGAGGGCGATTGCATTGACGCTGGATCCCACTTCGAGCGACGAGAGCGGGAGAATCGCGCCGGTGTTTTGCACATTGAACGTGTAGAGCTCATTCCACGTTGCGTCGGCACGCGTGCCGACAAGCAGCGTCTGCCCGTGGAGGGAGAGCGAGAGTGCCAAACTTGAACCGGAGAGGTTGTGGCTGGCGATCAGTTTGTCCGCCGCGAGAGCCGTGGGGGTCGTGATGTTGTAGGCGCGGATTTCCTGCGTCGCGTCTCCCGTGACCACGTAGAGTGTTTTCCCTTTTGCAGCGATTCCGTATCCCGACGTGCCGAGATTGAAGGTGTCCGCAACACGCGTGGGCGACGCGGTATTAGAAATATCGAAAACGTACAGACCCGCTCCACCGCTGGACGTATCGCTCGTGACGTACGCGTAGTTGCCGGCAATCGCGACAGCGTTGAAGAGTGGACTGCCGCCATCCACGTAACTGCCATCCACCGCAATGGATGACCAGTCACCGATTGCCCGCTGCGCGCGCCAGTCACTGAGTTCGGTTGTGAGGAGTACGCTCCCGGAACGGTTGTACCCATGTTTCCATTTCGTCTGCGCCGACACGCGCACCCAGTCGCTCCCAAGCGAGGTAACGGTCGCCGAAAGAATGTACCCCCCGCTGCGTGTGCTCTGCGTGCCGCTGTAGATCCATTGTTGCGAACCGTTAAGTGCCACGCCGTGCGCCCCCGCGGTGAGTGAAGCAAAACTGCTGTCACGAATCGCGCGGGAAGCCTCGAGTAGTTCGTCCGAGAAGGACGCGCCGCGCACACGATCGCCCCCAACAATCGAGCTCTCCTGTCCGAGCAGCAGCACCATGCCGACCGCCGTCAGAAACAATCCGAAAATGGCGATCGCAAGGATGGCCTCCATGAGGAGGAAACCAGATCGGAGGGTATTGAAGACACGGAGCACAGCGGGAGGAATGATACTCCGTGGAAAGGAAACCGAGGAATCCGACGCAACCAAAGAAACCGAGGATCCTCGGTTTCTTCGTTTTCTTCGGTTGCTTACATCACATCAATACTTTTTGCTGGTATACCTTCAGTTGAACGACATCAGGAGCACATCATCCTGGAAATCCGCAGACGCAGACCCCAGCGTGCCGAGTTCGGAGACCGCAAGGACCTGGCAGGACGTTAAGACGATTTTCCCCTGCGCATTGAGCATGCCTTTTCCGGTGAGGTAATTTTTCAGTGGTGTTTGCGAACCGAATCCCGGATAGGTGGCCAACGTATCGCCATTGCGGAGGTAGATGATGTGTCCCTGAGAAGCATTGCTGATGAACGACCCGAAGAACGTGAGCCAGTTATGTTGCACGTAACGTCCGGTTACTTTGATGAGGAGGGCGGAATTCGCGCCCACGCTGACGGTTTTGGTATCGGTACCGGCTGGTTGTACGGCATTGCCATATGCGTTGCCGTTGCCGTTGCAGTTCCCGTTTCCACCGAAGAGCGGCGACCACGATGATCCATTGTTTTTGCTGTAACAGAGGTGCACGGGAACCACCGGACCACCGGCGCCGTAGGTGATCTGTGAGAGCATATTGGTGAATGTCACTGTCGATGCGGCACTCAGCGTAATCGTCTGGTCAGCTGCCAGTGTGAACATGCCGCATGCCCCGGCCGACGAGGATGATCCTCCGCCACCGCCTCCAGCGGCACTAGAAGACGACGCGGGAGCGCTACTGGCAACCGAACTCGCCGCCGCGCTCGAGGAAGATGCAGGAGCGCTGCTCGCTGGCGCACTGGAGCTGGCGGGCGCCACGCACGCCCCGTTGGTATCGCCATGGCCCTGATGGTACGGCCACGTCGCATCGGGGATCGTCATGGTTTGTGTGGTGGCATCGACGTTGTGATGGCAGATCGTGAGGAGATCCATGTGATTGGTCGCAAGCGACTGCTGATCAACCGCAATGGTGACCTGGATAATGCGCTCGTCATTATTGAGAGCGCGTAGGACAATATCACCGGTATCGGCGGGGAGTCCTGAGATGCGCGAATACGCAACATCGAGGAGACCCGTCACCGCGATCGTCGAGGGCATCGGATAGACTTCATCGAAAGACGCGTCGCGATCGGCATAACTTTGTCCTTTATAGAGCGTGCCGGAGGGGACGTAGAACCCCCACGCCGAATCGCGTTCTCCGGATGTGGAGAGGAGCTTCGCCCGGGCCAGCCCCTGTGTTACCTGCTGCGTCGTGCGATCCAGATCGCTTCGAATCTGGTATTCGCGGTACGCAGGAATAGAGAGACTGGTCATTGTCGCGAGGATGCCGATCACAATGATGAGCTCGAGAACGGCGAAGGCGGGCCTGCCCACCGTAGCTCTGAGCGAGCGGAGTGAGCGAGGAGCGAAGGTGGGGCGGCGCATACAATGAAGGGGGAATACTCCGGTTATTGTGCCACATTACCGACGATGGAGTAAATCGGCACGATAATGGCGATGGCAATGGTCCCCACGAGCGCGCCGATGAACAGCAGCAGCATCGGCTCGAGGATCACGGGGAGTTTTTGTGCGGTGTCGTTCGCCTTCTTCTCATAAATATCGGCGATCTTGAGAAGAATTTTTGCGAGTGATCCGCTGCGCTCCCCTGTTGTAACCAATTGCTGCACTGTAATGGGCAGGAGCGTCGCACTTCCGCGAATGGCGACGAAGCTCTTCCCGAATGAATCGCCCAAACTCACATGCTCCAGCAGCGACAGATAAAACGCGCGATAGGAGACAACCGAGGTAACTTCGGCAAGGGAACGCAGGGCATCGACGAGTGGCACACCGGCTTGCAGGAGTCCGCCAAGAATGACGCCGAATCGCGCGATCGTTGCTTCGCGGGCGAGTCTTCCGATACCCGGAATCTGGAACATCACCCATTGCGCGGCACCTTTGAGTCTTGTGAATTTCCCCAGAATGATCATAACGACGATGGTTGCGATCATCACGGGAACCGCGATAGGGCCATGTGTACTGAAGAAGTTCGTGAACGCGATCACCATGCGGGTAACGAGCGGCAACGGAACGTTGAGAGATGTAAGAACACCGATGAGATTCGGGAGAACGAACAAGCCGAGCCCCATCACGATGATGAACATGATCGTCAGAACAATCGTGGGATAGATCATCGCCATTTTCACTTTGGATCTCAGTGCCTGATCTTTTTCCTGCTGTTGAGCCAAGTAGCCCATGTTCTGGGCGAGACTTCCGGCCTCTTCGCCAACGCGCACGAGCGCGATCACGTCGGGCGAAAAACAATGCTGGTCATCAAACGCGCGCCAGAGCGGACTGCCACTCTCGACCAGATCCACGATCCCCTGGAGAAGATTACGGCCCGCGCGGGAGCGCGTGTCGGCCTGGAGTGTCTTGAGGGAGTCGACGAGAGGGAGCCCGGCATCGAGCATCGTCGCAAGATTCTGGATGAGCGCCGTCTTCTCGCGTCCAAGACCGATGGTTTTGATGGAGCCAAGGAGATCTTTAAGGCCGCTCTTCTGTAGACGAATCATCGGCTTGAACGAGACTTCGGACGCGGATTGCGATTGCGACGTACCGGACTCTGGTGCCGCGGCCTGTAACGGTGCCCCCACGTTGGACTTTGAGGATGATGGTTGCGTGACCATCGTCAGAAGTGCAGGCGATGCCGTTTCTTTTTTCGTGATCGGGCTGTCTACACGCGGCTTGTTTTTCACTGATTGAACCGCGGCAACAGGGGCGGGCTGTAGGGAATGCTCCGGAGCTGCAAGGAGCTCATCGAGATTGCCGTCCCAAATGCCGTGTGCCGGCGATTCACTTTTTTTCGGCATGGGTGAAGAGGAGATCCGGGGGAGCGGCGACACGCAGGAGTTCTTCAATCGTCGTCATGCCCGACTGGACCTTGGCAAAGCCGTCGTCGAACAGGAGTTTGAGCCCCTGCTTGTGCCCTTGATTCGCAATATCAGTTGCAGACGCGCGGTGCGTGATGAGCTCTTCGATCTCCGGCGTAATCACGAGGAGTTCGTAGATGCCCATGCGACCGTGGTACCCGGTGTTGCCGCACGCTTCGCAGCCTTTGCCGCGGTACAGACGCACGTCTTCTTTTTTGACGAAGTATTTGTCAGCGCCAGGGAAGAGTTTTTGCGCTTCCTCCAGACTGATGGAATAGCTGTACCGGCACGAGGGGCAGATATGGCGCACGAGACGCTGTCCGATGATGACTTCCAGCGTCGACGCAAGCAGGAACGGCTCCACGCCCATATCGAGCAATCGCGGGATCGCTGTGGATGCGTCGTTGCTGTGGAGCGTGGAGAAGAGCAGGTGCCCGGTGAGCGCGGCATTCACCGCGATGGATGCCGTTTCGCCGTCACGGATTTCGCCAACGAGAATGATGTTGGGGTCCTGGCGCACGAGCGCGCGGAGCCCCTTGGCAAAGGTGAGTTCGGTCTCCTGATTGACTTGGATGTGGTTGATGCCGGGAATTTTATATTCCACGGGATCTTCGATGGTGGAGATGTTCACGTCGGGCTTATTGCGCATTTTGAGCAGCGCGTAGAGCGTCGTCGATTTTCCGGCGCCCGTCGGGCCGGTGGTGAGAATCATCCCGAACGGTTTGTGCGCGGCAGTTTCGAGGATTGTGCGGTATTCCTCGGAGAAGCCGAGATCCTGAAGCGTCAGCGTGCGGACGTACTCGGAGAGCAAGCGGACGACGATCTTCTCGCCATCGACGATTGGGACGATCGAGACGCGCATGTCCATCGGGTTTCCCGCTTTCGTCGTCCAGCGGATCGCACCGTCCTGTGCAGCGTAGTGCTCGTCGATCTGCATGTTCGATTCGATCTTGATACGGTTGACCACGCCTTCGTAGTAATCCTTCGGGAGCCGCCCCGCCTCATGCATCACGCCGTCCACGCGAAAGCGAATCAGGACGATTTTCTCCTGCGGTTCAAAGTGGATGTCGCTCGCGCGGAGCTCCACTGCATCGTTGAAAATTTCTGTAATGATTTCAGGGGCGACTTTCTTCTGCTCATTGATGATCGCCTGGAAGCGCGTGGCCAGCGGCTTGTGATAGTGCACGAACAGCGCCTCGATGATGTTTTTTGGTGCATACATGTACGCGATCGTTCCGCCGAATGTTGCGCGCTTTTCGGGTTCCTTTTTCGCGCCGAACGAAAAACTGAGCATGCCCTTCGCGGCTTTTTCCGGTGCCTGTACTGAGGGGCGGAGCGACGAAGTATCGTGCTCGGGAAACTGCGGGGTCGGCTGATCGATGTTCAGACGCATCGCTTCCTCCAGGAACGTATTCCCGGGATCCGACGTCGCGATCGTCACGGCCGATCCATCGCGCTTCACGATGATCGCCGAGTACTGTCGCGCGACTTCTTCGGGCAGCGTACAGACGAGCTGCGGTGTGGGAGGCGACACGTGAATGTCGTAGAACGGCAGTTTGTAATGTTCGGCCATCGCCCCCTCGAAAATATCCTGCGTGAGGAGGCCCATTTCAAAGAGTGCGTCTTTCAAGAGACCCGCCCGCTCCGTGGCGACACCCTGCGCTTTTTTGAGATCCTCTTCGCTGATGTAATTGAGCGTGAGGAGAATCTGGCCGAGTTCGGAATCTTTTAACGCCATTGTGGTTTGGTGATTGTGAATTGGGAGTTCATGTGTGTGACAGGAGTGCTCAGATCATTTCTTTTACTTTCTTCAGGATGTCTGCAATCGGCGTGTTCGCTTTGACGAAATAATCGACGGCACCGAGTTTTTTCGCCCTCTCCCGGTCTTCGTCCTGGCCGAGATTACTGAGCACAATCACCGGAGTCTTCGTCTTCTTCGTCTGGAGCTCCTGGAGAATCGTGAAGCCGTCGACTTCCGGCATGATGATATCGAGCAGGATGATGTCGTAGCCTCCGGTGAGTGCTTCTTTGAGACCCTCCGCGCCGTTATTGCAAATCTGCGTCACGTATCCCTCGTGCCCCATCTTGAGTGCAAGTGCATGCGCCAGCGGTTTTTCATCCTCCACGATGAGGATTTTCTTGCCCGCTGTAGCCTTGACTGACTTGTCCTCGGGTGCGGCCGGAAGCGGATTTTTGTCTGTGGGCATGGCAGAGATATTTCCTTTTAGTATAGCAGAAAAAACCCTATACTTCAACCGTGACCAAGCGCGCACTGCTATCGGTTTCCGACAAGACCGGCATCGAGGATTTTGCCCGCAATCTCGTGACATTGGGCTACCAAATTCTCAGTACGGGCGGCACGCAAAAAGCGCTGAAAGCCGCCAATATCCCGGTAACCGCTGTTGAGGATGTGACGGAATTTCCCGAGTGTTTCGGTGGAAGAGTGAAAACGATGCATCCCAAGATCATGGGCGGGATTTTGTACCGTCGGGACAATGCGGATGACGTGAAGAACGCAAAGGCCCTCGGTATCGAACCGATTGATGTGGTTTGCGTGAATCTCTATCCATTCGCGGAAAAACCGGACATTGAGATGATTGATATTGGAGGCCCGACGCTGCTGCGCAGCGCGGCAAAAAATCATGCATCGGTGACGGTCGTGTGCGATCCGGCGGATTACGGTGCTGTGATTTCTGAACTCCAGCGCGGGCCTTCTGATCTGCAATTTCGAAAAAACCTCGCCGCCAAGGTCTTCCTCCACACCGCCGCGTACGATGAGATGATCACAACATGGCTCAGTGAAGCGAAGAATGCCGGTCTGATGATGACCGGTGGACAGACACTCCGCTACGGCGAAAATCCGCACCAGTGGGGAAGTTTCTTCGAGATCGTATCCGGCTTCGGCCAACGGCATGTGAATGAATCGGCGAGTTCTGAATTGATGGACCACGCAGCGCCCTGGAAAAAATTGCAGGGCAAAGAAATCAGCTACCTCAACATTCTTGATGCGGATGGTGCGTGGACGGCCGTGAAGGAATTTGAGGAGCCGACCGCCGTGTTCGTGAAGCACGCGAACCCGTCTGGCATCGCATCGCATGAAAAAATCGAAGAAGCCTTCCAGCGCGCATATGACGCGGATAGATTAAGTGCGTTTGGCGTGATCATCGCGCTGAACCGTGAGTGTACCGCCGCGATTGCGCAGAAGATCATCGATCAAAAAATGTTTGTCGAAGTGATCATTGCGCCATCGTACGGAAAAGAGGTACTCGAAATCCTCAAGCAGAAGCCAAATATCCGGGTCATCGAGAATAAGAACCTGACAGTGAATGACTGCACGACCTTCCGGACGGCGTTCGGAGGGATGCTCCTGCAAAATCCGGACAACCGCATCGTCACCGAAAAAGATCTCACCGTCGTCACAAAGAAGAGGCCTTCACCGGATCAAATCCGCGATCTCCTCTTCGCCTGGAAGTGCGCCAAGCACGCCAAGAGCAACGCGATCGTCTTCGCCCGTGACCGTGTGACCGTCGGCATTGGTGCGGGACAAACCAGTCGTGTAGATGCGACTTGGATCGCGGCAAAACGCGCGGGTGAAAAATCTCGCGGTGCAGTGATGGCCTCCGATGCCTTCTTCCCCTTCCCCGATTCCATCGAAGAAGCCGCCAAGCACGGCATCGCGGCAATCATCCAACCGGGAGGATCAGTGAAAGATGCTGAAGTCTTCGCGAAAGCAGACGAGTTGGGATTGGTAATGGTTACAACCGGAGTACGGGCATTTAGACATTGATGGTAAAACGCAGAAAATATGCAATAATTCTATGTCCAGTCTTGGTAGCCAAAGCGGTTTTGGCGGGATTGGGCCTCGTTTTTTTCTCAGTCGGAGGAATCCAATGACCAGCAAGCTGGTCACCTTGATCCAGGCGATCAAGGCTGGGTTTTTCTTGTTCATGGGATACATCTTGTTTTCGGGCATAGTCTACAGTGCCCAAAACCAAAACCCGTGGACACCGCCATCCGAGCGGTTAAAGGCACATGTCATCATGGCATTGGGCGTCATTCTTGCCCTTGTCATGGCATGGCTTCAACTGCAGAAGGCGCGTCAGAAGGTCCCAACTATCAATGGGGCCCCGAAAAAACTGACGACATGATGTCGTCGATCCGTCTCTCCCACCTGTGAGAGACGGATTTTACAAACTCCTCCTCCCTATAAGAGCCTCTTTCAACGTCACCTGATCCGCAAACTCAATATCCGCCCCCATGGGCAGACCATGCGCGAGACGCGTGATGGTGGGGATAAACTGCTGAAGTTTGTTGCGCAGATAACTCGCGGTCGCTTCGCCTTCGATATCTGGATTCATCGCGAGGATCACTTCCGTGATGTCCCCTGCAGCAGCTCGATCCATAAGCTCCTTCAGTTTGAGTTGTTCGGGGCCCATCCCATCGATCGGTGAGAGCACGCCGTGGAGCACGTGATAGAGACCTTTGTAGGATGTTTTCTCGAATGCGACGACGTCGAGAGGATTTTCCACGACGAGAACCATGTGACGGTCGCGCGATCCGTCACGACAAATCTGGCACTCCTCTTCCGTCGCAACCATCTGGCAAATTTTGCAGTACTGGAGGTTGTGTTTAAGATCGAGCAGCGCCGTCCCAAGCGCCTCGGGCGAGGCCTTGGAACTCCGGAGCAGATGAAACGTCAAACGTTCGGCAGACTTCGGCCCAATACCGGGGAGCTTCTGCAACTCCTCGATCGTCTTCTGAATTTGAGCTGGGAGAAGAGACATCGCAATGAGGATACCAATGAATGGAAAAGAGTCATAAAAAAATCACCTCGGTCACTTCGGTGCCTTCGGTCCCATCGGTCCCCTCTATATTTCCCGCCCTTCCCTCAACCTCCTCCCAATCTCCCGTGTCTTTATCGCCTGTCTCTTATCCATCTTCTTCCGCCCCCGGCAGACGCCGATGAGGAGTTTGATGTATTTCCCCGCGCGGACCTCAAGCGGGATCAGCGTCATCCCCTTCTCTTCGGTCGCGCGCTGGAGTTTTCCGAGTTCGGATTTTTTCAGGAGAAGCTGGCGGTCCCGGTGCTCATCGTGAAGAACATCGGGCCCGGTGAACGTATATTTACTGACACCGGCTCCTTTGAGGATCGGCTTGCCATTGAGAAATGAAACGTATGCCCCCGCGAGATTGATGTGCCCCTTTCGGCACGATTTGACCTCGGGGCCCGTGAGGATCATACCCGTCTCGACGGTTTCGAGAATGTCGTAATCGAACCGCGCGCGCCGGTTTTGTGCCACGACTTTCATAGAGACAGCAGTATAGGCACAAATACGCCTATGGCCATTTTTTCCATATTCATGTATAATATTCGCATGACACACACATTAATCGATGCCAATGCGGCTCCTGATAACGATGAGATTCTTCGGGTTGCAAAAGAAATGCAGCGCACAAATGCGAACATCAATCTGCCTTATGGCGTAAGTCAAACTCGTGAATACTGCGGCAGAGTACGGCAGCGGTTTGCATCGTTGATGGAAAAGGTCCCCGCGCCCGATGTCGATGCCCGGCTGGATGCCCTCAAGCAGGCAATCGAATTACGGAGAACGGTTGCCACCCCAAAGAGAAGGAAAGAGCGCAAATCTCTGCCTAGATAGAGGAATAGACCGAATACAACTGTATTTGACAAAATCAACATTTCGCGTACAATTCCTCCTGTCAGATGAGTGTGTCCTTCCAGCCCCGGATCCTGATCAGTCAGCCTGTACTGCGCTGAACGCTGCAGTGCAGTTGTTGCGTGGTCAGAAACTGGGGCTAGAGCGGACAGTGCTTCTGCACTTCCTACTCGCCTGACGATTACACATCAGGGCCTCCGTCTTCTCGGCGTAGGCCCTTTTGATTACAAACCGACGAGTCGCACGATTTGCTCCCCCCATACAAAAGCGACACATGCTCCGCCGACAAGAAACGGCCCAAACGCCAGGCGGCTCTGCATCGTCTTCTTTTTATGGATGAGGAGAATCACTGCGACGATCGCTCCGCTCACGTAGGCGATCCAGAGAGCGAGGAGGAGGAGCGGAACACTCCCGAGGAATGCGCCGATTCCGGCAGCGAGAACAATGTCACCCGTGCCCACCCATCGGCCGCGACTGATCACCCACTGCGCCGCAAAGAATCCGCTGCCGATGACGGCGGGGGTAATCAGATCCAGTCCGTTGATATATCCGTGCAGAAGTGAGAAAACAAGAAATGGAATATTCAGTGCATCGGGAATCAGCGCCGTTTTGGCATCAGTGAGCGCAATCAGGAGCAGAAGCCACAGGCAGAGACCGAGAAGAAGGGCAGAGAGGACTCCGACGGCGAAAGAGGGCGCCGCGACAAGATCGGCCTGCAAGGCATACAAGAACAGAAAACCACTCGAAAGTTCAACGAGCGGATACTGCCATGAGATGGGCTTCCTACACGTGCGGCATCGCGCGCGGAGCAGGACGAAACTCACGACCGGGATCAGATCGATGATCCCGAGCGTCCGCTTGCAATGGGGGCAGTATGATCTTCCCCCGATGCTCTTTTCCTTCGGTAATCGGTAGATCAGGACGTTGCCGAAGCTTCCGAGGATGAGGCCCAGGAGAATGGCGAATATGGAAAAACCCAACGGTACTGACATGGATACCATCATAGCCCTATTTCTTCATTGCCCTCTTTCTTCCGAAAACCGATCCCACGGCGACCACCGCGAGCACATCCAGCCCAAACCCTGACTGCGGCAACTTGCTCGCATGCTTCTGCGCAGATACGACAGGCGCGTGATACACGGGTTCAGCCGGGATGGAATCGGTAATGGCCTCTGCCGACATCGACGAAGATGACGAGCTCCAGTCCACTCCCGTGACCAGCGGTTTTGTGACTGCCGGCGGCTCGACGCCAAAGGACGAGTCTGACCACGAAGAAGAGCTTGCTGTAGAGGAAATATCGGAATTCTGGCTACCAGCTTCGTAGGCAGTCGGCCCACGCAGTGGCCGCAAACGACCGACAACCGGCGCCGGAGGAGTCGGTACGACGGCCTCTGCCGGAGTTGTCACCGTTGAGGTCGGCCACAGATGCATCGCGCCATCCGCGGGAGCCATGCCGGCGGTAGTGACGGATGATACAGAGGAAGATACCGAAACATTCACGGCAATCGGCGGGAGCGCACTCGACGACGCGCCCTGTCCAAACTGGAAGAATTTCTTGAGTCCTTTCACTGATCCAAAGGGGCCAAGGTTCACGCGTGTAGAAGCATTCTGTGAGACCGAGGATGATGCGGTGGCCATGGCAGAAGCGCTGCTTGCGGCGACTGCTATCGGCGACTCCGGCGTCCCCGTCGGCCACACATGCGTGGGCGTGCCCGACCGGTCCATGATTCCCGATCCCTGCGGGAGCGTCACAAGAGCTGTGAGATGTTCAGATGTGAAGGTGTATCCCTGATAGACAACAAACGCGACGGCGGCACCCGTTGCGGCACCGACGAGCTGTTTCCAGAGGGGGGTTTTGGTGTTTGTATTGGTGTCTGACATTTCCTTACAGTATAGCAGAAATCATTAGATTAGACGAGGCCATTTAGGCAACCGAAGGAACCGACGAAACCGAGGATTATTACTGTAGCAGATCGTCGGATTCTTTGGTTCCGTCGGTTACCTCGGTTTCCTCAGCGAACTCTTAAACTCCTCCGGCCTGTACGCCGGCAACCGCTCCACGGGGCAATGAAGATCATCTTGAGTGACCCCCGGCGGCAACTGCTGATCGTAGCCGAGGAGGATGAGGTCGGGCTTGAGTGACCGGACCGGCGCAAGGAAGTCCACCGGGTCGCCGAGCAGGACCTGGATTGCGGAGAATGCATCGCGGAGGATCTGCGCACGATCTTCTTCGGATTGCACGGGCGGATTGCCCTTGATGCGGTGCACGTTGCGGTCACGCGCAACGATGACCGTCACGTCACCTTTTTTGAGTGCCTCACGAATCACAAATGCGTGGCCGGGGTGGAAGTGATCGAATGTTCCGAAAATGAGGACGCGCATAGTTCAGCTTCATAGCTTATTAGCTTTTTAGCTGTTTAGCTTCAAAAAAGAAAAGCTAAGAAGCGAATAAGCTAAACAGCTAACAAGCTGTTCTATTGCGTTGCCAAATCCACAACGTACACCCGTTTCTCATCAAGAACGTACAGATGACTCTGTTCGGGATCGACGTACAGGTCTTGGAGCGTTCCGAGCTGCTCCCCCTCCAGAATGTACTGCTTCACGTAGGACGATTCGCCCGTGGCGCCACCATCGGTCGTGACGATCACACGCAGCTTTTTAGGATCGAGGAAGTAGAAGTTCCCGTCGGGCGATTTGAACATTTTCGTCACGTCCTTCAAAACGTTATCGGGCGCATGACGAACGACGAACGGTTGTGTTTCGCCCCGCAGGAGTTTGAGGATGACTCCCCCTTCCTTCAGGATGTATACGCTCGTATCGATCACCATATCGAGCGCACCGGTCAGATCGCCGTTCACGTTGTACTGCGCGGGGGCGGCGTAGCGGTTACTCAGCCGCTCATACTTGAAGATTTGCTTCTTCTCCGGAGAGAGAACGTACAAGTAGCGCAAATACGTCTCAATATCCTTGCCGGTCATCCAGCCGGCGGGATCCTCGGTTTTCATCGGGATAAGCTGGTTGGCGTTCAGCTCAATGAGACTGTTGCCTGTTGTCATGAAGAGCTGTGATTTGTAGCGCGGAAAGTTGGTGCCCTGGAGGATCAAATCGTCTTCGACGACCCGCTTGGGTTCGTCGAGACGGTTGAGGAGGACGCGATAGCTGTTCTGCCGGTCGTAGACGAGGAATTCCCCTTCTCCCAGACCGATGAGACCCTGTGCGCTCACGTTCGCGTTCTTCGAGCTCATATTCACGAGCACGCGCGCCGGAACGCGGAGAATATTATTGATTTCCTCGCTCTTGCTGCGAACTTTATCGAGAAGATCGAGTGATTCAGACCGGAAGTAGCCCGACTCATTGTCCATCACCTGCTTGGCGCGCTCCTCGGCGCGCTGGAGGATGCTGTTTGCGGCATCGACGTCGCCCGCGAGCCTGCGGTTATCGGCCGTCTGCAGCTCCTGTTCGATCTGCGTCATGAGATCGGCAAGCTCTGCACGCGTTTTGCTGCGCTGGCTGCTTGTTGCAAGATTCACAATCACATAGAGAATAAGGAGACCCGCGATCGCCGAAGCGAAGAGGAGCAGATGCGCCCTGCGTTTGCGTTTGGGATCTTTGAGATCAGCAATGAGTCCCCCGCCCTTCTCCTTTAACGTCTTGAACTTCGATGATTCCCTGATCATTTTTCCTGCGCCAGTCTTTCCGAATTCCAGCCCCCGTTCACTGGCAGATTTACCGAAGGCCAGCGCGCGGTCGCTGAGTTCCTGCAGGAACATCAACGCGGCATTGCCGCTCTTGCGCCCGCCACGGCGTGGTGGGATCGCTCCGCCACGGGAACGTACGGGCGCATCGTCGTTCTCCACCTCTCTCTTCTGCACATGATCTGCATCGCCGGAGGGAATATGGATGGTGGCAATGGCGGCTGTCTCTTTTTCGCCCTCGAGCGTATCGGCAACTTCATCGATGAACTGACTGCCTTCGTGGCTTAATGAAGCCAATTGTGCGGGAGTGAGTGCCCGCAGCAACCGCTGGGTGGAGAAGATGACCATATCGCCCGGCTCCAGCGCACCGCTGGAAATATGGATGAATGCCGAGACGGGTTTGCCCTTGGTGTATTCGGTAATCTGGCTCGCCGTTCCGCCACGAATCAGATACCCCTCTCCCCGGCCGGCTGCCGACACGTGCAGTGTGCCGGCACGGTCAACGAGTGCGACCACGGCATGGATATCATCCAGCGTGCCGGAGATCAGAAACCCTTTCAGGAGTCCGTTGAGCTCTTTGAGTGTGCCATCGAGACGGTTCCACGCTTCTCCTTCGCTCCCGAGCAGTGACTGCTGCATGATCACCGAACACTCCTGCTCGAAGGTTTTTCCGTCTCGCGCCTCAGCTTCTCCATGCAACAGCAAACACGCCTGCTCTCCATGAGGGGACGTGAAGGAAAGAGCGGCAAGCGATGTGCCGGAACCCGCTTTCGTCTTGCCTGTACGGACGACAATGTCCATCAGAACGAAAGGCTACAGTTTGAAACAGTCTGCGGCAAGCTGTCATCCCGAGTAGCCCCGCACCCTTCGAAAAGGGTGCGGGGCGTACGATGGACAAGAAATGCAAGTAAAAATTCGTTGATCTGAAGCCAAAAAAACGACTTCATGACATCCGACCTCTTGCTTTCTGATTCCCGGGGGAGTAGAGTGTGTGTAGTATTTCATTTCATTCTTACCTTTATAGACATGTTCGAGGTTACCGGAGGAGGAGCTCAGTCCCCAGCACCTTCACACCATTCAGGGGGGCAATCATTCAGTAAGTCCGCATTTGGCGGACGACGCAGACGTCGTCGACGGGGAGGCCAGGGCGGACCAAGGCCGCCTGCTGCGCATCCGCCCGGGGTCACACCTGCGGCTGGGCCAACGAAGACCGTCCTTTTCTCGCGAGCCCCCGTCTCCGGGCAACGTCCGGATACGGTTCCCGTAACTCGCAACTCGCAACCTGTACTTCCGCCGATGGCATCGGGCAAAGGCCTCCGCCTCTATCCTCTCGGAGGATTCGAGCAGGTCGGACGCAACTGTTTCGTCATCGATGTCGACGGCGATCTGTACATCATCGATTTGGGACTCCAGTTCCCCGACGAAGACATGCTCGGCATCGACTATCTGATCCCCGATCTTTCGAGTCTCCGTGGACGGGAAAATCGCATCAAGGCGATCCTCTTCACACACGGGCATCTCGACCACATCGGCGCGGTGCAGCATTTGCTCCCGCAGCTGCATTTTCCGCCATGCTACGGCACAAAGCTCACCATGGCGTTCGTCAAAAAACGCCTGGATGAGGAAGATCTGACGGGCAAATGCCGCCTCAATACCGTCGATTTTCGTCAGAAGGTCCGCATCGGCAAAGTCGAGGTGGAATTCCTGCGCGTCACACACTCGATCCCCGACTCCGCCGCAATCGCGATCACCACTCCCTACGGGAGAATCGTGCACACCGGCGACTTCAAGTTCGACATGACGCCGATGAACGAGCCCCCCGCCGACTTCTCGCGTCTCGCAGAACTCGGTGACGAAGGCGTACTCGCGATCATCGCGGATTCCACCAACGCCACCAAGCCCGGACACAGTAAGAGTGAAAAAGAAATTTCTGAAACACTCTTTGGTCTGATCCGCGACGCCAAAGGGCGCGTGATCATCAGCACATTCAGTTCGCTGCTCAACCGCATCTCGCAGGTCGTTGACCATGCAAAGACGTTCAACCGCAAAGTCTTCATCTCCGGACGGAGCATGGAGACGAACATCGAGATCGCCGAAAATTTGGGGTATCTGAAGGCCCCGCGCGGACTCATCCGCAAGGTGAACCCCGCGATGGACAAATTGCCCGACAGCGAAGTGCTGATCATTACGACCGGCAGTCAGGGCGAAGAAATGGCAGGTCTTGCCCGCATCGGTCTCGGCACCCACCGGCACATCACCGTGAAGAAGGGCGATACGATTATCCTCAGCAGCAACCCAATTTTGGGCAACGAACGGGCGGTCGCGAAGGTCATCAACAATCTCGACCTCCAGGGCGCGATCGTCAAAACCAACGCCGAACTCGCTCTCCACACCACCGGTCACGGTTACCAGGAGGACCTCCTCCTGATGCACCGTCTTGTCCGCGCCAAACACATCATTCCCGAACACGGCGAACCGCATATGCGCGTGGCGCACGCGGGCCTCGCCAAAAGTCTCGGATACCCCGAGAACCAGGTTCACCTGATGATCAACGGCGAAATCATGGAGTTCGATGCCAAGGGCGACGCGCGCCGCAGCAAGACCAAACTCCCCTTCCGCGATGTCATCATCGACGGCCGCGGCTCCGCCGGCGAAGGCGAACGCACGCTGCTCGACCGCAAGGTGATGAGTAACGCGGGGGCGATCGTCATTGTCTTCAAAGCCTACGCGGAAAGTAAGCGCCTCGTCGGTGATCCGGAAGTGATCTCCCGCGGACTCCTCTACGGATCCGAACAGGAAAAGATCACGAAGGAAATCATCGAGACCGCCAAGCGCGCCTACGACGAAGAGCTCAATCGAGGAGAGAAGGACCGCAAGACGCTCAAGCGAGCCGTCACCGGAGCCCTGTTCCGCTACTTTGACCGCAAACTCGACAGAGAACCGATGGTCATACCTTTCGTCGTTGAAGTCTAATATTTAGGACGGCCTTTATGCACCCAAGCGGACGATGATCTCGTCCGCTATTTGCTGCAGGCGCTCTGCGTTGCGATCCGCGGGCAACACGACACCGGGGGGATTCGCAAAGAACCGGGCCTGGTTGATCGGATCTGTAGCAACCGCATGAACCGCACGACGTAATTCCTGTTGCATGTAGACATTCAGAACACCCGTGCCACCCTGTTGAATGAAGTTCTGGAAGCCCTTGAGAATCGGTGCGAGGAGCGCCTTACGATCCGCAGCATCACCGGGCAAACGGCTGAGTGCGTCGACCGCCACCTGCTGCGCATTCAGCGCTAACGGCGCCGCGAGACCGGCATTGATGGAGGTACGGATGGACTGCGGAATCGTGGGATTTTCCGGATCGAAGTCGATATCTGGCGATGCCTGGTACCGCTTGAACATGTCCTGCGACACTTTGCTCTCACTTGGTGTGAGTGGCCGAATCGCACCCGTGCGCCATTCCTCATTGAGGACACGCTGCGCCCATTCCGCCGTTGCTACGGGAGTTTCGTCCGCGGCGATTTGGCCGATGCGCAGGACAATGCGTCCATCGAAACGAGTCTGCCTCGTCACAAGGTACCGCTGTCCTCCATCCATGAACATGCGTGCCTGCACCGGACCGTCGGGATTCGCCGTATCCACGTTCATGAAATGATCCGCATACGCCGCGCTGTACAGGAGTTCGTTCGGCGGCATTGATGTCGCCATCTTTTCCGCCTTTTCCTTCTTCTGCTTTGCAGCCTGATCGAGAATCGCTTTCGCGGAGCGCTCGACTTGAGAGGTCATCGTTTTTGTCAGCTCCTGTCCGTTTGACCCGGAAGGAACAACAAGTGCAAGGGTGGAACTCTGCTGGCGGACAACGAAGGGATCATTGGTACCGGCAAGACGCACACCGACGTAGAAGAACGGCACCGGTCGCGGCGCACTTGCGCGGCAACAGAGCACGGTGGAGTGGAGCACTTCGTACTCGCGCCCATTGGTGAATATCCGGTAGTTACGCAGCTGCATCACCTGCGGGCGGAAATCTTCCGGACCGGCAGTGGGGTACAGGGCACGCGTGCGCTTCACGATGTCCTGCAATGCCGTACGGTGAGGGATGTGCGCTTCGTCCGGGAACGGGAACGTCCCAAAGGTGAAAATGTACGGTGCGAGAGGATTGTCATTGAAGAGTTCCGACCGTAGATCGGGGCGGCCCTGCCCGTTGCCGAGGAGAGCGGCAGTATCGGGCAACCGGACACCGGCGGTAAACGGCGCATTCTGCAACGCCGTGAGGCGCGCGGTGATCTGTCCTGTAAGTTTTTTCCGTTCAGCCGGTCCGGAGAGCAGCGCCTGCTCATTCCAGTAGAGCAGATCGGCAATGCTGTTGAAGTGTGCGCCAGAGGCACCGGATGAGGTGCCGTAGCGGCTGCCGGAGGCCAGCACCCAGTTGGGGCTGGTCGGCGTCGACCACCACCAGGTGGTTCCATCCCACGCGAAGAACACTTTGGACGTCGTGCTGCCATCGCGCCAATCCAGAACATATCCGTCGCACAGCAGGCCCGCGGCAGGACGCTCTGTCGTCACTTCGTACCGTTCATCGGTCACGGCCGGGGCACCGGGCGGCGTAAACTGTCCGCCACCTCCTGTCCGGCAAAGCCTGACCCGGCGTGCACCGACGGCGAGCAGGTTATTCTCACCCTGCGTGAAGAGATCGAGGAGGTTGAGCCGTGGATCCGGAGCGCGTAAGAGCGGCTGATTGCCGGCCCAGCCCATGGGCGAATCACGGAGCGTCAGCCCCGGACCGATGCAGGATGTGCCGAGCACATCGCACTCAAATTGCAATTGCGCCAACGTCGCCTCAGAGAGAATGTCTTCGCGGACGGGAACTCCGAAAGCACCTGGGGCCGGCGCCGGTTGCAGCGGAGCGCCGTCGGCTTTTGCCTTTTTTTGAGCGGCTTCGAGTGCATCAAAATGCTTGACGGCCTTTTCGTGCCGCTGCAAGCGTTGGTTGCGGGTAGAATACGCCGTCGCCATTCGCTCGCGGACCATGCTGCTTGCGAGAGTATCAATGCGTGTATCAAGATCATCGGGAATGGTAATGCCGCGGTGAGTCACGGTGTCCACGCCGGGGTTGACGTTGCGTATTCTCCCCGGATTTCTGCCACCATGCCCTATGCCAAGACGCTGCGTGATCATGTAGGCGTTGTGGGGGTGGAACATATTGTCCATGAGAGTGTTTACCTGGCCTCCCCCCATAGGATTCACGTAATTCAGCAGCGCCGTATCGACCGGGGAAACCTGCATCATCCGCCGATACACCATCGATGCGCACAGCCGGTGCACGGCAAATTCGAGACGGGTAATCTGGTCCGGGCCACCGATCAGACTCCGGTTGATATGGATTCCATTGGGAAGAGTCACCATTTCTTCGCTCTGCGGCAGCGTGGAATTTGTGTCATTATCCGTCATGAAACGGATGAGATCGGCCGCGCTTCTCCCGGAGACTCCAATAGGACGCCCTCCTTCGTGAACAAGGGAAAAGAACGGCACGAGCCGAGGGTCAACCCTGCTGATATGGCGCCATAAACTGCGTGCCTCACGGTCGTTGGTCAGATCACGCACGACCATGATGATCGGTACGGCGAGGATCGCCGGCGCCGCAAGGAATGCAGTCGATGCCGCGAACGAGCCCAGGAGTGCAAGCACACTGGTGCCTAGTGCAACACCTGCGGTTATTTCGCGGGTTGTGGCCGCACACAGAACCGCATCACTCACGCCAACGATACTGCGGGCATCATAGGTGAAACCATCCTTCGTCCAGGTGTTCGGCTGGGTTTTATGGGGAGCGTAGCCGTTGGATATCGAGAAAATATCCGCAATTTCGTTCGTGAGGAGTTTGCGCCGTTCATCAGCAATCGCCGCGAGTTCTCTTGCTTCCACATAGATGCCCCAATCGTGAATCGTCGCCCAGGCCGCGAGAGCCGGCCCCGGAATACGGCCCAGGAACCGCATGCTATTTGCAAAAATTGTCCACGCTCTGGAGGAACCTGCCGCCGGGAAGCTGCGCAAAATCGCGGGGGCGGTGGCTTCGTTGGCATTCAGCCATACGAGAAACCGGACGCGGTCCGCTCCTCGAAAACGCGTGATGATACCAGCGAGTGCATTCTCCACTGCACTTGCGCTTCCCAGACGCGCGAGGCCCGAACGCAATCCCGGATTCGTCCGCAGCATATCCAGGGCGACGTTCATATCCGCCCATGGCATTCTCGCAATGGCGACATTCACGTGCGGGGCATCATGGAGCAATTCGACAACCGCGCGCCCTTCGGCGGCCGACATGCTGCCGATTTGGGCCTGCATGCGAGCATCGGGAATCGACTGGTAAAACTTCTGCAGGTGCGGTGCATCGGCCAATGACTGCGACAGAGTCATTTGACGTGCAACGCCGGGCCGGACGCCGGGCCGCAGGCCCGGACGAACAACGGCAGGTGAGACGCCGCCGACAGGGCCGGGACGTGCTGCGCTGAGTGGGCCGCCGGGAACAGCGGCGGTAGCGTTGGCGCCGCCAATTCTGATCTCTGGATGAAGGAGGAAATTGATTTGATCGGTCGTGAATCCTGCTCTCCTGAGAATCAAGATTTTTTGTGTGTTGCTCGTTGCAAAGTGTGCACGAATGATTGCGTTGGATTGCGCCGACGTTAAGGGTTGCGTGATATTCAGCCCCGTGGTGGTCGCCGCGATACGATCGCGACAGAGAGCGTGTAACTCTTGAATTTGAGTGGCTGTAAGCGCTTGGCCATTGAGAGTGACTCCTTCAAGTGCTGCTGGCGCCGTATTCCCAGCAAGTAATTCCATATGGGTCCGATTCAGGCCGACGAGGTTGGCCTCCCACGCCGCAGCGCCGGTGGTCGCGCGAAGCCGTCCGAGAAGTGTATTGAATGCCGGGTTGGCTTGGGCGGCCCTGATATTTGCATCGACCAGCTGCTTCCGTGCTTCATGGAGCCGTTCCAGTAATTTACTTTGCTGTTGCTCCGCCCGCAGAATATCCGCAGGTTGCGCGGCGGGACGGGCCCGAAGTTCCCGTAGTTCTTCCTGAACTTCTGTCAATTGACCCGATACCTCCGTTAGCTGGGTTGATAATCGTGCAATCTCTGGGTTACTTCCTCCCCATCTCACTTCAAAAGGCATGATCCACGGAGCAAGCGCAAACCGTATATGACGTACCCCCGGTAGTCGGCCGAGTGCCCCCATCTGAAATCCTGATGTCCACCATCCACCAAGAGCGATTCCTACGAGTTCCTCCGATCCCATCGCCCCCAAATTTCCGTACTGGAACGAGCGCAAGGAACGCACGTCGATGATCTCGTCGAGCTCTTGGTCGGTGTCGTTGACGGCGGCTGCCAAGTCGCCTGTTGCTGTTTCCAACTCGCGGATCAGATCCACATACTGCTTACGAAGTTTTGCACAGGCTTCATCGCCCATCTTCAGTCGCTGCGGAGCTCCTTCCAGAAGATGCTCTGGCGGCGTCATAACTGTCAGTTCACGCAAGCGTTTGTCGACATTTTCCACACGGGCAACAACCTTCAATAGTTGCTCCTGACGGCCGCGCATTCCTTTGAGCGCCTCCTGGAAACGGTCTCTGCGCTCGATGATCGCTCTGCGAAATCGTTCTGATGCGTCGACTCGTGCCTTTGCCGCAGCAACAGGGCCTATTGCCTCCTCCGCAGCCGGACTGAGGTATGGAATATTAAATTCCGTGAGTAAAGACGTGTACCACACCGGGAGCGTCGTCGCTGCCAGGACCAACTGATTGACCGGAGTATTAATCGTTTCCAGAATTTTATTGAGTCGTTCCAGTCCATCGTTCATCAGCACTACCGTCTGAAGTCGCGGCGCAAAATCGTTGCGGATGATGTACGTGTATTGCTGAAGTGCATTGGATGTGACCGTAAAGTCGCCGCCACTGAGCGCACGCTGGATCGAGAGTGGCAGCGGTCGACTCATATAATGCTGCAGCTGATCGGGGTCGAGCTGGTTCCATCCTCCACCTTCGTCAGCCACGTACGGCCCAAAGTGTCCGCGGACGGCGAGCAGGCCTTCGTACCGCGAGATCAGAGAGAGTGAACGGTTGCCATATCTCCTCCATGCGGTACCGAGTTGCCCGCTGAGTTCCAGTGCCTGCATGACTTTCTCGATCTGCTCTTTGCGACCGGCATCCGTCGTGCTCGGACCCATATTGGTCGTCGCATGCTGGGTGTGGGCAAGGAGCATGTTGGCGTACATCGCATGCCCAAGGCGCACGGGGACTTCGCCGCCGGCAGGGCCGGGGAAGCCGTGACCGAAGAACCTGCGGATGTGCTCTGCCCCTGCCCCCATAAGCCCAAGATTTCTGGCCTGATACGGAGTCGATGCGTTTGCGGTATCTAGAATGTTTCGCGAGAGCTCACCGTAAATTTCCTCCAGAGCCGCGGTTGTCGCGGTTGAGGAGAGACGAATTGTGCGCGTGATGCGCCAACGGAGACCTTGGGGAGTATCGCGCGACGTGATTTCGAGTCCGGTGATGTGCGGATACCTGGCCCGGAGAACTTTGCCGTACTCTTCTAAAAGTTGACGTTTTCTTTTTGGATTTGCCGCAGGCTCAAACGCCGGAACTCCATTGCCCAATCGGGTACGCTCGCGAGCGAAGAATGCGGCGAGATCGGCATCGGCAACTTCTTCCTGGCATGGAACATCGCGTTCGTGGGCAACGAGGCTCTGGCGAAGATCTTTGACATTTTTTTGCAGAAGTTCGACGTTATCCGCTGTTCGCTTGAGTTCCAGCTCCATGGTCGATGGAGGATTATCTGCCGCGAGACTGTCCTGAAACTGCTTGAGTTCGGCTCCTCCCTTTTTCTGGACTTCCTGAATCTGCTTCAGGTACCGCTGCTGGTCCTGCAGCCAGTTCTCGGTATAGACCACGCGATGCACCGCAGTCGCGCGTGGCGCGACCTGCAACAAATTCGTCAGGAGATCCTGCAGTCGCTTCTCATGCTCGGCATTGCGTGCATTTTCCGGCAGCGTTGCTGCATGGACGCGGATATGATTGGCATAATTTTCCGCCATGGAGAGAAAATCATCGATGAGCGCCTGCTGCACTTGCGAAAGCAGACGACGCTGGTTGAGGTCGCCGAGCACGTTGTACGTCGTCGCATCAACGTTCTCGCGCACCTGCGACGCATGAAGGAGCCGGTAAAACAGATCGAGCTCCAGAGTGTCCTGGAACGTAGTCGCGTCCCCCTCGCGTATTTTGGTTCTTCGTTCCTTTAATGCCTTCTCCTTTACTTCGCCTTCCAGTGGCTGAAGCCCTCCGGTCGCCCAGAGTGCCTGCAGAAGCCCCAGTAATTCCTCGCGTTGGGGATTGGTGAACCCCGCCAGGTTGCGAATTTCGGCGTCCGATGCTCTCAGCCAACCTTCCTCTGTCCGAGCGCCCATGACTCCTGCATGCCGTTTTCGGAATGCCTGAAATTGAGTGAGGGCTCTCGCATTGGCGTCGGCAATTTCTTTATGCTCCCGCCAAAAATGGAACCGCATGTCGTGGAACGATGTTCTGTTGCGGTTGATACCAAGTGTGGTACGAACCTGCTCGACGGATTTGAGAATTCCGTCGGCTGCCTTTTCGTGAGCTTCACGCACGTGACCGGGTACTTCGACTGGCATTGTAGGTGTTGTGTATTAATGAGGAGTCGTATCGTTACGGCTGTGCGGGACGTCGAATGACGACCGGCGGTGCTGACTTGGTTGCTGCTTCGGCCCCCGCGCCAGGGGCAACTGAGGAACCGGCATCGCCCGACTGCGTCAGGTTGTCCGTTGCAGGAGGTGACAGAACCGGGAGCGCCGCGCGTGCCCTCTCTTGCGTTTCACGCGCGTAATGCATTGCACTTTCTTCCAGTTTACTCGCTCTATCATTGAGGCCTGTCCACAGATAAAACCCGAGGATGGCGAGGAGCGCCGTGAGGACAAGAGGATTCGTGAGAACCTTCCCCAGTATTTTCGCGGCTCCGATGGTCACGTTTTTTGCTCCTTCCCACAACCTTCTAAAGATACTCTTATGCGCCAACGTTTCCTTGATCGCATCCTGCAGTTCCGCCAGCGAATCCACGATTTCCTGCTGTTCAATATTCAGGTCCGGGTTTTTGCTGACTCTTAGAAGAAGATCGGCCCGGAATTTGGTGCTTGCGAGCAGCGTGCCGACTTTGTCCGGGGTCGCTCCCTGTTCACGCAGCATGGCGACGGCATTTTCCATGATGATGTTTTGTTTTTCGGCGTGCGGTATTGTGGAGGCCATACAGCGGATTGGGAACGGTCAGGCAACGGGGGCTGCCTTGTAGAAGATATTGCGAACGGCGGAAATAAACGCGACGGACGAAAGTTCTTCACCGGCTTTTGCGTTCGTTAAAAGCAACTCAACCAGATCCGACATGCCATCCGACCCAATCGCGAAGAGCAGTTCCTGCAGATCGTCCGGCGTGATGCGCGAGAGGTCGAGCCCGACGGCAAGTGCCGTCAGCTCATCCCTGGTTTTTGCCTCCCTCGCTTTGTGCTGAAAGGACTTCAGACTGGGGTCACTCAGTGTGAGGAACGCTGTCCTGAGCATCCGCCTCTTTTCCGTGTCCTCATACGTTCCTGTTTCCTCCGTCACCTCGCAATCTGCCTGGAACTGTGCCGGAAGCGCGGCGAGAAGCTTCTGTTCGTCTTTGGTGAGAAAAAGTGTGTGTGTCATAAGGAGAAAAAGAAATCCCACTAGTATAGCAAAAAACACGCTTTTGGACAATCGCGATCGTTTTCACCACGCCAGCACCGCGAGCGTGAGGGTCACCGCAAGCAG
>JAHFJP010000046.1 GCA_023245765.1 Candidatus Peribacteria bacterium
GCGCAAAGCGAAAAACAACGATGAGCCGCTCACGGTTCTGGATCTCTTGTTTTACAGCCAGACCGAATCGCAGCAGATCGATCAGGCGATGGCGGTGATCAAGAACACACGCGAGCAGATTCTCTCGCCGACGTACGGCCGCTGCCCGTCGGAAAAGGAAGCACAGGCAGAGACGTGGCAGAAGATGAGTAAGCTCCTTGAGGAAATGTCGACGCTCATCACGAGAATGAATGAGGAGCGACAGAGAAGCTCCTCCAGCAGCAGTGACGAAGGCGGGGGAGGAGATTGGACGCCACCACCCGATGACTCCGGTGGAGGCGGTGACTGGCAGGACGATTCGGGGAGTACGCCTGTAATCGATGAAGGGGGTGGAGGAGAATTTTGACCGCCCAGAATGCATGAGAAATGGCTTCTTTGAGCGACGAAAACATCCGATGCTCGTGGTATGCTCGCTTGGTGAAAGCATCTGATTTCGTCCATCTCCATTGCCATTCGACCTACTCGCTGCTTGAGGGGCTGCCGAGTCCTGCCGAGATTGTGGAGCGTGCAGTGGAGCTTGGGCAGAACACAGTCGGTCTCTGCGATAAAGGATATACGTACGGCCTGATCGAATTTTTCCAGGAAGCGCAGAAGAAGAATGTGAAGCCGGTTCTTGGAATGGAAACGTACATTGCCGCGCGCACGCGGCATGACCGGGAGAGTGGCGTGGATACGAAACGATTCCCGGTCACACTTCTCGCAGAGAACCAGGAGGGATATCAGAATATTTTAAAGCTCGCGTCAGCCGCGGCACTCGACGGGATGTACTACAAGCCGCGGGTGGATGCAGAACTACTGAAGGAATTCGGGAGGGGGATCATTGCACTCTCGGGACCCATCGGCGGCGCGATCCCGCAGGCGGCGCTCGCGGAAGACGCGCCCAGACTCAAAAAGCTGACAGAGGAATACCGGTCGTTCTTCGGCAAGAACAACCTGTACTTTGAACTGATGGATCTGCCCAATGTCCCCGGCCAGCGGGAGGTGAACCAGCAGTTGATCCACTTTGGCAAAGAACTTGGCGTGCCGGTGGTGTCCACCTGCAACAGTCATTACTGCCGACCCGACGATGCTGAAGCGCATGACGTTCTCCTCTGTATCCAGAAGAACGCGCAGGTCGCGGACCCCGGACGTTTCTCGATGCGCGACAGTGATTTTTCGATGCGGCCATTTGAGGAAATGGAAAAATCATTCTCGCATATTCCGGAGGCATTGACGGCGACACGCGAGATTGCTGACCGGTGCGCGGTCGACTTCACCTTCGGTAAATACGAAATTCCGCGGTTTCCGACACCGAAGAACACGACAGAAGAGGAGGAGCTGACGCGACAGTGCAAAGAAGGGTTCGCCATCCGCTACCCCAAAGCGACCGCCGAGCAACGCGAGCGGCTCGACTACGAACTCAGAATCATCAAACAGGTGGGGTTCTCCGGATACTTTTTGATCGTCGCGGATTTCGTCAACGAGGCGAAGCGGCGCGGCATTACGGTGGGCCCGGGACGCGGATCCGCGGCGGGATCGATCGTCAGTTACTCGCTCGGAATCACCGGCATCGACCCACTGAAGCACGGACTGCTGTTCGAGCGGTTTTTGAACCCCGAACGCATCTCGATGCCCGATATCGATCTCGACTTTGCCGATACGCGACGCGACGAAGTGCTCGACTACGTACGCCAGAAGTACGGACGCGACAAAGTGATGCAGATCTGCACCTTTGGGACGCTCGCCGCGCGCGCGGCAGTCAAAGATGTGGGCCGCGCGTACGGGATTCCGTTTTTGGAGATGAACACGCTCGCAAAGCTCATCTCTGACCGGCCGGGCACCAAACTCCCGGACGCGCTGAAGACGGATGAACTCAAAACCGTCTACGAGAGCAACGACACGTATAAAAAGATCATTGATACGGCGCTGAAGCTTGAGGGAAAGGCACGGCACGTCTCGGTGCACGCGTGCGGTGTGATTATTTCCGATAAATCGGCCGTGGAATACACCGCACTCCAGCGCGCGCCAAAAGATGAGGAAATCATCATCACGCAGTATTCGGCGAAGCCACTGGAATCGCTCGGACTTTTGAAGATGGACTTCCTCGGGCTGACAAACCTCACCGTGATCCAGACGACACTCGAGATCATTGAGCGACTGCATGGGGAGAAGATCGACCTGCAGACGCTGCCACTTGATGATAAGAAGACGTACGAGTTGCTGCAGCGCGCCGATACAACCGGCGTGTTCCAGCTGGAATCGGCCGGCATGCGCCGCTACCTGCGCCAGCTCAAGCCCACGCGATTCGAGGACATCATCGCGATGTGCGCGTTATATCGTCCGGGACCGATGGACAGCATCCCCGATTACATCAAGCGCAAGCACAATCCGAGTTTGATTGAGTACGCTGTGCCCGAACTCAAGCCCTTTTTGGAAGAAACCTACGGCATCATCGTGTACCAGGAGCAGGTGCAACGCGTGGTGCAGGAGTTCGCGGGGTTCAGTCTGGGTGCGGGATATTTGCTGATCAAGGCCGTTGCAAAGAAGATCCCGGCGCTACTCCGTGAGCAACAGAAAAAATTCATCGACGGAGCCATCGCGAAGGGGCAGAAGAAGCAAACTGCCGACAAAATTTTCGCGCTGATCGAGCCGTTCGCGGGATACGGCTTCAACAAATCCCACTCGACCGGCTACGCACTCATTGCGTACCAGACCGCCTACCTCAAAGCCCGCTATCCGACGGAATTCATGGCGGCTCTCCTCTCCGCCGATTCCGATGTGACCGAACGCGTGATGATCGAGATCGAAGAATGCCGTGCGATGGGCATCCAGGTGCTGCCTCCGGACATCAACGAGTCGCTGCGGCATTTCACGGCAATACCTCCAGCAAAAAACCAGCGCGGGTCTTCGACTCGCGGCACGGGGGGGTCAATCCGCTTCGGACTCAGCGCGATCAAAGGCATCGGGGACACCACGGTCCAGCAAATCATCCAGGTACGCGAGGCGGCGGGACCATTCACATCGATCGAAGACTTCGCGCGCCGCATTCCCAGCAAAGCATTGAACAAGAAGACTCTCGAAGCCCTCAGCAAAGCCGGTGCTCTCGACAGCCTCGGCGAACGACGCGCGATCATCGAGCATTACGAAAATATCGTCGAGTTCTCCAAAGCAACGGGTGATGGAGCCGGCGCACAGGGTGATCTGTTCGGCAGTATCGGAGGCGGTATGGAAGACGCGCACATTACGTTCCCCAAAACAGCGCCCGCCACGCCGCAGGAGAAACTCAAATGGGAAAAAGAAACGCTTGGCATGTACGTCAGTAGTCATCCGCTGGCCGGACTGCGCAAGTACATCGGCAAGAAGGCGCAGTTGATCGGCAATCTCACCAGTAAAGAAATTGGCAAGCGCATTACCGTCGCTGGGATTGAAGAAGGTCTCAAAAAACTGACGACGAAGAAGGGCGAGAGCATGGCAGTGCTGACGATCGAAGATCCGACGGGGAAGATCGACATCACACTCTTCCCCCGCGTGATGACCGAAGTGGGCCAGCTGCTCGGGCAGCCGGATTCAGTCCTTGTGATTGGCGGGACGCTGGACTTGCGCGCCGGAGTTCTCCAGATGCGGGCCGAAGCCATCAAGCGCGCGTCGCTCTCCACGATGATTGTAAACGCCCGCAAGGAAGGCTTCTTTGACGAAGAGGAGGCCAAATCCGGGCTCCAGCGCGGGTCTTCGACCCGCGGATACGACGAGGAGCAAATCGAACTGGTGGATGAAGAGGGGAATGTGATTGCCGGAGAAACCGTGACGCTCGCGAAGGAGAATGGCGAGGTGGATGATTTTTTGGGGCCGATGGGGAGGTGGATTGTCAGTGGAATGAAAACGGAGGAAGTTATTCAAAACCTCCAAATAGTCGGAGACTCCGAACAGCACGTTACTTCGTTACTTCGTAAGCAAGATGTGGAAAAAGATGAAGTTACGAAGACACGAAGTAACGAGCACGTTCGAAATGACGAATCTGCGACCGCTTCTGACCGACCAATATCAGCACAGATTTCGATTCATACGATTCAATTGCCTCCCCGCGCTCCCCGCCAACTTCTCCTCGATCTCAAACGCACCTTCGAGACGTTCCCTGGCAAAGAGCGCGTTCAGCTGAAAGTCGGTGAACAACTCATTCCCGTGCCACTGACGATTACGATGTCGACAATTCTGGAGAAGAAGATTGAGGAAGTGATGCATAAATATGCCATGCAGGTCTGATGCAAATTCTCCCCGCAGCTAAAGGCATGGAACTGGCATTGAAGATTCTTCGTAGTGGCGGAGTCGTCGCACATGCAACAGAGACGTGCTACGGCTTTGCCTGCGACCTGCGCAATCCCGACGCGGTGAACAAGCTCTTCGCAATCAAGCAGCGCCCACTCGATCAGCCGGTGAGTGCACTCTTCGTATCCGTTGATGATGCCAAGAAGTATGTGGAATGGAATGATGAGGCGCAGAAACTGGCCGATGAATATTTGCCGGGCCCGTTGACGATTATTCTGAAGCAGAAGAAACCTGTTCTTTTGATTCCTTGCCCTCTCCCCGGGCCGACGCTCGGCCTTCGTGTTTCTTCCCATCCCGTCGCCACCGAACTCATTGAACGATTCGGCTCGCCACTGAGCACAACATCGGCGAATATTCATGGAAAGCCAAATCCGTATTCAGCAGACGACATCGTGAATCAATTCAATAATCAGGAATTTCGGCCTGATCTGATTTTGGATTCCGGAAAACTTCTGCCAACTCCGCCCTCGACGGTGATTGATCTGACGCGCCCGGAAAAGAATGTTTTGCGGAAAGGTTCCACGGAATTGCCAAAAAAGTAGACTTCTCCCAAAAATTTCATGGGGACGACGATTTTTTGGCTTACAGAAAGCTTTTTTGGAGATCAGTGCCGATTCCTGTGCGCGGACCCTTGACCGGAAAAGCCTCTGTCCGTACAAGCCGCTCGCTCAATCTGAGCATTAATCTTTTCCCCAAAATTTCTATGAATGCAGAGTCTAGTAATAGCGTGAATACCCCAAAGAAAAGTCGCGTGATCCAGCCGGGCAGCGTTGCGGCGAAGAAGCTTCAGGAGTCCTTCCGTAAAGGACCGTTCGCAAATATTTTTGGCGAAGGCCCCGGCCCACTGGGCGCATTCGATCGTGATGAGGCGGGAAATCCTGTGGAAGAGACATACAGGGATTTGTGGGCAGAGGATGAACAGTTTGCGGCCGCGCAGAGGCTCGATGAATACAGGAAGCGGCACGCCATTCAGGCTTGAATCCGCACAAACAGGCGTAGCGGGGAGCATGCGCTTTCCGCTACGCTAAGCCTATGTTCTGCCCTCGCTGCAAATTTGAGGATACCTCCGTCATCGACTCCCGTTTAAGTGAGGAAGGGCGAGCGGTCAGGCGCCGGCGCGAGTGCCCAAAGTGCCAGCACCGGTTCACAACCTTCGAACGACAGGAATTGAGTTCACTGATCGTCGTAAAGCGCGACGGAACGAGCGAGCCCTACTCCCGATCGAAACTTGAACGCGGCATCTGGCTCTCGTGCACCAAACGGCCCATCAAGCAGGATCAGATTGATAAGCTCCTCAACAAACTCGAAGAGAAGTGGGCGGCGAATAAAAAAGAAGTCGCGTCGACGACCATCGGCACCGACGTGATGCGCGAACTCAAAAAACTCGACCAGGTTGCCTACATCCGCTTTGCGTCCGTGCACCGGGAATTCAAAGATGTGGAGGAATTCAAAGAGGAACTAGGAAGGCTATTTAAATGATATTATCCACACATGTTACGTACCCACACCTGCGGCGAACTGCGCGATTCCCATGTCGGCAAATCCACAACGCTCTGCGGCTGGGTTCACCGCCGCCGCGACCACGGCGGATTGATTTTCATCGATTTGCGCGACCGCTACGGCCTCACACAGGTCGTCATTCACCCGGATAACAAGGCTGCATTCGTCGCTGCGGAACGCGTCCGGCCCGAATGGGTTTTGAAGATTATCGGGAGCGTCCAGAAGCGCATAGAAGGTGCCGAGAAGGCAGACAGCGCCACCGGCGCGATTGAAGTCGCCGTCGAGACTCTTGAGGTTCTCAACGAAGCGCAAACCCCGCCGTTCGAAATTGATCAGGAGAAAGAAATCAGTGAAGAGTTGCGTCTCACATACCGCTACCTCGACATGCGCCGCGAGCGCCTGCGCAAAAACATCGAACTGCGCTCGAAGGTCTTCCAGATCATTCGTAAGCACTTCACGGAGGAGGGGTGCCTCGAAATCGATACGCCGTGTTTGATCAAAGGAACACCGGAAGGCGCCCGCGAGTACGTAGTGCCTTCGCGCCTTTACCCGGGCAACTTCTTCGTCCTTCCCCAAAGTCCGCAGCAGCTCAAACAGCTCTGCATGGTGGGGGGACTCGACAGATACTTCCAGATCGCGCGATGTTTCCGTGATGAGGATCTGCGGGGAGACCGCCAGCCGGAATTTTTGCAGCTCGATTTTGAAATGAGTTTCGGCACGCAGGAAGACGTCCAGAAAATCATTGAAGGATCACTGATGAAGATCCTCAAAGAGTGCAGCACCAAGAAGCTGCGCGGTGGCAAAGTGGAGCGCTACACCTGGAAGCAGGTGATGGAGAAGTACGGCTCCGACAAGCCCGACCTGCGCTACGAGATGCCATTAACGGACGTCTCGGAGATCGGGAGCGGCAGCGGATTCAAGGTGTTTGAAGATGCTCTCGGTAAAGGAGGGACCGTCCGCGCATTAAGAGTCCCCGGCGGCGCGGTCTTGACGAGGAGCGAGATCGATACGTGGACGGAGCTCGCCAAGGAAATGAAGGCAAAAGGCCTCGCGTACATTCTCTTTAAGGACGACGGTCCGCAATCGCCGCTGCTCAAGTTCTTCAAAGAGGGTGTGCTGGAAAAGTTACAGGCGGCGACGGGAGCAAAGACCGGCGATGCGATCTTCTTTGGCGCCGACAAGTTCCGCATCGCCTGCGCGAGCTTGAGTAAGGTGCGCGGTGAAGCCGCGAAGCGGTTCAATGTGATTGATACGTCGATCCACGCAATGTTCTGGGTGACGGACTTCCCGATGTTCGAGGAACAGGATGACGGCTCCGTGACGTTCTCGCATCATCCATTCACGAGTCCGAACCCGGAGCAGTGGAAGAACCGGAAGGAGAAGCCCTACGACGTCCACGCCATCTGCTACGACCTCGTGCTCGACGGATATGAACTCGGTTCAGGATCCATCCGCATCCATAACCGGCAGCTGCAATCGGAAGTATTCGACATGCTCGGAATCAGTCGCGACGACGCCGAGCGTCGCTTTGGGCACATGCTCAAAGCGTTCGAGTACGGCGCGCCCCCGCACGGGGGGTTCGCCTACGGTATCGATCGCGTCGTGATGATTCTGGCCGGAGAGCCCAACATCCGCGAAGTGACCCCGTTCCCGAAGGATCAGAAGGCGAAGGATTTGATGTTGGGTGCGCCGAGTGTGATGCCATCCAAACAACTACAGGAGTTGGGAATTCAGCTTAAGGAAGCCGTTTAAGCGAATCTTGCGTTCTGAAATTTTTATAATACAATCGCAATATGGCAAAGAAGAGATCTGCACCCACCGCCAGCCCTCTCCAATCAGCCCAGAGCGAATTTGCAAAAGCGGTTGAGAGGAACGATGACGTAGCCATTATTGAAACATTCGGAAAGGTTTCTGCCGCCCTTCTCGCTGCAAAGCTCCCTGTTGATGAAGCCAAAGGACACATGGACGCAGCTGCTACAACGGCGCTTGGCGCGGTTTCAGACTCTCGCACTCGCGCGGCCATCACTGCAATGCAAACGCACTTTGGTCAGTTCGCGGCTTTTGCAACAGAGATGCAGAGCACGCCAGTCGCGAAGACGGACACTTCCAGCAAGCCCTCGATGGATGCTCCGAAAACAACGTAGGGACATTGGAATTGGATTGCTATGAAAGAACGCCCATTGTATTCGGTTGTGCCACACGAGCATGTGGAGGCCTTCGTCCACGAAGATGTGCAGGGCGAACGCGTGCCTACCGATGAGACGCCGTTTGGTCGTGATGCGGCGCAATTCTTTGCGGTCGTTGGGAATGAGAAAAAACGCATACGGAAAGCAGTCGATGAAGACGCGCTGCATCTGAGGCGTATCTCCGGTCTCCATGGCCGTTCGTATGAGTTCCCCTGGGGCGTGTACTGGAGAGACAAGTATGGAAATTTGTTTTCGCGGTTGAACGGGAAAGGCAACAACTGTACGGACGTGGAGGCATTTACATCGAATGTCGCCCCGTCCGGATTCGGGATTCGTGGCCTGCAGGACAGCGATTCGCTTGTTCGTGTGCTCCGCGCGTCAGACTACTTGCGCTCGAAGAACGTCTCAACGGAAATGCTGGTGCATGTGCTCGAACCCGCAACGCTCCCGGTTGATGGAACGATGTTGCCACTCGCCCAGGTAAAAACGAGAATCATCGAAAAAGTGTTTCTGCAGAATGGTAAGAAGACCCCTGATGAAGACGACGACAAACCAACGCCGGACGATATCCCCCGACTGACACAAGCTCTGCGGGATATGACATTCTTCATCACGATCCGCGGTATGCAGGTCAATGAGCGGGTGAGAGATCTGGAATATGCCGCAACGCCGGAGGCAGTACAAAATCTTCTCCGGCCGGCCCTGCACTTTGTGAATACCGAAGAGCACATGCGCACCGCGCGCGATGGGGGTGATCCGAAATATTTTTCTCCAGATAACCCGGAAGACATCCGGCGCTATCTGGAGGAAGAACTCCCGCTACGATGCGCGCAGAATTTCGCTTCCATGCATACCGCCGGTGTAACACTGGGTTTTGCGCATGCAGGAAACGTCTCGCTTACCGGCGGCATTTGCGACCTGGATAGCGCCAAGGGAACTCCGTTGAATCTTG
>JAHFJP010000015.1:0-8905 GCA_023245765.1 Candidatus Peribacteria bacterium
TTGCCCATTCTTCGCCTTTTTACTTTTCCTGTGCAATCCCGCCCACCAGCGCATTGGCGTGGCAATCGGATGATTAAGGAATAACCAGAATTTCTGTGCGTTGATTTTGTCCAGCATGTCTTTGGTCTGTTGCCTTTCAAAATAATTACTCGCGAGTTTCTTTTCCCAATGCTGTAAAGGTCTCGTTCGTGGTTTCGTTTTTGCCGGCTTTCCTCTCCTGCGAGGGGGTCCGTGCACTACCTTCGTTGTGGAAATCTCCTGCATGAGAATTTCCTTCAATTCCCTCTCCAATTTCTGGAGGCGATCTTCAAGTCTTTCCGCCAGCGTGTAGACACTATCGACTCGTTCTGTTGCGTCTTCCGGCATCATCTCCCAGAGACGCGCCGTGAATTGTATTTTTTCAGAAGCGGGAATCTCCGGCGCACGTGCGGCATAGTGCTGATGCAACAAGGCAATGAATTTCTGATCTCTCCAGGGCGAAGGCGTATCGGACATCCGCAATTCTTCCCGTGCGGCTGCAAATGCGTCCAGGTAGGCGGCCCACTGATCGCGATAATATGCACGAATGACGCCCTCCATCGCCGAAATACATTCTGCGAGATTTTTTTTGGTTGGTACGATTTCTGATGGCGCCGCAGGCTTCATATCTGCGGGCACCTGGAGCGACCGCTGGACCTCCTGCTGATCATGCGCGGTGACGTTCTTCTGCGTCGCCAATACGACGAGCTCTCGCACCCGCTCCAGCGCTTCGCGGATCGTGATTGCTAACTGCTCATGGGGAACGGGAGCGTCTGCCGGGTTTTGATCGAGAGACTTTCCCAGATCTTCTTCTTTCCTATTCAATCTCTCGGTTGTCTGCTCTTGGCGCCCTTCCAGACTCTGAAGTGTCTCTGCTCGGGCCTGAGCTCTCGCAGGAGTCTCCGCGACACCGTCGCCTTGTGGCTGCGCGCCTCGGATGTCATCAAAGATACGTTCAAGAGCCTCGCGCAGCCGGAGGACCTGCTGGACGAGCGTTCGCAACTCCTTTTCCATCGCGAGGAGCGCGCGATCGCTGCCGTCGAGTAACGGCTGGGCCTGCTCCAGGGTGCGCGTGGAATAGCGCATCGCCGCGATGGTCTCCGCAATATTGTCGCTGCTGATGATTCCCGGAAGTTTCTCCAGGTGCGTGAGTAATTCCGCAAGAGTGCTCTGGATCCCCGTCTCCCATCCGGCATGTTTTTCTGTATGACGGATCTCTTCCGCGCTCGTGCCGCGACGCTCCAGCAGTAATCCGACATGCCCGGAGAACTTGCTGATCGATTGCTTGACGCGTGCCAGAGTTTCGACGAGTTTTTGCCGATCGGTCTGGAGGAGCTTCTCCGCGAGATGCTCCGCTCCGACCGGGACTGCATTTGCTATGGACATTGGCAGCGCATATTAGAATGAAAATTCCATACGTCAACATTCTGCCCGATTTCTACCGGGCTACTGCATCCAGATACCCCAAAACATGCTTTCATCGACTACTGCCCATCCGATGACGGGGAAGATTCGCTACTGGCTGCCGACGAGGCAGACGACGTTTCGCTGCTTTCACTCGACGCGGAGCTTTCGGCAGACTCTGACGACGAACTGTCTGCTGAAATCACGGACGACGCCGCACTGCTCTCACTGGAACTGCTTGATGAGCTTTCAGATGAGGCTGAACTTTCCGATGAGGCACTGGAAGACGATGGAGGCACATCGGTCCCGCCTGCCCTGAGCGGAGCCGAAGGGTCGGTCCCCTCGGTCCCTTCGGTCGTGATGACATATCCATCAGGGATGATCAGAATGGCGGGTGAGACTGACGTGTTGTAGGTGAAGCGAATGTGAAGATCCGGATGCTCCCACACATATCCATCGCGGTAGCGCCAGCAGTTGACCGGCTTGTCATCACCACGGATCAGGACATTGCCGCGGATGCAGCCGTTCCATGCGTCACTGGTACTGACTGGAACGCCCTGCGCATCAACGGGGAACGGAATCAATGACGCAGATTCACTGGAAGATGAATCGGACGACAGCGCAGGCATACTTGTCTGCGAAGATGCATCAGAGGACACGGATGACCCTGATGACGACAGAGCATCATCAACGGGAATGAATGGGATATCGATTGTAGAATTTGCGGCCTCATGAGCACCATTGACGGCAATGGCCGTCCAACCGAAGCGGACCGAACCGAAGAGCGGTTCGGCGACCGCGATGCGGAAGCCCGTCATCGTCGGCGGCTCGGTCCACCATTCCACACCGACCCGGCCGACCGGAGTGACGGTGACAACCGGCAGGCGCGAGAGTGGCCGCTCAAAGTACACGGTGATGCCTGTGCCGTGCGCGGGAATATCGACAAATCCCGCCTGGCGGTTGCTGATGGTGAGTTGCCCCGCGATCTCGACGTCGCCGAGGAATTGCGCCAGACCCTCGATCGTGACCGGACCAATGACATGGAGCGCGTTGCGGACAAAAAGATCGTGCGCGGTGAGTACCGAGCCTGTGCCGAAGATCATTCCCCCGGTGATCGCAAGATCGCCGTCGAGACGCAGTGCACCATGAACGGCAAGATCCGAATCGACCTCAAGTGACGCGGCATGAAGACCGCCGTCGATCCGCACGCCGTGCGGAACGTAGAGATCCCGAACAGAGAACATGCCATTGACGTCCACGTTGCCGTCGACGGAGAGATCGCCCGTGAAGCGGCCGTCTTTAGCGGTGAAGCTATCATCCAAGTTAAGAGTCTTTCCAGTGATATCCACTGCCATGAGAGAGCCACGGACACGCAGATCACGCGCGTAGCTTGTCGGCACAGTGGACGCCGATCCTGATGCGGGCATTGCCGGCACATTCACGCCGTCCAATTGGCTTTCGAGAGTCGTCAGACGCTCTTCGACTTCTTGCTGCGCCGCGTCAACGGTCCCACTGATGACCGTGCGTTGCAAAGCGGAATCAAGAATCGTCCGCAGAGCCGGATCCTCCGGCATCGCCGCCATATCCGCGAGAGCGGTACTGTGCAGAGCATCGACAATTTCCGACATCTTGTTGCGCGCAATGTCCATGCGGATGCTGCCGATGCCCGCCGCAATGCCATCGACGGCGAAGCCGATGATGACCTCGCCTTTCTGTGCCCGTCGCACGTGGCGGGGAGCGGAAGAATTCGTGAGAGGATCACCGGGACGGATCGGGCGGCTTTCGGCGCTGGCATGGACGAGTGTTCTGCCGAACACATTCACAAGAACGAAACCGGGAGCAGCGCCTTCCGGATTGCCGATGAATTCGGCAGAGTTCGTCACGACGCCCAGTGCGTTGTGATTGGCAACCGACTGGCACAGTTCGACTGTTCTTGCATATTCGCCATTGGCGCACACCACATCGCCCGCACCCGGAAGATCACCGACAACGGAGTACCATTCCGCGTAACTTGCGCCTGGTTTCTGCTGCTGCTTCGTGAGTTCGTCCCGTACGGCCCCGGCAAGATCAACCTTTTCGACCGCAGAGACGACCATGCGGCGGACATCGTCTTCGATGGCCATCGCTTTGATCGCTTCGAGCGTCTTCTGTTCAATCGCTTCCACCGTGACAGACTGGTTCTTGCGAGAAATGAGGATTTTCTTCATCGCGCGTCCGCTGGCCAGCCCTTCTAGTGCAACGCCGACCGTTGCTTCGCCGGGTTCAGCTTTGCGCAGTGTTCCCGGAATCGTTCCTGCGGCGAGCGGATCACCCGGACGGATCACTCCTCCGGATTCCACGACCACATCACCCGAGAGCTGGCCGAGGAGACCGACGAGAACGGTGCCCGGTACCGGCAGACCCTCGGCGCCGGTGAACTTGTTCCCGATGAATGCCGCCTGTTCCCTGCTGGAGACAACACCGAAGATACCGTTCGCACCCGACTGTTTGCAGAGCTCGGCGCTGTTATCGTCCGTCGGGCTGATGCAGACGGCCTGGCCGAATTTCAAATTTTTCTCGGACGTCTTAAACCATTCCGCGTAGTCGGCACCGCCGCCGGTGAACGCGCCGTCAGCGGAAACATCGCCCCCCGCGTTAATGCGGAAAACCGTATCTCCGGTTCCCGACACATTCGACCGGATCGCGAAGAGATTCTGACCCGACGCCGTTGTGCGCGACGTGATGGTGACGCCGGAACCGAAATGCGCGGCGCCCTGCACCACCAAGCCCCCATCGACGACAAGGCTCTCCAGACGCAGAGAAGCACCGGAGAGAAGTGATGCGACGGTGGGATGTTCCTGCACATCGACGAATGCCTGAATCGAACCCGTCGCGCTGACGGTGCCATCAAATTTTTCCAATGCATACCCGACACTCGCGGAACCGCGCCCGCGCTTGGCGACTCCCGGAACGGACGAAAGCGTCAGTGTGTCGCCGATTGCGATGGGGCCGCCATCAAGGTTCACGCGAACCGGAACGCGGCCGGCGAGTGCAAGCGGAACTTGCCGGCTTCCGGCAAATTGTCTGGGGTTAAACCCTCCAAGCAGCACACCCGGTCTTGTTGAGACAATACCGATCAGGCGCTCTGCGCCCGAACCTGTCGCACGCCGAACAAACACGGGATTGTCTGGATCCAACGAGACAACTTCTCCTGCGGTGAGGGTGGTATCGGCAGTGGGATAGTTCTCGGCAAGGTCGATTTGGGTGATGGTATTGGCTTCCGCAAATATCGTGCCCCTCGCACGGGCAGCATCGTCGCAGTTGTCGTATCCATCATCGACACACAACGATCCGTTACTGATCACGAGTGACCCCTGGGAAAGATTGGAAGAATCAATAGAGGAGCCTGTGCCGATCTCGATGCTACGTCTATTGTTGATGGAATACACGTTCTTCCAGCCGAGCACGCCGGAGTTCGTCAGGACGAATTTGCCGCTGTCACTCACGTCATTGCCGAGCGACCACATCGCCGATGTCGCGGGGGTCGAATATGACACCGTAATTCTCACGTAGTCCACCTTGGCATCGGCGGTACACGTTCCCGTTTTGCACTTTGCGGAGAGTGCGGCACCGAACGTGCTCGCATTAATGTCACTGGGTGTCCACGTTTCGCCCCAGAGATCGGAGGAGCTGCCGTACGACGCAAATGTGTCAGTCAGGTCCCAATTGGACGCCGATGATTTGTCGGTAGAGCCGATCGATCCGCCTTTGACAATACGGACAGCATTATCGACGATGTTGCCGACGGAAGAGTTCTGCTCACTGCGTTCCCACGCCACAGTGATACCAGTGACCGTGGCACTCGACGGAACGGAGAACCCAAAGTTCGTTGCTTTTAGGTAGTGACTGACGCTATCGCTGAGAGAGGCACTGTCATACAGGTCGTCACTGCTTGCGAGACCCAATGTCGACCACATGACGGTCCCAACGGTGTTATCATCCGCATCCGTGCCGGCACCATTGGGACCGACAGAACTTGTGATCGGGGCAATGTAGCGCGATTCGAGGAAAATCGACGTATCGGCGCCGGAGTTGCTGAACTTCCCAAGCGCTCTCGTCTGACTGGTCGTTGAGACGACGAGTACGCCGGACGATTGCAGGGCATTCTGTGCATGGATCGTACGACCACTCATCACTCCCGCAACTTCAAGGAGAAGCCCCGCATCGATAGTTGGTAGTGATGTATGCCCCCCGCTGACGATCATCAGTCCACCTGTCATAGTGTCGCCCGCGCCATCGACGTAGCGAGTGGAAGTGATTGTAATAACGTTGCCGGTACCGAATGTGCCTCCACCTCCGGCGCCCGTCGCATCGGTGCCGCATGACAGAACACCGTTTGTCGCTTTCACGTCACAGCTTGCCGCGTTCAGGCCGGATATCGTGAGTGCGGAACCGCTGATTGTTCCAAGAACATCAAGTTTTGTGTCCGCCGCAGTTTGCCCGATCCCCACGTTCCCAAGAATATAGTTGGTTCCACCCTGTCCCATAAGAGTGAGGAGTGCGCCGCTCAATGTTCCCCGAACAGTGGCGTTGCCGGTGAGCATGGAGGTTCCTGCAATGGAGAGGGAACCTGATGATGCGAGGGAAGTCTTGGCGAAGAGCGTGGCACCAGAGATCGTTGTGAAGCGCAGCGTCGAACCGGAAATGCTGGAGTTGAGAGTGACGAGGGTGCTGGTGATGCTGAGACCCTGCCCGAATCCGAAGGCTGTTCCGGCATCCGATCCGCAGACGAGCACGCCGTTGAGATTTGTATCAATCGTATCGCAGTTCTTGAGAGATGAAACAGTGAGGGCCGACCCGGACATCGTACCGAGAACCTCGAATGTGGTTTTAGGCGAAGCAGTCGCGATCCCCACTCTTTTGTTCGTCCCGTCGTAGACGAGGCCCTTCGTATCGACAACGAGTATATTCCCCGTTCCATATCCCACTTTCTTGGAGATCGTGAGAGAGCCACTCTCAATCGTCTGATTGTTGTAGACGACAAGCGAACCGGAGGACGCGAGCGATACTTTCGCGTACAAGGCAGATCCTGAGACGGTCGTGAAATTTACGAGAGATCCGGTAATGGTGGTATTGAGCGTAAAGAGGCCACCGTTCTTGGTGAGTCCTCTGCCGGCGGTGAAGAGTGATGCACGGAGAGAGCCAGTGGAGGACTGGAGGAATTGGAGGCTGAAGTTTGTTTTAAGTGAGCCTGTGCTGGAGGAGAGGAATTGGGAACTGAAGGCAGTGCGGAGAGCCCCCGTCGAGGACTGCAGGAACTGGGAGGCGAAGGCGGTGCGAAGGCCGCCAGTCGATGTTTGGAGGAATTGCAGACCGAAGTTCGTCTTGAGCGATCCCGTGCTGGAGGTCAGAGCAGTCCCGGAGATGATCATGATGACATTGCCGGTGCCGAAGGGCGTTGCGCTCGTGGCATCCGTTCCACAGGAGAGGACGCCGTTGGTGGACTTCACATCACAGTTGGCGGCATTGAGGCCGGAGATGGTGAGGGCAGAGCCGGAGATCGTGCCAAGAACATCGAGCTTGGTATCGGCAGCAGTCTGGCCGACGCCGAGATTTCCGAGGATGTAGTTGGTGTTGATCTGTCCCATGATCTTGAGAGCCGCACCGGAGAAGGTGCCACGGTTTGTGACATCGCCGGTGAGCATGGATGTCGTCCTGACGACCAGAGAGCCCGATGAGAGCAATTCATTCTTCGCAAACACTTTCGAGCCGGAGAGGGTTGTGTAACTGGCAAGACTTCCGGAATTGGAGGTATTGAGGGTGATGAGACCGCCAGCCGTCTTCGAGAGACCTTGTCCAATACCAAACAGCGTCGCCCGCAGGGCACCTGTGGAGGACTGGACGAATTGCGATCCAAAGGCAGCCTTCAGTGCCCCGGTGCTCGACTGAATGAACTGCAGACCGAAGTTGGTTTTAAGAGAGCCAGTGGAAGACCGCAGCGCTGTACCGGAGATGATGGTGATCACATTGCCGGTTCCAAAGTTGGAGGAACTGCCACCAGTGGCATCCGTTCCACAGGAGAGGACGCCGTTGGTGGACTTCACATCACAGTTGGCGGCATTGAGGCCGGAGATGGTGAGGGCAGAGCCGGAGATCGTGCCAAGAACATCGAGCTTGGTATCGGCAGCAGTCTGGCCGACGCCGAGATTCCCGAGGATGTAGTTGGTGTTGATCTGTCCCATGATCTTGAGAGCCGCACCGGAGAAGGTGCCACGGTTTGTGACATCGCCGGTGAGCATGGAGGCCCCTGCAACGGAGAGAGAGCCGGAGGAAGCAAGCGTATCTTGGGCTCGAAGAATGCGACCCGAAGCCACACCGCCGACTTCCAGGAGAACGCCTGCATCGACCGTGGGCATGGTGCCATGGAGAGTCGTCGACTGGATCACAAGCCCACCAGTCATGGTGTCGCCACTGAGGTTCACGTACCGTGCGTCAGCGCCAACCAGATCCAGTCCCGTTCCTGCGGTGGAGTCGGAACCGCAGCTCAGCACGCCGCTCGAGTTGGTATCGATGGTGTCGCAGTTCTTGAGTCCGGAGATGGTGAGGGCTGAACCGGAGAGTGTTCCAAGTACTTCCAGCTTCGCTGCAGGGGTCTTCGTGGATCCGATGCCGATGCTGCCAAGAAGGTAGCTGTTGGTCCCCTGCCCCATGATCGTCAGTGCGGCACCGGAGAGTGTTCCGCGAACAGTAGCATTCCCGGTGAGCATGGAGGCACCGGCAATCGAAAGCGTCCCCGACGATGCAATGGAGTTCTTGGCATACATCGTGTATCCGGAATGCGTCGTGAAGTTCACGAGAGAACCGGTGATGGTGGTATTGAGCGTGAAGTTGCCACTGGTGACGGTGAGGCCACGGCCAGCCGTGAAGAGTGTGGCACGGAGAGAGCCGGTGGAGGACTGAACGAACTGGGAGCCGAAAGCTGTTCTCAAGGAACCAGTGGAGGAGGCCAGGAATTGTGACGTGAATGCTGTTCGAAGAGAGCCCGTGGACGATTGCAAGAATTGCAGTCCGAAGTTCGCCTTCAGTGAACCTGTCGAGGAAGATACGTACTGAGAATTGAACGCTGTACGCAGTGAGCCGGTCGAAGAGGACAAGAACTGCGCAGTGAAGGCGGTCCGGAGAGATCCGGTGGAGCTCGCAACGTATCGATTATCGAAGAAGGCACGCAGTGATCCCGTGCTGGACGCAACGTAGCGAGTATCGAAGACGGCGCGGAGTGCCCCCGTCGATGACTGCAGGAACTGTAATCCGAAGTTGGTCTTCAGAGAACCTGTGGAGGACGAGAGGAACTGGGACGTGAAGGCGGTACGTAAGGAACCTGTCGATGTTGCCAGGAATCCTCCTGCACAGGAGAGAGCGCCATTGGAATCCGACTGCAGCGTTTGACAAGACGGTAACCCACGCAGCGTCACGCTACCCTTCACCACGAGGGATCCCGACGACA
>JAHFJP010000015.1:9005-33238 GCA_023245765.1 Candidatus Peribacteria bacterium
GATGTTGCCAGGAATCCTCCTGCACAGGAGAGAGCGCCATTGGAATCCGACTGCAGCGTTTGACAAGACGGTAACCCACGCAGCGTCACGCTACCCTTCACCACGAGGGATCCCGACGACAGAAGTTCATTGCGGGCGAAGACCTTGGAACCAGATTCAGTGATGTAGCTGGAGAGCGAACCGGAATTCGAGGCATTGAGGGTGAAGAGGGCGCCGTTCTTCGTGAGGCCCTGACCTGCAGTAAAGAGAGAGGCGCGGAGAGAGCCAGTGGAGGATGCAAGGAACTGCGAACTGAATGCCGTGCGTAGTGAGCCGGTCGAAGAGGACAGGAACTGGGCAGTGAAGGCGGTACGGAGAGCACCGGTACTTGATTGGATGAATTGCGATCCGAACGCGGAACGCAGAGCGCCTGTCGATGACTGCAGGAATTGCAGTCCGAAATTTGTTTTCAGCGATCCTGTGGATGATCGGAGTGCCGTGCCACTGACAATCGTAATGACGTTCCCCGTTCCGAAGTTTCCGGATCCTCCTCCGCCACCATCACTGCCGCAAACGAGATTCCCGTTGCCATCGGTATCGATCGTGTCGCAGTTCTTGAGCGAAGAGACCGTCAGCGCGGAGCCCGAGATGGTGCCGACCACCGTCAGGTCGGAGGTCATCCTGTCTCCTGTGATATTCACATAGAGAGCATCAGCTGCGGTTTGATCGAGGCCCGTTGTCGTGTTCGTGACATTGGTGACATTCGTTGTAGAGCTGCCGCCTCCACCGCCCCCCCCACGGTGTGCCGATCCACTGTCTCCGCTCCGGCCACTCACCACCTCCCCTGTTTCTCCTGTACTCGGAACCGTAGAACGATCGTTGCCACCAATCGGTGTCGGTCTGCGTCCGAAGCCGCTCTCGCGCGGGAGGTCGCCCCAGACGGCCTTGCCACCGCGGAAGATGACGAACTGTCCTTCGGAGGGACTGCCTCCGATAGTCATCAGCGATGCAATGAGTTGCGTTTGATATTCCGTCCGGGTGGGAGCGGTGACTGTTGGAGCAACGGAGGCAGCAAAATGTTGCTGGACTGCCGCGGCCTGGAGACGCTCGCGCTGTCGTTCCACAATGCGCTTGCCGGTGTCACTCTCGCGCACAATGCCGGTCTCCTGCGTTGCGCCCGGGGCAAGAATCGACCGTGAAGGGGACGTGCGCGTCGTCGTTGCCAAGCGCACGGGCGTATCGCGCACACTGGCCTGGAGTGAGTATCCCGTGAATGTCCCCGCGGCATTGGCGAGCACAACAAGCGCGAGCACGGAGCCCGCCCAGAGGAGCTTGCCCTCGCGCGACCAGGATCTGCGCTGCGGAGATGCCAGTACTTCCTGCAGAACCGGGGCACCAGCATGGTGGGGGGGAGGCTCTGCGAGAGCGGCGGCAGGATTCTGCGCTGCGACCGCGTCACGGTAATACCCGATATGGCGTTCCACCTGGGCACGGGAATATCCGGTGACTTTCTGCAGGTATTGCCGGACGAGTCCGCGGTCGTCGCGGGAGAGATGTTCGTACCCGACATGTTCCAGCGCACCGCGTACCCACTGCTGCTTTTGCGACCGGTCCGCACCCCGCAACTCACCCTCTCCGGTCGCGTTATCCAGGTAGTCCCGGATGCCGTCGATTTGCCGGTGTGAGGGGGGGGTGGAAGTCACGCGGATGTTGGTGTGTTTTTTGAGAGATGAGCCCAGGCTCATTTGGCGATAAATCCTATAATTATAGCAAAAAACGCCATTTTGGACAACACGAGAACACCACAGAAAACACGCGCAAATAGCCCCATGCTACAGTTCCCCGGTGACCCTCCTGTCGACCCTCGCGCGACGGCTAGGGAATGCCGCGGCAGACCGGTATTCCCTGCTCCTGATTTTCCTCTGGGGAACGACCGTACGAATCCTGTATTTTGCCGTCACCCCCCACCTGATTCGGACATACGACACCCCGCAGCACATCGATTACATCGTCTACGTTCTGCGAAACTTCTCGATCCCGCCCTCGGCGTCGGGATGGGAAATGCATCAGCCGCCCGTCTACTATTTTCTCGCGGCATTCTGGACGAAACTCATCGAGTGGATGGGCAGATCTCCCGAGGCACTCCCCGCCAATCTGCAATGGCTTTCGCTATTGCTCTCGATCGCCACCCTCGCCGTCATTGTGTGGATCGGCATGATTCTTTTCCCGAAAAAAGAACAGCGACCACAGGCGATGCTCTTCGGTCTCGTGGTGGGGACGCTCCCGGGCATCGCCATGTCGGCGAGTCGCATCAATAACGACTCGCTGTCGTTCCTGGTATCGTTTCTCTGGCTTGCCGTCGCATTGCGCTGGTGGAAGAGCGGACAGGCGGCGGATTTTTGGCTGGCCGCTGTCATCACGGGAACGGCATTACTCATAAAATTCACCGCGGGCGTTGTGCTCTTGCCCATGCTGATACTGGTACTCGTTCATCGACAGACGCCGCCGAAAAAACGCCTGCTGCTCGCAACCGGAGTGCTCTGTACCGTCGCACTTCTGTCGGGATGGTATTTCGCTTTCCGCTCGATTGAATACTTTGACCGGTTCTTGCCGGGGGGGTCCAAGGATCTCAACGAATTTCTGTTTATACAGAATCATGTGCTGGATTTTCTCATCTTCAATCCCCTGGCCGTTCTGCAGATGCCGTTTGCCAATCCCTGGGATGCCTTCTCCGGTCGTGAGAACATCTGGGAATTCCTCTTCCGCAGCGCGTTCTTCGGCGAATGGACCTTCGCACGTCTCGTATGGCTCGGACGCCTGATTATCGCGACGGCACTCCTCGGCATCGTACCCGCAGTGGCAGGCATCATCCGTGGATGGCGGCGGGATGTTTTTTTTCTGCCGCTTGCGATTCTCGCGGCATCGCTGCTTTTGATGTTGTCGATGTATCGGATCGGCTTTCCGTGCGCCTGCAATCAGGATTTTCGTCTGGTTCCGCTGCTCTCGATCCCTTTCGCCGCGTGGACGATCGCTGGATTTTTCGGGTATGGAAAACCGGGACAGCGATGGGCGCTCCTCTGGGCGCTCTCACTGGCAACGCTCCAGAGCCTGTTCCTTCTGTCATTTCTCGTGATGGCGTGAGCGCGTAAAGAGCGAATCTTCCTGGACGACGGCTCCGCCGAAAAATCCGCGGTGGTGTTGCAACGAACCGACGTACCGCAGTCCGCGTTCTTCGAGCCAGCGACGCACGTCATCAAACAGCCACTGGCCTTCGTACACGCAAACAGCACTCGTCTCGATGATCAGTGTATCGACCCGCTCGAGCGTCCGTTCAGCTCCGCGGAGGATGTGATGTTCGTAGCCCTGCGCGTCGATTTTCATCAGGACTGGTGAAGCGACATCCTCCGGATCGAGCACGTCATCCAAGCGGCTGACGCGGACGGAGCGGCGGACACCGGCGATCATGTACGGAAACCATGCACGCGCACCGCGCGTGGGCGCAAGCAGCGACGAACACGGTGTGAAGGGATATTCCGTCATCTCCGCGACGTCGTCGCTCTCACCGAGTGCGATGGGAAAAGCGTGGGAGCCCGACGCGCATGTATCAATGATGCTCCGCAGTGTGAGGAAAGGTCCCGGGAGCGGTTCAAACGCGAGAACGCGCGCATCAGGCGCGAAGCGCCGCGCAACGGAAGTGAATTCGCCCGCGTGTGCGCCGATATCGATGACTGTCCGATACGGAATCTGGAAGGCTGTGGCAAACATCCGGTCATCCATAGCGATGATGACCGGCGCGGCGGCCCCCATTCTCTGGCGTAACAGATTCATCAGAAGTTCTCCAAGGCAGCGCATTCGATGGAGAAAGATTGTCATGAGAACATACGGCGGAACTCGCGGACAAAGAGAGAATTTTTGAGCAGATGCAGCGAGAGCAGCATACGGTACGGCCAGCGGAGCGGACGTGACGAGAGTTTCGCCAGAGCCACAAGCGCCATGCTAGCCTCGCGATCGTTGTGCGCCCGTTCCGCGCGATACTTCCGCCGGTACCAGACGCGTGGATCGCCGAGATGAAAGGTGAGGTGCTCATCGGCAACGAGCAGGAACGACGGGTAGGTTGCGATCATGCTGCAGATCAGTGGCAAATCCACATGTCCGCTCCCCAGGCACACGTCGCCGAGGATAAAGCGCGGGTAGAGAGAACGCCGAAAGACGAAACAATCGAACCCCGGATGCGCCGTGCCGATGCAGGAATACATTGCCGGAAGATCGACGGGAGAGCCCCATACCGCGGGAATCGTCCGACGGTTGATCACGATGGCATCGTGGCCCTTCGCGATGAAGGATTGTACCGCGGCGTAGAAGTGCGGCATCAGAGCGACATCAATGTTCGTGTAGACGAAGTACTCCGCATCAGACGTTTCGTAGAGCCGGTCGAGAACGTCTTTGAGCAGTGGCAGTGGCCGCGTGGTTCGTGGTTCACCGACGGATCGGGCATCGCGTTCAAGTGGCCGCACTGCATGGAATCCTTCCGGAATGACGACGTTCTCGTCTGCTCCCCGCACGGCGTAGAGTTCGACCGTAACGTCGTCGCGCGCGAACGCCTGTGCGGCGCGCATGGATGCGAGTGTGATCGGCTGGGCAATCGCCCACTCCGAACCAGGCGGGGTGTCCATCTGCTTGATGATGTGCGCGATGCGGATCATACGGAGACGACATCCGTAGTGTAGCGCCTACTTCACTTTGCGCTTTCCGAGCAGCACATCCACAGCCGCACTGAGCTGCACATCGGGTTTCCAGTCCCACGCGGCGCCCACCGGCGGTCGCGGTGTCTCCGCGGGGGTCTTGGGGACTTCGACGACGATATCGGGATGCACACCCTCTTTGCCGAGATTTTTCCCGTTCGGCGTTAACCATCGCGCGACGGTCACACGCATGCTCGTGCCCCCCGCAAGATCGACCACTTCCTGCACCGTCCCCTTCCCAAAACTCTTCACGCCGACGATCGTCGCGCGTTTGTGATCCTGCAGAGCGCCAGAAACAATTTCCGACGCGCTCGCCGTCGCCTCGTTCTGGAGAATAACGAGCGGAACATCGGGCAGGAGCGTTTGGCCACTGACGGATTCGCTGGTCTTGTCGCCTCCGCGGCGCTCGACCTGCACCACCATCCCCTTCGGCTGGAAGAGTGACACGAGTTCAACGGCGCCATCCAGGTACCCTCCCCCGTTATTGCGCAAATCGAGAATGACCCCGTCCACAGAACGGTTCTTGAATGTCTGGAGTTCTTTCTTCAGTTCAGCAATGGATGTTTCACCGAACTGATTGAGCGCGACGTAGCCGACGTTTTTCCCCTGTGTTTCGATGAAGTGCGATTCAACGCTCGGCACATGAATTTCTTCGCGGGTAATCGTAAAGTCATGAGTGCCCTCTTGTTCCCGCCCGACGGTGATCTTCACGGTCGTTCCTTTTGGTCCGCGGATTTTACTGACGACTTGCGAGAGGCTCCATCCCTCCGTCGATTGTCCGTCGACGTTGAGGATCACGTCCTTGGAGCGCATGCCCACGCGCTCGGCGGGGGACCCCTTGAGCGGCGTCACAACAATCGTCATTCCGTCGCGGACGGTGAGCTCGGCACCGATCCCCTGCAGGTTTCCCGCAAGCCCCTCCCGGAACTCATCATTTTCCTTGGGCGTCATGAACGCCGTGTACGGGTCACCGACACCGCGGACAAGCCCCTCTATGGCGCCGTAGACCATTGGTGTTACCTGCACTTTCTGCGGATCAACATACTGATCGTTGAGTTCATCCCACACGTCCCACAGGAGCGACATGTCGACGTCCCTGCGAGGATTGCTGACCGTGACCCCGCTTGCCGATGCACCGGGTTCGATCAGACCGGACACCGACGAATCGATGTGAACACGACCTTTCACCCGCTCATGCATAACACCGAGCTGCCAGCCGAGCAGCAGAATCAGAATGCCGGTCACGACATGGAAACTCAGTTTGCGCATAGGCTCAGAAGGGAATGATCGACGATCTGCTGCCAATGATCAAGGGTGAAGCGTCACTTCAGTGTGATTTTGCCATTTCGTCATTCCCGCCTTTTATTCTTTCTTCAGGATGCATCATTTGTCATTATGGTCCTCCATGGCTAAAGGAAAGAAGGCACAGGCAACGACATCATCTGATGTCATCAGCAAATTCATGCCCATCATGGAGATCGTCACACTGATGCCGGAAGCGAAGAACATCCTCGCCGAGTACGGCCTCCACTGCTTCTCCTGCGCCGGCAGTGAATATGAGGCGCTGGGTGAAGGGTGCACAGGACACGGATTCTCGGATGAGGAGATCGATGAACTTGTCGATGACTTAAATCAGATGCTCCGCGACATGCCGCCGCGCCCCGAGACGCTGACACTCACGCTTGAGGGGGCTCGAGCGATCAAGAAGATCGCTGACGCCGAAGAGCGGACCGACCAGATATTGGAAGTTATTGCTGATGCCAATGGCGGGTTTTGCATGGAATTTCAAACCGAGCCCAGTGCGGGTCTTCGACCCGCGGGGAAAATATTCACCAATCCGAATGAACCATCGATTCGCGTTGCAGCCTCCCCCTTGACCCTGATCCGAATCGGGGGTGCGACCATCGATTTTCGCGACGGCCGGTTCAAACTGGATCTCCCGGAGGACGCCAAAACGGGGGGGTGCGGCTGTTCAGGGGCCTCCTGTGACTGCAAAAGCGGCTCCTGTGGGTGTTAAGAAAAACAGCATCTACAAGCCAAATGAGCCTGGGATGATCCTGGGATGAGACTGGACTGCGATGGCGCGACTGCCCGAAGGCCCGCTTACTGATGTGCTTGTTGAGTGAAATTGACAAATAATTATAAATAATCTTATATATACTATATGTCGATCGTCGAGTCCGGAACGCTGCCCATTGGCACTGAATTGCCAGATGCTCCCGATGTCCTCCACCAGGTCGTCTATGCATTCAATCATCTGGCCTCCCTCTCGTTGCCCGAGGACACTCTCGTTCACATAAAAACGCGGGAGTGGTGGGACGCGACATGTAAAAAAATCAGTCACATGAAAAAAACGCGGGATAAAGGTCGTAATGATATTTACGGCGGCGTGGCGGAGGCAGTAGCACAAACGCTCATGACACAAACAATGCAGAGATTTACCCTGCCTCCAAGTCTTTCCATCTTGGAGGGAAAAGATGGCGACACGCAGGAAATCGGTAAAGCAGCAATTCGCTTCGTCGGTCCGCACAATGTTCAGTTTCACTCCTCACTCGCTGACGCAAAGAGAGATAGAAATAGGCAAGGCGAAGCCGATATTGTGCTCATGGATGAATCGAACATGTTTCTTGTCGATTTTACGATTGCTTCTCATACACTGGCGGAAAAGGCTGAAAATGAAGTGACATCAATGGCCATTGTTCAGGATATTCTGCGGGAAATAGATTTGGAGATCTCAAAATTGCATCTCGCAGTAGCGCACACCGGTGGCGACGGAGCAATCAGGCCGCTCTGGCACAGAGAGCGACCGATCGAACAGTGTTACGTCGCTGAAATCGATGGGCGCGATATCGTCTTTCCGGTCATCGAAGCAGCAATTACCGCATGGGAACGCGGCCGCCTGTTTGCCGTTTTCCGTGATGCTCTCGGCGAGAGAGGTCTATAATCCACTCCATACTCCGCCTCCCCTCCTCCCTCGAGCGCCGTCTGCAGCAGATGTTCCCTGACGAACGCGATCGGGAGCGGTTCATCGTCGATGCGATCGAAGAAGCGCTCGTGCGGGAAGATGACGACGGAGATCGGATGCCCGACGCCATCGGCGGCACGCTGCACCTCTTTACCGATGGAGGTTCGAGAGGGAACCCCGGCCATGCCGCAATCGGCTGCGTGCTCATTGACCCCAATAAAGGAGTGACGCTGGCCGAGCATGCGGAGCGGATCGGGGAAGAAACCAACAACGTCGCCGAGTATCGCGCGCTCATCAAGGGGCTCCAGATGTCGCGGGCGTATCAGCCCAACCGTTTAATCTGCCACCTCGATTCGGAGCTCATCGTGAAGCAATTGAACGGCGAATACCGCGTGAAGATGCATACCCTGCAACCATTGTTCGACGAAATCAAAGAGCTGACGATGGAGCTCCCCGACGTCGTCTTCACCCACATTCCGCGGGAGGATAACTGGAGGGCGGATGCCTTGGTGAACAAAGCGCTGGATGAACATCCGATCCCTTCATATAAACCGAAATTCTAAGACCGCGGTTTCACTCCCTCTCCCGCTTGCGGGAGAGGGTGGCGCCGTCGCGGCGCCGGGTGAGGGCAGGAAACTAAGCATCATCCATCGACATGAATCACAACCGAGTTGCTTGCGGATACAGAAGACTATTCGTCATGATTGCAGCATGCATCGTTTCATGATGAACTTCGCCGGTTTTTTGCTCTTGATTGGAACACTTTTCACTTTTCACTTTTCACTTTTCACTTCAGTGGCCGAGGCTGCGCCCATCACATACCGTCACAAACACTTCCTCTTCACGATCGATCCCGCTCTGCATCCGGAGTGGCATTCGGGAAGTGAGGAATGGACGTACAACGGCATCCCTTTCGATCCCCCCGCGTCGTGGAAAGTGGATGGAGATACCGTTCCTCCTCTGCCGGTCGGCGTGGACCGCCATGCCGTATTTTCCTGGAACAGGGAGTCCATCCGGGAAACGATCGAGAAGATCATTGCAAAACCTCTCCGGCGCGCGCCAGGCAAGGTCACGATCCAGCGTGACGCGAAGGGCGACATCACATTTGAGGGCGTGGGACTCACGGGCCGCGACGTGGACGCGGATGCGGCAGCGGGCCTGACGATTGCAGCAATACAGCAGAATCTCACCGATATCGAGCTGCCGGTGGTGGAGACACAGCCTGAGATCAACGTTGATGATCCGCAGTTGGTGGAGGATGGCATACGCGAAGTCGTGACCATTGGAGAATCCACGTTCACGGGATCCCCCGTGAATCGTCGTCATAATATCGGTGTGGGGCTCCGGCGTTTTAACGGACAGCTCATTCCCGCGGGGGCGGAGTTCTCCTTTAATGCGGTGCTGGGGAAGGTCGACGGTTCCACCGGCTACCGTTTGGAACTCGTGATCAAAGGCGACCGCACGGAGCCCGACTACGGAGGCGGTCTCTGCCAGATTTCGACCACGGCCTACCGCGGCGTCTGGGAGTACGGCTTCCCCATCCTCAAGCGCAAAAACCACAGCTACACCGTCCGCTATTACGCCCCCGCGGGCACCGATGCCACCGTGTATCCGGGCGCGGTCGACATGGTATTCAAAAATGACCTGCCGACGTCTCTGCTGATCCAGACGTACCAGGAGGACGACCACGCGTACTTCATCTACTACGGCACGCGCGATACGCGGACGACCGAGATCGTCGGGCCGTTCATTGACGACAAGACGCCGCCGCCGCCGGACAAAGTCGAACTGACGCTCGATCTCCCGCCCGGGCAGAAGAAAAAATTGAATGAGCGCGTTCCGGGGCAAAAGGCCACATGGTACCGGTTCGTCACATCGAATCCGCCGTCGGGTACGGATGAAAAAACCGAAACCGTCTATTCGCACTACGAAGCCCGCCCGCTCTTTACAGCGCTCGGTGTCGCACAGTTGCCGGAGGGATACGGCTCCAAAGTCATCGACGGTGAGGCGCCGGTGGAAAGCGACGCAGCATCGTCAGTCGCCCCCGTGCAGACAAGTTCCGCCGCGCGTCGCGGCATAAAGCCCCCAACGCGACGCTGACGTGGAGCGACGATTCATGAATCTCCTTGCGGCTTGTTTACCGGTTGCTCACCCTCGATGGATGCCAGAAGTTGCACGACGAGTCTGTGCATTTCTGCAACGAGTTCTGCTTTCCCTTCCACTCCCTCGCTTGGTGGAGTCGAGGTGATGGCCTCAGTTTTCCGAAGAACAGAGACGACATCCGCCTTGTCCTTTAATCCACCACCCCATGGGATGCGCACCCCCCGGAGAAAAGAAGTGTTGCCTGACCCTTTATCAAAACGCGCACCGAATTCTTTCACCAGTTCACGGAGTCTCTCGATGACCAATATCTGCTGCGGATTCAATGCCGTCTCGGTTACTTTGACATGCTCCCGAACCCAAAACGATGTCGTTGGAACATTGGTGTGGATAAAAACGCATTTGCCGGACGAAAAGCGCGTTCCCGTGAGCGGATGGAAAGACGTTGTGGTGACGACATGTTCCCCTCTCGACTCGCAGAGGCAGGCGAGTTTCGTCAGTGGATCACCTGCCGGCATGTCGTACATCTGATACACAGGATGGGGCATCATGCCGATGATGGCGTCGGCGTTCCCCCAACAGGAACCATCTCCTACGTTGTATTCTGTATTTCCAAAATAGGTGTACCCCTTCGCTTCGAGCATCTTTTTTGTATCGAGGAAATCCACGAAGTCTTTGCACTCGTAGTCGGGTATTTCCGGAGGAGTTTTACGGGTAGGGACTTCGTCGTTCATGAAGATTATTATACTATACTATTACTTTAAGTCAAAAATGATCGGCCCACGACAGCAAAGTGAGGAACAATTCAAAGAATGCCTGCCGCGGGCGAATGCGGCAGGCGGGTTCACGACAGCATCATTTTCCGCGGAGGCGGACAATGATGACACTAGAAACAGCCAGCACGATAGCCCCGCCCAGGGCCACGAACAGCCCCGGTCAGGGCAATGGCGGTGGTGTTTCCTCCGTCACCTGTCGGACGACGGCGAATCCGAAGCCGCCAAGCGTCGTAAGCATTGAGGCGGCAAAGATCCAACCAATCCATCGCTTCATGTTGTCCTCCGTTGTACTAAGGGATCGGTTACGTGAACCTGTTCATTAAAATTCAAAATGAATATCTTGTCAATATTTCCCTGTCGTCGGATATCGACATCATGCAATCGCCGCGATCGCACCAGCTGCTTTGGGTGACGGGCTTTCGCCAATGGTGATTTTATCGCATCGCCTCCAGCACCCGCCCCGACCGCAACGGAGAATTGATATGCGCCTCCAGGAGTGTGGACCGCAAATGCAGCAATTGAGTGATGTCACATCCAAACTCCGGAAGAGTGATCCGTCCGTTCCTGCAGCCCTCCACATACGCATGATCCGCGGAGCGCAGCAAGCCAAACGCCTCCATCTCCTGCTCTTCGGGAAGCAGTCCCAGACAATGCAGCAACGCGAAGCTGTAACCGAGACTCGCGTGGGCAGTGGAATCCCGGCACGCAGAGAGAAACGCGAGCGTGATGTTGAACACGTCGGGCAATGCGCCTTCGTCGGTGACGAGCCGCAGGAGAAGTTCAATCCCTTCTTCGAGGGCGGTGAATTGATTGATGTCATGCGTGGAATCATTCTTGCGTCCGGAAACTCCGGCGACGATCCATCCCGCGGAACCTTCTTTGAGCTCAACGGTAAGATGCTGGAACGGCAGGAGCGATGCGCCGAGTTTGCTCTGGAGCCGCCGCGCGCCCGACGCCCGCGCCAGAAGACGGCCCCTCTCGCGCGTAAAGAGCACACACAATCGATCGGCCTCGCCGACGTCGTAGGTCTTGAGGACAATCGTATCGAAGGATTGGGAGTGGGGCACGGGAGAGATCGTAGCACGAGGTTCTTTAACAGTGGCAGGGATTGCCCACCGGAACGTACCACGGGTTTTGACTGGTGGTTAGAGTTGCCCACCGGAACGTACCACGGGTTTTGACTGGTGGTTAGAGTTGCCCACCGGAACGTACCACGGGTTTTGACTGGTGGTTAGGAATTGTCCACCGGGACGTACCACGGGTTTTGACTGGTGGTTAGGAATTGTCCACCGGGACGTACCACGGGTTTTGACTGGTGGTTAGAGTTGCCCACCGGAACGTACCACGGGTTTCCAACCCGTGGTGGTACTGGAGGTTTTGAACCCGTGGACAGCGGTGCTACTCTCCCCTGCTATGCCCGCAATTACGAAAGTCCGTGGAGCATATTTACCGCACTGGCGAGCGGAAGGCGCATCGTACTTTGTGACGTTCCGTCTTGCGGGCTCTCTGCCTGGGATACTCAAGTACAATCGCGAAGCGAGGCAGAAAGATATTCTCCAAAGAGTGAAAAAGGCAGGAAGAAAGTTCACTCCTTGGGAGATCAGTGAGCTGGCAAACCTTCGCATCGAAGAGCGACGCCATCAACGACATGATCTGGGCAATCGCTATCTTAAAGATCCTCGAATTGCGAAGGTTGTCGCAGACGCATTCATGCATTTTCAAGAAAAACGCTACCGACTTTTCGCATGGGTAATCATGCCAACGCATGTACATATCGTATTCCAGCCATTGAATGGACATGATGTGCCGGACATTCTGCATTCATGGAAAAGGTTCAGCGCAAGAGAAGCCAATAAAATACTGGGCCAGAAAGGAGAATTCTGGCATCCAGAGTATTATGATCATCTCATTGATGATGAGAACGACTTACTGCGATGCATCGAATACACATGGTCGAACCCGGACCAGGCAAATCTGAAAAATTGGAAATGGCGCTGGAGAGGGCCGGTACCTGCTAACTTCACGGCTTAAAAAGCCGTGAGACGTCTCCATTTACTGAGGCCGTCGCACGGGTTTTGAACCCGTGTAAGGAACATCACGCATTTGCCAGCGACCCCCTCCCTCCACGCGTTCCGAGGAACGCCCCGATGAACCCCACCACCGGCGCCAACACCAACTCCAGAATAAAGAGCATCGGTCCGTAGAGCGTGATCAGTCGCCCGATTTCCGCGCGCAATGGGCCGAAGGTGGAGAGATCGGCCAGTGCAGGAACGAATGTGGGGAGCAGCAGGAGAATAAGGAAGAGGCAGCCGAGACTCAGGAAGAGCGCGGTGATGAGCAGCACCGTCGCTTCGGTGGCGAACGGCACGACGACGGAAGCCTCCCGCGCGCCGCTCATGCGTTCAACAAACACTTCCTCTTTGCGGAGGAACGCACGGCGCCGGACGAGTTCGATGACGATGAAAAGAAGTATGCATCCCGTCAGGAAGAGCACGAAGAGCGAGAGCGACTGCCCGGCATCGGTCAGCCGGAGCATTTTGCGCAGTTCATTCTCCTGTCCGCTGGTTTGCGAAAGGAACTTTGGATCAATGACTTTCTGCCACTGCTCGCCTTTGACGAATGCCGCAAAGCGGTCATACCCCGAAAGGCTCTTGAGCGTGACAGCCACGGTATCGGGGAAGGGATTATCGATCTTGAACTGCTCGAGGAAATCGACGAGATCGGGATTCACCCTGCGCTCGCGTTCGTAGGCTTGTTCGCGCGTGATGTACTCCACATGCTCAACGTCAGGATGCGCGCGCGCCGCCACGAGGAACTCCTGCACCGTCCGGTCGGTGATCCCCTCGTTGACCTGCAAACGAAGATCCGTCTGGGTACGCAGAAGTCCATCGACCCCCCGCACGCCGAGACAGAGAACCAGGAAAAGTTGTACGAGGAGTGTGACTCCCACGAGCGCCCACAAACTCGTCCCCCATCCGCGTTCCCGTTTGAGGGTCGCAAGTCCACGGCGCATGCCGCGCTTTAAGAGGAGGATTGTCGTTGGATCGAGTCGGAACATTGATGGAAGTATATGATGTTTTGGAGAAGCTTCTTAGCTTTTTAGCTTGTTAGCTTGTTAGCTTTACGGTTTGAAGAACTCGAAGCTAAACAGCTAAAAAGCTAACCAGCTAAACAGCTCGCTATCCCTGCTTCACCATCTTCGTCAGCCTCTCCACCGCCGTCATGCATTCCTTCGCGCGCACGTTGTCGGGCTCCAGTTGCAACGCGCGTTCGAGGAGCGCCCGGCTCTTGAGGAAGTTCTGCACTTCGAGGTACGCCACACCCAGATCGCAGAGCGTGAGCGCCGAATCCTGATCGAGGTTAAGTGCGCGTTCCAGCGTGACGATCCCCTGCGCCCGCTGACCGGCATGGAAGAGCGCCCATCCCAGGCACCGCAGAATCTCGGCGTTGTTCGACTTGCACTGGTTGGCCTTGCGCAGATGCGCGACGGCCTCGGCCCATTGTTCGGTGCGTGACCGCAGGAATCCGAGAATGTAATGCCCGGTGTAACTGCCGGTGTCGAGCATCACCGCCTGGTTCGCCGCGGTTTCGGCCCTGCGGAATTCGCCAAGACTGAGCTCATTATCGGCGACCTCTTCCAGGGCCGACACGTTCTCGGGATCCTCAAGTAGCAGTTCTTCGAGAATGCCAAGAGCGTCGCGGTATTTGCCGTCGAGCTTCAGCTGCTCGGCACGCTCCAGGCGCTCAAGAGTCTCCGGCGATGGATCCTGCTGTGCCATGGCTTCGTACTGTAGTGATGGCGACTCTCCTATGCCAGAAAAAAATGTCGTATTTACTGTCATCCTGAGCGTAGCGAAGGATCATACAGTTCCTTCGTACAAGAAATAGATGACCGTCCGGACAATTGCGTAGGAACTCAGGATCAAAGCAAGGCCGATCAGCGCGCTGATCATCATTTTCTTGCCGTTATCCACCTTCGTCTGGTCGCCATGGGATACCGTTACCTGCACCGCGCCAAAGAGGAAGAGTAGGGTACAAAACCCGACCGAGCTCATCGCGACGAATGCGGTCAGGTTACCTACAAGCTGGGTAAACGGGATGCGGACACCGGTTGCCAGGAACACGGAGCGGTTTTGAAGCGCATGCGTGGTTTCCGGAGCAATGAGGAGACGGAGGAGGGACATTCATCACAGTATAGCATAAAAACCCGCTGAAGGCACTCCCTCTCCCTTTTAAGGGAGAGGGTAGGGGTGAGGGTTCTCAGAAAAGAGCTCGGTTCTCCATGGGGTTCTTTGAGAAGTTTTCTCCATCCCCCTACACTGCATCTCTCATGAGCGGTTTTACCATTCGCCCGATTGACCAGCGGCCAGCACGAAGGCCATCCGGATTTTTCGCCGGTCGGCATTCGAATAACGGAAAGAACGTACTGATGCGGATGGCAAAAAAATTCTGGTCAGTATTCCTGACATCCTGCCGATGGATCGTTCGCAAGAAGCAGGAGTTGGGATGGGGGAAGTTCCTTCCGATCGTCATCGGTGGCTTCGTTGGTCTCTTCGCCATCTACATCCTCTTCCTGATCCTCACCCTTCCCTCGATTGATGAACAATCGCTGCTCGCAGCCTCGCAGAGCACGGTGATCACAGATCGCAACGGCATTGAGCTCTACCGCATCTTCGATGAGCAGGACCGCACGATCGTCCCCGACGAAGAAATTCCCCAAAACCTGAAGAACGCGGTGATCGCGATCGAAGACAAGCGCTACTTTGAACGCGGATGCATTGATATGCGTGCACTGGCGCGCGCAGTACTGAGTCTTGGTCGGTCCGGCGGCGCGTCGACCATCACACGCCAGTTGGCGCGAAACGCATTGAATCTGCAGCGGGAGAATCTCGTGAGTCGCAAGCTGAAAGAATTGATTCTCGGCTGCAGTCTGGAATCGAAATACAACAAAAAGGATCTGCTCGCGCTCTACCTCAACTGGATTCCGTTCGGGCAGAACGCCTACGGCGTGGAGCAGGCAAGTAACCGCTATTTTGGAAAATCCGCGAAGGATCTGACACTCGCGCAGTCCGCCATCCTCGCAAGTCTTCCGCAGCTGCCCACCTACTACAGCCCCTACGGCCGCCATGTGCATACCGTCGTTGATGAGGATGTGCGACGGAAAATTTTCGCCGGAGAGATCACATCGACGGACGATATCAGCGATGATGACGTGACAATCGGACTCCTCGGAACGGTCGTTAGCACCGGGAGTGTGATAAGTGGCTTGCCCACCGTAGCTCCCGCAGGAGCGAAGGTGGGATCTCTGTACGTCGGTGGACGTGTTGATCAGGTCCTGCGGAGCATGCAGGACGGAGGGTACATTACTGATGAACAGCGCCAGAAGGCGGTGGAGGAACTCAAGACGCTGACGTTCAAACAGACACGCGAAAATATCCGCGCGCCACATTTTGTGCTCTGGGCAAAGGACCAGATCGAAACACTCCTCGCCGGTTCCGACGACCGGTCTCTCCTGGAACGCGGGGGGCTCACGATCCAGACGACTCTCGACTGGCGGCTGCAGGAAGCCGCCGAGCAGGTAATCGCCGCGCACAAAGAGGATATCGGAAAACGCTTTATGGCGAGCAACGCGGCGCTCGTCGCGATTGATCCGAGCACGCGCGACATCCTCGCGTACGTGGGGAATACCGATTACCAGAACGCGACCAGTGAAGGGAAGATCGACATGGCTCTGGTCCCGCGACAGCCGGGCTCGAGCTTTAAACCTTTCGTCTATGCCGCGGCGTTCCAAAATGGTTACGGCCCGGGAACAGTTCTCTACGATGTGCCCACGAAATTCGGCGAGTATGCGCCGCAGAATTTCGAAGGTTCTTTTTGGGGACTCTTGAGTGCCCGACGCGCGCTCGGCGGATCGCGCAATATCCCGGCAGTGAAGGCGTACTTCCTCGGAGGACAGGAGAATGCGATTTTGGCCCTCGCGGAAGCTATGGGCGCGCCCACCGCAAAAGCAAAGAGACCGACGATGGGCTACGGCGCCGCGCTCGCGATTGGTGCGGCCGAAATTCCGCTGATCGAAATGACGCAGGGCTATGCAACCTTCGCCGACGCGGGTGTTGTAAAACCTGTCCGGGGCATTATGAAGGTATCGGACAACCGGGGGACGCTGGTGTTTTCCAGCGATGACAGCGAGGGCATACTTGCCCGCGATGGAGAACAGGTATTGGACCCGCGCATCGCGTATGAAGTCACATCGATTTTGAGTGACGTGAACGCGCGCCCCAACGACTACTGGAAGTCGATCCTCTCGGTGCCCGGAACCGCAGCGGCGGCTAAGACTGGCACGAGCAACAAGTGTCTCGAACGCAGCGCGCCCATACCTGGACACGAATCAGAGACCGACCTCACCGCGTGCAAAAAACGGCGGCCCGATAACGTCTGGACGCTCGGCTACACGCCGGCACTGGTCACAGGAGTGTGGGTGGGCAACGCCACGAATGAACCGCTGAGCGAAAAGGCCGACGGACTCACGGTTGCGGCACCCATCTGGCACGATTTTATGGCCAAAGCGCAGAAGATTCTCAAGCCCGCCGTGACGGCGTTCACAATGCCGGATGGTGTTGTGCAGGCGCAGATATCACTGCTCTCCGGTGAACTGGCAACCGAATGCACGCCAGTCGCACTCCGGAGAAGCGACATCTTTCTCGACGAGAATGCGCCGTCCAAAGATGATCCCGCCTGCGTGCAGCTCGAAGTGGATAAAGTGACGGGACTGCTGGCAAGCGACAGTTGCCCCATCGAAGCGCGCGAGATGCGCAGCTTCCTGGTTCCCTACAACAGCGCGGGATCGGATTTTCCGCAGTGGGATACCGATGTGATGAAGTGGGCCCAAGCGCAGGCAAAGGAGAATCCGCGTGCCGGCAGCGGCCTCAATCTCTTCATCGCGGGTTCCGGCGGCGTGCTTCCGTTGCCACTCGCGCCGACGGAAAAGTGCGACATCGCGATGACGCCCGGCCGCACGGTGAAGCCGAGCCTCGATATTCTCTCCCCGGCCGCGGGGGGGACGGTGAGTTATCCGTCGTTCGTCCCGAAGATCCAGTACACCGTCGGCTCCAGAGTGCATAGTATTGAATATGCGATGGATGACAAAGTAATCACAACGACTCTGTCGCCGCCATGGGTTTCTCCTCTTCGTATCCCAAAGACCATCGACAAGAGTGGCACGCATACCTTCCGCGTCACGGTGACCGATCAGTACTTCAACGTCGTCAGTGAAGAAGTCATGATCACGTTCTCACAGGACAAGAGTGGCCCCGGCATCCATCTGCTCCTGCCAAAAGATGGAACGGAAATCGCCGCCGGCGCTCCGATCACCATCCACGCGGAGTCGGATGATCCGGATGGCGCCGTCAAGTACGTCGAATTCTATCTCGATACGCTGCTGCTCTCCCGCGACGCCTCCGCCCCGTACGAACTCACCTATCCCGCGAACATCCCCGCCGGATCGCACACCGTGAGAGCCGTCGCCACGGATCTGGCTGGGAATACAGGGGAGGATGAAGTGATGATTATGGTGAAATGAAGCACTACTGACGTCTGCCAAGAGCCTCCTCAACCGCCGACTGCAGATCTGCAAACGATACTGCCCCCCGGAACCGGTTCCCCTTCCCCGACGCATTCTTCACCACGAACGTCGTCGGTGTACCTGTCACACCAGTCGCGCGTCCGGCAGCGATCTGCGCCTCAACGATGGAAGATGTTCTGCCGCTGGTCAGGCAGGCATTGAATTTTGCGCTGTCGAGCCCGATCTCTGCCGCGAGGGACGTCAGTCCATCGAGTTCAAATCCCCTGCCTCCGCTTGTTGTCTTCCGGAATATCGCGTCATGAAATTTCCAGAAGGCATCGTTGCCGCCGATCTCGGCGGCGCACTCGGCCGCTTCGGCTTCCTTCTTGGCGTTGGCATGGAACGAGAGGGGGAAGTTACGAAACATGACGTTCACCTGCCTGGGATATGTGGCGAGCACCCGCTCGAGCGTGGACGTGTGTTGTTTGCTAAACGGACACTCGAAATCACCGTACTCGAGGAGCGTCACCGGCGCTGTGGCATCACCGCGAAGATGCTCACCAATCGCAACGGTTCTTGAGGAACTCTGCCCCTGGCGCTGCGATCGCCTCGCTATGATATGCGCCGGCAATGTCGCGCCCGATACAACGCCCACGTCGATAGTGATGAGGACCAGCGTGAGGAGCCCCGAAGCGAGTCGCTGCATACAGAGGAATCTACTCCTGTCCTTCGGCATTTGTGAACACTTCGCTCACATCATCATCTTCTTCAACAGCCTCGACGAACTGCTGGAGCTTTTCCGCCGTGACTGAATCACTGACAGCCGTTTTCTGCTTCGAGATATAGGAGAGTCCGGCGGAGAGAATTTCGCACTCCTTCTGTTTGAGAAAATCCCGCACTTTTCCCCAATCATTCGCAGAAGTGACGACAGTGATAACTCCATCATCAGATACAACATCCTCCGCACCCAAATCAATGAGTTGGAGCTCAAGATCGGCATTCGTCCCCTCTCCTGCCGCAGCGGGAGAGGGTGGCGCGTCGCGCGCCGGGTGAGGGTATTGAAAAATGACCGCTCCTTTGCGCTCAAACATCCAAAGGACACTGCTCGTCTCCGCGAAATTCCCCCCATACCTGGAGACAATCCCCTTCACATTCGCCGTCGTCCGGTTGCGATTATCCGTCAGACATTCAATGAGGCACGCGACGCCCCCCGGTCCGTACGCCGCATACATCACTTCCTGCATCGCCTCACCTTTGAGTTCACCGGATCCCTTTTTGATTGCGCGCTCGATGTTGTCGTTCGGCACACTATCCGCTTTCGCATTCTCAATCGCCGCACGGAGACTGGCGTTCGTCTTGGGATCCGGCCCGCCGCGCGCCGCCATCTCGATCAACCGCGCATGCTTGGTATACACCTTATTGCGCTTCGCATCCTGCGCGCCTTTGCGCACACGAATATTTGCCCACTTTGAATGGCCTGACATGCATGCATGATTAATGACCAATCCGCTCCGGGCAAGGCAAAGCGTGTACTTGACAATAGTTAAATAACATTTACATTAACTATATGGTATCCACTCCTACAGAACAGCTCAATGGCCTTCTCGCGGCTCAGGAGCTGCTCGATGATGATGACTTCAGTGGAGCGCAAGAGCTCGCTGCTCAACATGATGTTGCCGGCGCAACACGCGTCGAACTCGAAACGAATCTCTCCAAAACAATCAGCTTTCTCAGAGAAATACTCGAAGCACCCGCAGACGCCACAAGGCCGCCACCGGTACGGGATCCCGTCACTATAAAGATCAGCGACATTTCCATCACCGCTGATTATGCCGATGTTCCACGAGCATCCTTTCTCACGAACTTACCTGCGGATCAGCGAAAGCAACTGATCCTGCAACTCGCGATCCGGTCTCTCCTCACTTCCTCAACACCGGCAACGGGCGCACCGGACATTCGCCCCCTTCCCGATGCAAGAGCAATCACGCAAAAAATCGCAGCCGCGCTGAAACTCGACGATATTGCGCTTCTCGACGGTATGTATTTGAACGGAGGTGTCTATCCCATTTCTTCTTCACCAAGGGGTAAAAAAAGGACGGCACTTGTGACAAACCACACAATCTTTGCGACAAACCGCACCACCCCCGTGGTCATCCAACTCTATTTCGTGAAGAAAGATCGCCCATCGGGGGCGGGACATACCGACACGCTCAACAACAACTGCAGCGTGCAGTTACGGATCCGGGAGGTGTATACGAACAACTCTCTTGGCTTCTACGTTATGCCTGCGCAATATGATGCCAATTTCGATGTGAATACCGAGCGGGATAGTATTTTCGTCGGATCGCAGCAGTACGCGTTCGCCCAGAACTCGCTCGCCGCACGCGTGACGAAACTTGCAAATGCACGGGGTGATACCGCTCTGCTTCCGCGTCGCGCAACACCGAAGGAAACAGACGAAGTTGCGGCAGCCTTTGTGCGTCCAATGGGAGATGGATCTGGCGATACTGCTGAAGACCACAAGGCAGAAAATCTGACGATGAGCTGGGACGACAAATTTTCACTGGCACGTCTGCCCGGAGGACCGGTTTTTGAAGAATTGATGAGGCAACTGCCATGGGAGGCTGACCTGCGCACGCTTGTGGAGCACGATCTCAATGAGATCCTGGCGCACTCCGAACGAGTCAGTAAAGGAGCGAATCTGGGCGTTCTTCAGCCGATTAGTGAAAGCGCAATCTGATGTGCCCCACATGCAGCATCAAAATGAACTTGTGACTTCTTGCGGTGTCGCTACTATGCCCGGCCATGGCGGAAAAACCGCTCTATCTTCAGCCCCTGGAAGCGAAAGCCGAGCAGTTCGTGCTACAGACGATTGTGGACTATTTCCAAGGGGAGCTGAAGGCGTTAATCACCACGGATGAGGCGAGACGCATGATGCCGTTTGTGAGAAAGAAAATGAGTCAGCTCTCACACAACAATATCAAGAACCGGATGCATATCCGCGAAGCGATCAGTCATGTGCTCACGATCCGCGGAATAAGAAATATATCGCGCATACCCACCGCGGAAGAAGTGACAGTACTGGAGAATGAAGAACAATGAATGCTATTACTTCCTATACGCCAGGAATCCCAAAAACCTCGCCCGCTCAATCGCGGTCCGGAGCATCTTCTGATGCTTGAGACAGACTCCCGTGTAGTACCGCTTCATGATGTTGCCGAAGTAATCAACGAAAGGCTTGATCGTCGGGTAGTCCTTGTAATCGATGTACTTGGCACCGCCACCGGCCGTGCAGAAGGGGCACTTCTTGAGACGGGGATCACTGCGCCGTTGCTGTTGGGATTTGGAGGGAGGCATAAAATGCAGGAGGTTCCACGGCTTTCCAAGCCGTGGACTTCTTTAGAGAAGTGAATCATCGGAAATCAACTTTTCAATCCCTTCGCTGATCGCCTCGCCGCTCATCGCTTCCGCGGACTTTTCGGCCTTCTTCACGGGCTTACTCTGTGTCGCCTTGCGACGCGCCTTGGCAGCAACCGCCTCCTGCAGCTTCTCCTGCTTCTCGCGCGTGCGCTTCTGTCCAATGCTCTCGCGTTCCGTCAGCCACTGTGCGTATGCATCGGCATATTTGACGATCTGGTAGTGCTTGGGCGGCTTCACGAGGAGATGCCGGAGAATACCTTTGCTGATTTTCATGCTCTGATCGACTTCTTTCAGTTTGAGCGGATCCATCTCGTAGTAGTAGATCGTGACGTTCGCCTCCTTCGCACCCTTGATCGGATACGCGAGACCGCGGCGGCCCCATGCGTCTTTGGCGATCAGCTTGGCGCCGACTTCGTCAAAGTAGCCTTCGATCTCTTTCACAATCTGCGCCTCCTCCTTCTGAGGGAGAGCGTAGGGATACAGCACCGCGCATTCGTAGATGCGCACGTCTTCCGATGATGCAACGAGGTCAGCCATGGGCGGAGCTTTTGGGCTGCACTTACCAGAGGTAAGGGCGTGCCCTGTACCCGAGCCCGAAGGGCGAGTGGTACAGGGAAGTCAGAACGGACGCCTACCCTAGCTGGCAGCGAGGCGCTCCGTCAAGAACCAAAACACGCGCCGGGAACCCCCTCTCCCTTTTAAGGGAGAGGGCTGGGGTGAGGGTTCTCGAAAAAAGCACCACCCCGGAAGCTCTCCTCACGCCTCCGTGACCGCCTGGAACTCCCCTACTCCCTCTCGCCGCAGCTGCTGATCTCTGGCTCGCGGCTGGGTGTTGCGTTGCGCTTCACGCGCTTGTTTTATCGCACGTCGCTCCGCGGCACGCTGCTCCGCAGCGGCAGCGGCCCGCTTTTCCGCAATCTTGCGGCCAAAGTAGCCGGCGATATTAAAGACGCCTGCGATACCGGCAGTAATACCGAGCGTCGTCAACATTTCCGGAAGGAAAACTATCGCACCCGCTGCAAGTGTTCCATACGTCGCGATCTTGATCGCGGCCTGGACCTTGGGGTTTTTCGATATCTTCTCCGCCACATAATCCGTGAGCGCCGGCACGCCGACCGCTCCCGCCACCGTTCCAGCCATGGGCCCGAATAATCCGATGGAAGGTATTGCAGTCGCGACTGCTGTTCCGATCGTGCCTCCGATGGCACCCGATGCCACACGACCACCAAGGACGCTCGCCCCGTTTTCCATGGAGGCGAAGAACGCGCCGGGATCTTTGCGTTTCTTTTCCGCCAGGTGTGCTGCGTTCTCACTCATCCCTCCCAGAAGCTGCTGCACCCACAAAGGAGTGGTATCCGAAAACTGAGGCTGGGAAAGATCTTCATGCACCTCTCTCGCTTTTTCTTCCACATAGAGATCTTCATCCACACTGAGCGTACCGAGATCCTGGCTGGCTTGATCAATATCCAGGTGAAGATCATTCAGTCTCTCATGCGTTAACGCTATTTCTTCGTTTCGTTTTTCCTTAGGCTCAATGTAGGAATGCTCATGCAAACTGCGTACCTGCACACGGATATCGTCCAGGAGTTTCGAGATATGCCGCGTCTTCTCCGTTTCTCCGGGTTGCCTTGTGGGGCCGGGGCCGGGGATTTCCATCTTGGAAAATAAAGCCATCAGGATATTATACACTTTTTGGCTTCTAGAAGCAATTTACGAAAGCAAACGACGGAAACGCCGGAAGGAGGGGAAACGAGGATCCTCGTTTGCTTCTTTTGCTTTGTTTGCCTCGGTTTCTTTTCTCAGAAATCCTTCTTGACCCCTCCCCTTCCCGGAGTAGAATCCTTGGGCTGCCTCCGCGGAATATGCGGAACGCAGGAATTTCTCCCGAGTAGCTCGCCGTCAGGCGAGCGTACGAGGGACCCAAGCTCCTTTTAAGCCTTCGGCTCTCTGGGAAACTTGAGGGCTGGCTTGTGAGTGTGAGTCTTGGCCGCTCGTTCACAGCATCGTGTAGTAGAGAAGCTTGCACTGTCTGGGATTCGCAAGAATTTCAGCACAGTGAAATCGACCAGCCCTTCGGGGCGAAATCGATGTCCTATAAATTCCTTTGGAATTAACGTCGTTCATCGCGCGACGAAAACTCGCGATGATGTATTTAGAGCATTCATCTCTTTTTTGAAGAGTTTGATCCTAGCTCAGAGTGAACGCTGGCGGTGCGCCTAACACATGCAAGTCGAGTGGGTTTAGACCCACGGCAGACGGCTGCGTAACACGTTGGTACCTGCCCCGAACTCAGGGATATCCCGCCGAAAGGCGGAGTAATACCGGATGCCCCCGCAAGGGGAAAGATTTATCGGTTCGGGAGGGGCCTGCGGCCTATCAGATCGTTGGTGAGGTAACGGCTCACCAAGTCTATGACGGGTAGCTGATTTGAGAGAATGATCAGCCAGAATGGAACTGCGACACGGTCCATACTCCTACGGGAGGCAGCAGTGAGGAATCTTCCGCAATGGGCGAAAGCCTGACGGAGCGACACCGCGTGGAGGATGAAGCCCTTTCCGGGCGTAAACTCCTGTTCTGAGGGACGAAATTTTTGACGGTACCTCAGGAGAAAGCATCGGCAAACCCTGTGCCAGCAGCCGCGGTAAGACAGGGGATGCAAGCGTTACTCGGAATTACTGGGCGTAAAGCGT
>JAHFJP010000047.1 GCA_023245765.1 Candidatus Peribacteria bacterium
CTGCAGACAATCAACGCATTCATAGCAGAGCTCGCACTTGCGGACCCGGTAGCAGTCCATGCAGTTTTTGGAACCGTTGATGCTGTAGCTGTAGTAACAATCCCAGTCTTCGTCGCTGTCAAAAATCATGTAGCAGTTCTTGTTCTTGCCGGCGTAGTTTGTGTAGTCGCTGTTTTCGTCGTACTGGAATCCCGTCTGGAGGTTCGGCCGCGGGACGGCGAGGCACAGCTCCTTGAACTGCTCAAAGAACGGGCGCGAGAAATCAAAATCGCGGCCGTAGGTGAGTGCATCCCATTTATCCGAGTACCAGACGTCCTGCCCGTAGACCGTGTACGGATCCGAAGCATGGTAATTGGAGATAATCGGTTTGCCGGTGAAATCACACTTCCTCTTGTACAAGTGGAGCTGGTTCGCCTGCGCCACCCGTCGTTGCTGCCGGCATTCGGGGCAATACGTGGGAGGCGGGAGCTCGTACGTTTTTCCCGCGAAGATCGGCGAAATCTCATGCAAGAAGGCCAGATCACTCTCGGTGATCTCAAAGCCAGAATCGCATTGGGCACAGGTCTTTAGCATGAGCGAAGTATAGCGTCTTCAGGGGGACTTCATGCGTTCGGCGTACGAATACGGGGTGGGCATGGCATTGATGGTATGCAGCGGAAATGCATATGAATGCGTCCCCTCTGGCCCAAAGAAAACACCTCCCGCGAGACCGGAACTACGTTCTGGCGATGCTTCATCAAACAGGAAATTGCCGAGGGAGAAGAAGACCGGCGAGCCTTCGACATTCTCGAGTGACTGCTTCACATGCGGTCCATGACCGAACACGGCATCGGCACCGGCGGCAACGAATGCCTGCGCGAGTTCGCGCTGACGGTTTGAAGGAACGTTTGAATATTCTTTTCCCCAGTGGACGGAGACGACGACGAAGTCCGTGTTCTTCTTCGCCTCGGTGATCATGCGCGTCGCCTCTGTCACATTCAGGAAGCCGCCGCCATCAAAGAATGCGCAGATCGCAATAGTGCCGCTGATCGCTGGACGAGTGATGCAGGAATTTGAGATCCCAACCGGTTCCATGTTCCGGCCCCGCAAAAAATTTTCCGTGTCGTCTCGACCGTCCTTACCCGCATCATCGCTGTGGTTGTTCGCGAGTGACGCGATGTTGATGTGCATGCGCTTGAGAATCGCCGCGGTCTTCATTGGATCAAAATGAAAGCCGATCTTCCCGGGCACAGCTGTCACGTCGCGCGTCGTGACAGGACCTTCCAGATTGAGCGCGTTGATCGTGCTGCCGTAGAAAAACCGGTCTTCTTTTCCCGCAACACCGTCGAGTACTGCATCAGGTGTGGCGAGCTTCTGCATGCGGTCGGTCACTCCGCGGTCGATGATGGTATCTCCGGTGAAGAAAACACTCGCTGCTGGAGATGTTTGAGGCCTCCCATCACCAAATGCCAAAAAGAAGTGACTTGTTGTTTCTGTAAATTCCGGGTGAGCCCCGTACGAAGCCGAATTCGTGTGTTTTTCGTAGAGGAGATTCTGAGCCTTCCGATCACGCAAATATGTCAAAAATGCCGTCAGTGATGACGGGGAATCCACTTCCAGTGACTGCACGGCATCAATGTCAAAGTTCAAGAGCGCAGCACGTGACGTCTGATCATGGAAGTCCGCCACCGGCTCGGGCAGGTAATGCGAGAAGTCGACGCTCGCGAGGACGAGCGCATCACTTGGAAGGACTTCAGAAAGAACATGGCCCAGATTCTCAGCGCTCTTCCTTGATACCCGCGCTTTCAAAATCAACGGAACGAGCGTTGCGTTGGGAAACGTCTTCTTGATGAACGCGACTTCTGCGGAAATGGAATGTTCTTCGATGAATGGTCTCTCTTCCTCGGTAGTTACTCCGCGCGCGAGCAATTCATCAATCACGCCCGCAGCTCCCGTCACTGTCCCATACGGTGTGACATACGATCCGCGCGTTGTCTGCACGTCTGCTTTCCCGGCCTCAAAATGATTTGGTCCGATGATCACGATCACGGGTGGATGCTGCTCCCGCAGAGCGTCATAGAACCGCGCAAACTCCGGTCCCACATACATGTGGTGCGGAACGATTGCGCCACTCACTCTTTCGGTGATCGATGGATGCTCACCACTCTCGGCAACACGGTAATACTCTTCATATGTCTCCCGATCCGTGAAGTACGAGTGGAACGTCGGGACCGCGACGGGAGTTCCTCTGCCGCACGCTGCAAGCAGCAGGCTGAGCGCTGCAACGGAACAAAGAGATTTTGGCATCCTGATCAGCGAAGCGGCGTCATCACTGCGTCGGTATCACTCTGATGGAGTACACCGCCCCACTCAACAACCGTGAAGCCTTTGCGAGCTGGCGCGACCCGTTTCAGAGGCTCAACGGACAGCGGACCCTCGAGCGGTGCGTAATCCATGAAGACGCGAATGACGGTGTCGGGAACTGGCGTCACACTGAGCGGTGCCATCTTGTCGAACTGCTCTTGCGGTACGAAGGTGACGAAGGTCCACGGACTTGCAGCAAGCTTCGGTTCCCAGAATTCCAGGAAGTCTGCGGTCTCCTTCTCATTCAATCCTTCGCGCTTGAGTGCATCAACCATTGTGGCATGGACCTGCGAACGCTCGACGACGAAACCTTTCGTCGATCTCTCGTATGCACCACCGTCACCTTCCCAGAAGAGGTACGGATACGTTTTTCCGTCGGCGTAGTTATGGAGAACGCTCTCGGGCGTCGCGCGGACAGTCCATCCATTCTTATACGGAGGATCACTCACGGTGAGGCCGCCGACGGGTTCCACTCGCACGCTCACATTCTGCTCATGTTCGGGGTAAAGGTAGATCACCGGTTTGCCACACTCGGCGCCGGGCGCAAACTTCTCTTTCTGCAGAACAATGAAGCGGCCGAGCGGATCTTTGATATAGACGAGAGGATTGCTCGCATAGAATTCCGCCGGGGACGGAGGCTTGGGAGCGCCCTCCCAGTTTGGCAGCATGTTGTAGATCGCTGCCAATGGTGAGGTCGATTGCGCTAGATCTGCGACTTCCTTCGCGGAGAATTTTTCTCGGTACACAACTTTTCCGTTTGAGAGCGTGCCCGCTTTTTCAAGTTCGCTCTTTCCGTCGAGCTTCAACACTCCATTCGCTTCGGTGACGGAGACAGTATCGCGGCAGAACGTTGCCATCGAACATCCCTTATACGCATGCTTCATGTACGCGTCCGTCGTCGTTTCACCGTCATTCCAGGTCACGGTCATCGTCGTTTCGTTCTTGGTCATGAACGTGCTGAGATCAACGTCGTAGATCGCCGTCATGCCGTCGGCGCGTGTCATCATCAGGCAGCCGTTCTCGCCCTCATAGACCGGTTCGTCGCTTTGCTTTGCTACGAACAGAGGATTGCCGCTCGGCTTGAAGATCTCCCCCCGGTCTTCCACCAGCGTCAGCTTCGCATCCGGTTTCTCCACGGAGGTCAGTGCCTTAGGCGAAACAGGATCGATCATGTGCTTCTCATCGAGCGTCGTCGCAAACCAGACGTTGCTCTGTGGTTCAAAACGAACGAACGTTCCGTCCTTGCGGTGCACGTAATCCTGCGGTGTGCGTGAGACGTCATAACACGGCATGTCGAATGAATCAGTGCAGATATTGACCATTGCTACGATCACGTCTTCTCCGTCGTACGGCCCGCCGTGCACGACACCGGATTTGTAAAAGTCCATGCCCTCTGTCAGCCGCTTATTGAAGTCGGGCATGCTGCTGTTGCTTCCGAAACCGTCGTAACCAGAGCCCCAGGTGGACTGAAGACGATGGATAGAACGGTCATATTCTTTGATCTCCTTCAGGAATGGTATCGTCGGGAGCAGCACGGGAGTGTGCCATGTCACTTCAAGTGGCTCGCGTCCCGCTGCCGCCGCTTGTGACGACGCGAAACCCTGACCGATGTAGACTCGGTAGTGCTTCTCCAGGAACCGCTTCCCGTCCGGGAGCACCATTCTGAACGTGTAGTCGTTGTTCCCAAACTTCAGATTGCCGGTTGCAAACGATGCGAGGTACTTCCATTTCCTGTCTCCGGGCTTGAAGCCTTTTACCTGATAGACATCGGTATCGCGCTCGTCGCCGTATGCTGGAACGTGCGTGACGATGAGCTTGTCGAAGGTCGGGGTTGCGTCGCCGGTGAATTCCACACTCGTTTTATTATCCCAGATCTCAAACTGACCGTTGTATTCCGTCGCACTGACGGCTGTCGGCATGGTGATTGTAAAATTCACATCTTTCGCGGGCGTCACCGCTTCTTCTTTTACCGGGACGGCCGGTGCCCCCGGTGATGCGACGCTCATCGCGGCTCCGCTCATGGTGGCGGCAGACGACACTTGCGATCCCGTCGAGTCTGGTGGAGTGACCGGTGTGCATGCGCAGAGAGCGCAGGCAAGAAACAAAAAGGGGACTGGGTAAAGAAGCTTCATAGACCAGGATTCTGCACTAGAAAAACAGTGTTTGCTACCGGTTTAGTGCCATTTTTCTCAGGATTGTCCGTCCAGACCGATGGGAACGTAATACTCCGATGCGATCACGTTCGATAACTCCGGATACTCCGGGAACGTCTGCTCATCAATGTTCAGCATGACGTTTTTATTGGGCCGATCTTTCACTCGGTCCTTCATACATTCAAAGAGGACAGAACTTGCGTGCTGTCCTGCCATTTCGTATTTCTCGTAATCCCGATGATTTTCCAGATAGAAGCTCTTCACTTTTTCGCCCCATCGTTGCTTTGCAAGGGATGCTACGGGAACATTCGATGTGCCATCCAGCGTGTATGTCCTGTACGAAGCGTGATTTCCTCCAATGATACAAACGACACGATCATCCGCATTCGTTTTACTTTCCAGCACCTCCATCATGCCTTCGTCTCTCTGATTTTCACTCAACGTATCAAACTCGCGAAAGTGCTTATCAAACGCGACGACCCGGATCCCTTCCTTCCTCGCCCGTTCGAGTATGGGAAGCACGTCGATGAACTCGGGGAGTTCATCAAAAATGGTGCCATGGAGTTCGGTCGGAATTCCATCCTCCTTTTCTTTTCGCATCCATGCATAAATTTTCTCATACAGAGCGGGGTTATCCGCCGCCCGGAATTTCCCCGTTGCGAGAAACAGATCAATGGATGGTTGCATATCCGGCGGATATTCGACGGCAACGACAGTCTTCCTTTTATCCCGGACATGCGAAAGCAACTCCGCACTTTTCTCGTGCGAAACCGAGCTGCCATGATTGAGTCCCAAGAATGTCATGCGCGAATCCTGCTGGATCTCCGCGAAGCGCGTCTCGAAATCATCAACGATTTTTGCTTCATTGATCGCGAGTCCTTTTTGAGCTTCTTGATATACCTGTTCAGGGTAAAAATGCGTGCCAACAAGTGCTTCTTCGAGGGAGTCTTCATCGCGCAGCTCAAGCAGCTGGCGCAACGTTGTCCTGCTGTGCGCAATAACATGTTTGTCTCCCGAAGTTGCGCCGGGCAGAAGTGGCTGTTTTCCCGGCGTGTTTGTGTCGCCCTCTGGAAGTTGACTCACCATAGTTTATATTATATCAAATATCTTGGAGTTTTTATAGGGCAGATGTTTTTTTCATCGCTCGAAGCATACAGGTTGCTCTTCGTGAAGCGCTTGCTACACTTCGATCCCTCGCCCGATTTTTTTATGCCCAGGTGGCGAAATGGCAGACGCGCCAGCTTGAGGGGCTGGTGGCCGCAAGGCCGTGGAGGTTCGAGTCCTCTCCTGGGCACCACAATTCTATGCAGGGATCCCAAGCGGAAAAATTCAGCTTCACAGTTAGTTTCCATTTTCAGCCAGAAAGAGCTTTTTTTGATGGATTTACACTGGAAACAGTTGTGAGCAATAGAGTGGGCGCAAAATATAGAGTCCTTGTGAAACACCCTATCGAAAATGTTTTTTACACGATGAAGGGATTGGAAGAGCCGATGACTCAAGGAGAGATTGATAAAGTTTTAGAGGAAAAATATGGAGGGTCTATTGGTGCTGATGAATTTGCGTTTGAAGTTTTTGATAAGTCGAATAAAAGAATTTTTGCAACAAAATTCGATGCATCCGTTAAAATTCCACATCTAAACAATGACCAGACATCTTGGACAACTTTTAGTTGGGCCTTTGATTTGCCAGATTATTTAAGCATCTCAAATGAACTATGAATAGATTGAGCAATCTTTTCGGCAAAAAAACTGAAGAAGCTTCTCAGCACCCATATGAAATGTTTATTGCAATCAATTGGACATGGGATCAATTCAGAATAATCAGGAGAAGGTTCTTTTTGAAAGAAAGTCGCAGCGAGTTTTGTACTTGGTTCGTGAGAGGTTTTGCCGCAGGAGCTATCGTTGTTTTGATTATTGTATTCTTTGTCATCTAAAAGGGTCAGAGAAGAAATCAATCCTTACTTTGTCATCCTCCAAAACTCTCCTTTCATCAATCATCTTTACATTCGGCTTTTTCGCGTCAACGAACTTGCTATTTGCTTCTTCACCCGCGAGGATGTAGTCCGTCTTTTTGTTGACGGTGCTACTGATGTTTATGTGGCACCATCACGAACAACGAATAGAATGGGCATTATGCAGCCTATTTCCCTGTGGCTCCTCATGTACGCACTCCCGGCATTCGTGACCGGCGGCATTGTACAATTCTCGTCTCGCTACGGCAGCAATCCCACACGTGACGCTCTCATTATCCATGCAGGACTTGTGACGTCGATTTTTGCCAGTCAGTACGCGATCAAGACACTGGGATTGGCGTTCCCTTGGCAGCCGCAACTCCTCTCTCTGATCATCTGCGCAGCGAGCATCCTGTTTGCGATGCGCATGCTCGGCCTCTTCGGCATGTGGTACAGCCTGTCCGCATTCCTCCAACAACTGACGATTCTCTCCGTGTCATTTTTACTACGTTCATTTCTTTCACTGCCGGTTGTTCTTTTCCTCGTCGTGCCGATCTTCAGTCTCGGTCATGCGCAGAACGTCGCTCATCGCCGCATCAGAGTGATTCTGATATCGCTCTGGGGAGTGGCATCGATTCTGCTCTTCAGAGTGCTGCCGGATGTTTACCTTCTAGCATCTCTACATACACTCCTCGGCACGATCGGCATCCGGCGATCAATTGTCTATCCGTAGCGGAAAATCATTGACACAGCACAATAAATTTCTATCATAGCGGCGAGATGCAACGCATGTCTGTCGCCAACGGTGTGATTATTACCCTGCGCATTATCGCGGAGGGCAGACTGCACGTGTAAACATCATTTGTGAAGAAAGTGAGTCTTCCCTCCCAGCAGCGGAGCTCTTTTTGCTTTCTTCCTTTTTTTCGTTATGACGAACCTCAACAATGCGCGCAGTGCAGAGCGCTACGAACAAGCACTGAAAAAATTCGGCACATTCGCCTGGCAAAACGGCGAAATGAAACCGGTTGCAGAGGCGGAGATGCACATGCTCAGCCATGCGGTGCAGTACGGCACCGGTGCATTCGAAGGTATCCGCTGTCACCACACCGATAAGGGCCCTGCGATCTTCCGTCTCCGGGATCATCTGCAACGCTTTCGTTACTCGATGGAATGCCTTCATCTTCCGCCACCGCATACGACGGAGGAATTCACCGAGGCGTGTCGACAGCTCGTCCGCATGAACATGTTTCATGCGTGTTACCTGCGGCCATTCGTGTACTCGGGTCTTGACGATCTCGGCTTGAAACCTGCTCCGCTGGAAGCCGGTATCGCGGCGCGGGCCTGGGTACCACCGACAAGTGTGAAAGGCCAAGTCTCGGATGTGCGGCGTCTGTCTCCGCGAGCGTTCAAACCCGATGCGAAGCTCAGCGGTCACTACGTGAATTCCATCAGCGCGAATGCCGATGCGAGTGCCAAGCGTCCCGGTACGACCGCGTTGCTCCTCGATGAGAGCGGCAACGTTGCGGAGATGTCGGCGGCCAATGTCTTCCTGGTGCTCGGCAACGAACTGCACACGCCGAAGACCGGATCCATCCTCCCCGGCATGACCCGCGACACGGTGATGACGCTTGCGCGCGCGGAAGGGATGCCGGTCTACGAGCGGGACATCACTCCCGCGGAACTTCACTCCGCAGACGAAATCTTCGTCACCGGAACGGCAGTCGGAGTGGCACCGATGTTGGAGCTCAATGGCACACTGGTGAACGGCGGCGCGCCGGGCCAATGTGCCACGCGGCTGCGCACGCTCTACTACGACGTTGTCCAGGGACGAGCGTCGGAGTATGCACAGTGGCTGACACCCGTTCATGATTGAGAGAGCTGCCCCGGAACGCTGTTTCGGGGCAGTTTTTTTGAATTTCAGCGATGGCAGGCCACAATATCGAATATTGACTAAAACATGCAAAAGTGGCATAAATACTCTATGGGCTTCACTCCCGCAGAGACGGATGCGAGCATGGATGTGATCGCGCGGACCGTGTGCACCACGACGCTGCCGACATCGGAGATGATTTCCCATTTCATGAGGCCCGGTGCGGAGTCCGATCCAAAGATGACGCAACCGAGAATCGCACGAGCAATCCAGGGATTCGTGGCACTGACGC
>JAHFJP010000016.1:0-15702 GCA_023245765.1 Candidatus Peribacteria bacterium
CCTGCAGTGCTTCGAGCGGCTGGTTATCGCGCGCGTAGGCCGCCCCCAAATCCATCCATGCCTCGGCGTCATCGATCCCCTGCTCGAGTGCTTTGCGGTAATAGATGATCGCTTCGGCCGGTTCATCATTCAACGTGCAGTTCTGTGCGACCTGCAGGCAGAACGCGACATAGTTATTCAAAAAGTGCGTCTCCTCGGGAACGAGCTCCATTGCTTCGCGCAGAAGCTTCTCCCCTGTTTCGTAATGCGTTTCGTCTGTTACGCGCATCGCCTCTTCGGTGAGCTCAATCGCACGGGCATAGCCGTCGTCGGAAGAAGGCCTCTTCATCGCAGGGACCATTGAACCACATGCTCCATCGGGGTACAATGAAGGTTCCCGTCTTCGCCCGCGCACCTTTGGAAGGTGCGGGGCTACGCCGAGGCAAGCCATGTCCTCTCTGATGAAACCCTCCGGCAAGCCCTTCAAACTCATCGCTCCGTTCAAGCCAACGGGCGATCAGCCGGGCGCGATCGAAAGGCTCGTCAAGGGGCTCGAGAAGAACGAGAAGCACCAGACACTCCTCGGCGCCACCGGCACGGGCAAGACGTTCACGATGGCCAATATTATCCAGCAGGTGCAGCGCCCGACGCTCGTGCTTGCACACAATAAGACGCTCGCTGCACAGCTCTGCAGCGAGTTCCAGGGATTCTTTCCTGAGAATGCCGTTTCGTATTTCGTTTCCTACTACGATTACTACCAGCCAGAGGCGTACCTGCCGACGACGGATACCTACATTGAGAAAGATGCGTCGATCAACGAGGAAATCGAAAAGTTCCGCCATGCGGCAACGTTCAACCTGCTGACCCGCAAGGATGTTCTGATTGTGGCGTCCGTTTCGTGCATCTACGGCCTCGGCAATGTGGAAGACTACGAAGCGCTCGCGATCACCATCACGCGCGGGCAAAAAATCCAGCGCGATCAGTTACTCCGGCACCTCACCGATATCCAGTACCGCCGCAGTGGCACCGACTTCAAACAGGGCATGTACCACGCGCTCGGTGATACCGTCGAAATCTTCCCGCCGGGCGGCGACACGGTGATCCGCATGGAGCTGCCGTTCGACGAGATTGAGACGATCCAGGAAGTGGATAGTTTTACCGGCGAAGTGCTCCAGGAACTGCAGGAAGTAATGATCTTTCCCGCTGCGCACAACGTCACCACGAAGGAGAAGATTGACGCCGCGGTCGCAGGCATCCGCGCCGAACTCAATGAGCGCGAAAAAGAACTTCTCAAAGCCGGCGAGCTTGTCAAAGCCGAACGCATCCGCACACGCACCGAGTACGATATCGAGATGCTCCAGGAGACGGGCTACTGCACGGGCATTGAGAACTACATTCGGTACCTCAATAACGACGGCGTGCCCAACGCTTCCACCTCAACGCTTCTCGACTACTTCCCGAAAGATTTTCTCCTCATCATCGACGAGTCGCACATCTCGATTCCACAGGTCGGCGGCATGTATGAGGGGAATTTCAGTCGCAAGAAGACGCTCGTTGATTATGGCTTTCGGCTACCAAGCAGCCACGATAATCGGCCGCTCAAGTTTTCGGAGTTTGAGGAGCGCGTGGGCCAGCGCATTTATGTGTCGGCGACTCCGGGCAAATATGAATTTGCCAACACGCCGAAAGAAAATCTCGTCGAACAGATCATCCGGCCGACCGGTCTCCTCGACCCCGTCGTGACGGTGAAGCCAACCAAGCACCAGATTGACGACATCATGGAGGAGATCAAAAAGACTCTCGCGCGCAAGGAGCGTGTGCTCATCACGACGCTCACGAAGAAAATGGCTGAAGACCTCACCAAGTTCCTCGTCGAAGCCGGGCAGAAGGTTCGCTACCTCCACAGCGACGTCGAGACGCTCGAACGCATCGAGATCCTCCGCCAGCTCAGGACTGGCGAGATCGACATCATCGTCGGCATCAACCTCCTTCGGGAAGGCCTCGACCTCCCGGAAGTCAGCTTCATCGCGATTCTCGATGCCGACAAGCAGGGATTCCTGCGTTCACGCGATGCATTGATCCAAACCATCGGACGCGCTGCACGTAACGCGTGGGGACACGTGACGCTCTATGCCGACAAGATGAGCGATGCGATGAAGGCCGCGATTGCCGAAACCGACCGTCGCCGCACAATCCAGCAGGCCTACAACAAAAAGCACGGCATCACCCCGGCGACCATCATCAAAGCCGTGCACGACATCGCCGAAGAGGGCCGAAAACTCGAACTGCGCCGCCCCAAGTACGATCACACGAAGATCCCCAAGGACGAAAAGAAGCGCCTTATGGACGAGCTCGAGAAGCAGATGGAGATTGCGGCGCAGAATCTTGAATTTGAGAAGGCTGCTGATTTGCGGGATGAGATAGAATTGTTGAGGAGAGAGCTAAAGTAAGGCTGAAATACATATTTGCATTTACATAATTTTTATGTTAAAATATTCAATATGACTAATATTCTGTTTGCAGAAAGTGAAGTTCAACCGGAGAACCTGAACGACAAGATAGAGAAAGATGTTTCACAGATGTGTCTACCTTTGTCAGATGTAAGCAGCGAACAACTCACGGGGACTCTAGAGTTAGTTGGAAATCAAGTTGCGGATTATCTTGTACAACTTCTCACAAGCAGATCAGTGCCAAAAGATTCTCATGAGATCTTGGTTATAGTTGACGCAGCTATGCGCTGTTATCCAGATAAAGTAAAAAATAATCCCTTTGCGTTGGCTAAGGAAAGTTTGTACAGCAAGGTTTTACATCGTTGCTTGCAGGCATGGCAGGTAACTGAGCGAACCCTGCAGCAGAGCAATCGGATTCATAGTCGCATTGAGGAGAACCAGGCCTAAAATTCGTCCATGCCCATAGAGAACGGAAGGTGGATATTTCAGTACGTTCATCTATCGCTACTTTCTCACCTTCGTCCACCGCATTTCGAGCAGTTCAGGCTTCAGGACAATCGGATCTCCACTCTCCAGGTCTTCCGCCCGTGCCTTCCATTCACTTTTCGATTCCGATCCGAAGAACCGGGTCCGAATGTTCAAAGGGGTTTTGCGGGAGCGTAAATCGAGCTGTATCTGCCACGTGTCATTGTTGGTTGTGAAATCGTTGAATACGTAGACAATACTTTGTTTCTTGCCGGTGAGGACTCCTTCCCCCTCTACTCCGGGAATACGCCTGCCTGTTGAAACATTCTTTAATTGCAATGATTCCACGATGGAATGCAGTGATGGATCCAAAAATTGTCCGCGGACGGGTTCAGCATTCAGCTCCACATACAACGTGCGGATGTTCACCCGGGCTGCGCTGTTGATTCTGATGCTGCCAAGCATCATCCGGCTGCCGTCACCCACAGTGCTGCGCGGGGCTGGCGTCGCGATGGTCATCGTGGCCGAATTCACCGCTGCAAAGGCAGAGGACGGAGCGAGAAGAGCGATGGCAATGAGGGTCGAGGCAAGATGGCGCATATGGGTAGTATAGACCCGCTTTTGAGCACTTGCATACAAAAATTATATTTGTTACAATATGACTAAAGTCACATTATGACTTTTTTCACTTTTTTCTACTATGCACTCCACGCCTGTCACCATCCGCCCAAATGGATCCATGACGCTGCCGAAGAAACTGCGTGATGAATTTCAGACAATACATTTTATGGCCATGAAAGTTGATGGCGGGGTAATGCTGAAGCCAATTCGGGAGGAAATCGAGTACTATGAGAAAAAGGACGGCACAGTGGGTCTGCATTTTCCGTATGGTATTGATGCGGGCAGATTGGCTGATATGTTTGAGGAAGCGATTGAGAAAATTGAGAAAGAAGACAAGGTGAAGAAGCGGAAGAGATTCCAGCAAAAACGTAAGCATGGATAAAGTGCAAAAATTTCTCAGGACACTCGATCCAAAGCGGTGGCATAAGGCTGTAGCCGTATTGCGTGCGATTCAAGGAAATAATCTCAATTCTTTGGACATTCGCCCTCTTGAAGGGCAGAAGGGGCATTTTCGCTGTCGCATGGGGAATATTCGCTTCCTTTTTGTTCGTATAAATGGGCAGAATGTTGTTTACGATGCAGATTTCCGAGGGAACATGTACAAGAAATAACTATCTCGAATCAAGTCTTCGCCAGAGCCCATCCCTCCCCAGCACGCGCTGCCAGAACAGCGCTCGTTTCGCCTGCGGTGCGCTGTAGCGCAGCCGCCATGAGTTATCATTCGCCGCAGTCCAAATTAATTCCGCGACGCTCTCTGGTGGATCGTAGTCGTTTTTCGATCCATGTGACGCGCGCTTCTTCTCAAAGCGTTCGCGGTAGTCGTCCGTGATCGGTGGTCGGACGGATTCGTAGGCGACATCGTGGAATTTCGTCTTCACGCCTCCCGGTTCCACGATCTTCACGTGCACGCTGAAGGGTTTCAGTTCATGCGCGAGCGCTTCGCTGAAGCCTTCCACTGCCCATTTCGACGCACCGTACGCTGCATACCAAGGCATACCGATCAGGCTCAGGACCGAAGCGATGTTGATGATCTTTCCTGAACGTCTCACTCGCATCACCTTCGCGGCCTGTCGGCTCACTTCCATCAGTCCGAAGACGTTCGTGCGGAACATCTTCTCAATCTCTTCACTCGGTGTGTCCTCAAACGGCAGGAGCAGTCCGTAGCCGGCGTTGTTGACGACGCAATCCAGATCTCCGATTTTCTGAAAACATTTCTCGATCGACGCGTGATCGTTCACATCAATCTCCACCTTCTTGATTGATGCGTTCTTGAACGTCATCTGATCCGGATGACGGCTCCCGGCAAAAACAGTCCACCCACGCTCCGCGAAAAGTTCAGCGGTTGCGTGGCCAATGCCCGTGGAGCAGCCGGTGATCAAGATGCTGGAGACCATTTTTCACTTTTCACTTTTAATTTTTCATTGTCCGGGTCACAAGGTCGCACTGCTATCCGAGAACTCTTACTGCCTCTTTATATCCCTCCGGCGTCCCGGTATCCAGGCGCTGGCCTTCGAAGACGTAGCCGTAGATGTCGATCTTCTCTTTTTCTGCGATCAGTGCGTCAATCAGCCGGATCTCCGAATGACTCCCTCCTTCAATCTGATGCAGCTTCTCGAAGATGACTTTGGGGATGATGTACTTGCCGACGATGCCCAGGTTGCTGGGTGCGTTCTCTGGTTTGGGTTTCTCGACGAGCGTCTTCACTTTTCGGAGTCTTTCCAGTGGAGCAGTCTTCTGCCACGCCGCATCCACGTCGACGATTCCGTACTTCGAGACGAGCTTCTTCTCCACTTCCTGCAGACAGAGCATGGCGGCGTTCTTCGGGTCTTTGAGCGACGCGAAGCCCTTTGTCAGCTGCTGTAATCCGTTCTCCTTCCCCGCAATCAGATCATCGCCAAAGAGGACGGCGGTCATGTCGCCTTTGATCCAGTCGCGCGCCTGCAGAAGCGCGTGACCGTCGCCGTGCAGTTCATCCTGATACACCACGTGGAAGTTCACGTTATGGTATCGCGCGAGCTCCTCAAGCAAATGACTCTTGCCGCGCTTGCTCAGTTCCTGCTCCAGTCCGGGCATGCTGTAAAAATATTGCGGGATCGCCTCCTTGCCGCGGTTGATTACGAAGCAGATGTCGTTGATGCCTACGCTCAAACATTCATCGACGAGCAGAGCGATGATCGGTTGGTTGCCGATGGGCAGTAATTCCTTCGGCACGACTTTGGTCCACGGAAGAAATCTCGTGCCGAGGCCCGCAACCGGAAGAATGGCTTGTGTCAGCTTCATATCGTTATCCCAAAACAGGGAAACGCATTCTAGAGTGTATGCGGAGTTTTGACAATTCGCTCCAGATTGAGTACAATGTCCCGATAGTTCGTTCCAAACACACACCTATGACCTCCAAGGCCGATAATGCACTCGAGCATGTTCATAACCTTTACCTCATGCAGTTCAAGATGCTCGATCTGCTCCAGCAGGATTTGCAAACTCCCGAAGCACGGCGCGAAGCGCGTGAGAACATGAAGGAGTTTCAATCACTCCTGCGCAAGGCCGACTGGCGGTACATGGGTGGCGAGGATGTGTGGGAGGCGCTCAAGACGCTCCCGAAGGAGATGGACACCAAATTGAAGACGAGCCGGGTCTCGGTGAAGGGGGTGAAGAAGAAGCGGTGATTGCATAGACGCCTGTTCGTACAGACGCCCGACGGGGCGTCTCTACGCTTCGCTGATCTTGACGATCTTAATCTTCTCCTCTTTCGGAATAAGCACCTTCAACACACAATCCTTGCTGAACGTGGCGCGGACTTTGCGCGGATCCACGGCGGTGGGGAGAGTCACGTTGCGGGAGAACGGACCCCAAAAACATTCCTGCAGGTAATACTGATTGGCGGGAACGTTCTCTGGCATGCGGCGTGTTCCGCGGATCGTGAGCACGTTATCGTTCACTTCTATATCAATGTCGCTCAGGCGCACCCCGGCAATCGGCGCGCGGATGATCGTGTAATCATCCTGATCGTAAATATCCACCGCAAGCTTCCCTGCCTCCGCTCCTGCGGAAGCGTCGGCGGGTAGGCCCGTCACTTCGCGTCGCGATCCGAACGAAAAGATATTTTTTCCGGTTCCGCTCTGACTCAGCGCTCCGAAGATGCCGTGAAATGGTGATCCACTCATGGACGAATATCATAACAAAGCTCTTCTCCAAGCGGCAAACACTCGGTGTGGCGCAACACCGTAGTTGTGATCCCGTCGTTCCCCCTTGCTCCGCAATCGAAGATCACTACAATTCCACTACTCCCCCTCTGCACATGCCTCCCGCACAACTCAAAAACGTCATCCGCCGCCTCCGCTTCGAACGCAGTATGACGCAGGAGGAGTTGGCGCTCAGGACGGGAGTGAGCCGGCAGACGATCATGAGTATCGAACGGGGCAAAACAAATCCGTCGGTTCTTCTCGCACTGAAAATCGCTTCAGCATTGGGAGTGGATGTGGAGCACGTGTTTACGATGGAAGGGAAATTGGCTCCCGTATAGTCACACGCATGTCGTCGAGGAAAAGCTGGACGTTCCTGCGTCCTTGCCATGTGTCGATTCCTACCCGGCACAGGAGATCGAGCGGTTGACCGGCATTTTTTTCAAGATGCCCCATACTGAATCCGATCAATTTGCGGCCGCGGACGGTCGCCTGCAAATGTTTTCCGTCCTTGCCCACACACCGGATGTTTTCGAGTGTTGCGGATTCGATCACGAAGCGCGGTTCGGGGTTTCCCTGACCGAATGGTTCGAGTACCTGCAGTGCGTCACACAATTCCATGGTCACATGGCGGATATCGAGCGCGCATTCGGCGGCGACAGCCGGGAAAAAGTGTTCCTCCGCGATGTGTGCGAGCGCATCAGCCTGCAGCCGTTCCCGCAGGAGCGAAAACGACTGCGCTGCGAACGTGCAGCCGGCCGCCATCGCGTGCCCGCCGAAGTTCATCAGGAGATCGCTGCATCGCGCGAGCCCGGCGGTGACGTCATACCCCGGAATGCTCCGCAGGGACGCCGTGCAGATGTCGCCCGATTGCGCGGCGACGAGGCTCGGCTTGCCGTGCATTTCGCAAACGCGGCTCGCAAGCAGCCCGCAGATACCGGCCGAGTACTCTTCGCTCACAAAGCACAGCATGCTGCCGGTCTCGGCCTCTGCGAGTGGCAGGAGATCTTCAATATGCCCACTGACCACGTCCTGCCGTTCCCGGTTGAGCGCGTCGAGCTGCAGCAGCGACCCGGTATCTCCCAGGAGCGCGTGGAGCGCGATGTGCGGATCGTCCATGCGTCCGGCGGCGTTGATCCGGGGCGCAATCCGGAACGCGATGTCACGGCTCGTAAAAGGCTTCTGGAGGCCTGCGTGGGCAGAGAGGAGTGCCAAGGGGCCTTCGGTGAGCCCCATCAGCGCCTGGAGGCCACCAAAGGTCAGTGTGCGATTGCCGCCACGGAGCTCCACGACGTCGGCCACGGTGCCGATTGCGGCGAGTGCCATGTCGGACGCGCGATCAGGCCAGTCGGCATGCCCGTCCTGTTCTTCCATTGCCGAAATCATGCTCCACGCGATGCCCGCGCCGCACGGCGAAGGAGTCATGCGCGGCTCTGCGAGTTCCGGATGCAGGATCGCGAACGCCGGGGGGAGAATTTCGGGGAGCGTGTGATGATCGAGCACGATCACATCGATACCGGCGTCGCGCAGGCGCGCAATCGGCTCCACCGCGGTTACGCCCGTGTCCACCGTGATGAGCAGACGCACGCCGGCCGCCTTTAGTTCATCGACTGCCGCATTCTGCAATCCATACCCTTCCTTCAGCCGGTGCGGCAAGCGCAGCAACGGGCGCACATTGCGGCGATGGAAAAATCGCGCGAGCAGTGCGGTCGAGGTGATGCCGTCACAATCGTAATCGCCGAAAATGCTGATGGATTCTTTGGATGCAATCGCGTGCGCGATCCGGTCGGCCGCTTTTTCAAAATCCCGGAACTGTCGCGCATTTTCTCCCACAGACTCGAGAATCTCCCCTTCTCCAAGTGCTTCAATTTTTCGTCGGCGCAGGAGCATCTCCACGACGGACTCCGCGACCGCGCCGGTTTCATGAATCACCCATCGCTTGCCGGTGAGGGAGAGCAGTGCCATACCGTCACGGTACCAGAGGGGAAGAGAGCGACAATGGCGGCGGAAAAGATAATTCCGGAGACAGCGGATTTTTGGCTATGCCAAAAGGATTGTGGATGTTCCATGGGGGCGTGGAACAAACACCTCACCCCCCAGCCCCCTCTCCGTGCTGCACGGAGAGGGGGAGCACTCCCACGACAAACTTTTCCCTCTCCACGCAGCGTGGAGAGGGTGCCCGAGCGCGCAGCGCGAGGGCGGGTGAGGTCAAATCTCCCGTACGAACTTCTCCAGGATTCTTGCACGGCGCAGTGTCACGACCGTCGCAATCAACATCACACCTACAATCAGGAATGATGCCGGGCCCGTCTGTGCGAGCGGGGCGTTGTTGTAGGACGCTGTCGAGGCAAGCACAGTGTTCTGCTGCGCGAGTCTCGCGAGCAGGCGTGCCGTCAGAGGATCAATTCCTGCGTATGGTGTTGGTGCAGGTGCGGGCGGAAGTGGTTGGTCAGCAAACTGACTGTCGTCAAAGACGGGAGTTGGCGGCGGAAGCCCATCATCCTTCACCGGATCCCACGGCTCACTGACAATGGATGGGTGCCGCTCCCGGCTCAATTGCGCTTCGTAGTCCACGGCCCACTGCGCGCCACGCTGATGACCGGGCACGAGGAACGCGCCGTCGTTCTGTTGCAGCACGTCTTCGGGTGACATGTACGACTGTGCGATACCCGTAAGTGGGGCGGCAAACCCGACGAGCGCGACGAGCAGGAGGATCTTTGTACGCATCATAATAGTATAGCGGAAATGGGTGTTTTCAGCAATCCTTCTTCCCGTCGAGAAGACACTTATAGAACCGCACATCGTCGTTGATTCCGTCTCCGGACGTGGAGGGTTTGCGGGGGTCCGTTTCGCCCTTGTCCACTTTTCCATTGAAGTTCTTGTCCTCCCCAAGCATCTGCCCGTAGGGGATATCGATGCACTGCGTCCCCTTGTTGTCTTTGCACATCTTGCGGACTTTGAAGACGTGACAGAACCCGTCGCAGAGCGAGTCACCGTCGCTGTCGATGTTGCGCGGATCGGTTTCGTCTCCGTCGAACCGGCCGTTGTGATTTGCATCTTCAATGCCATCAATCAGACCGTCTCCGTCCGTGTCACGCCGGCCGGTATTTGTTCCCATCCGCACTTCAATACCATCACTGAGACCATCTTCGTCGGTGTCGGCGATCTGCGGATTGGTATTGTGTTCGCGCTCCAGCTGACTGTTGAGCCCATCGTTGTCGCTATCAATGCCGATCGGGAGAGGTTTATCGGTCATGATGTAGCAGGTCATCCCGCCGCGAAACGTATCGAGCTGGTGGCGAATCGGGCCCTCTTCCGTCAGACGCTGCGGTTGCGCGGAGAGCGGTCGAAACGGCATGAATGCGTTCTGCCGCTGCGCAATCGCTTTGCGCCGTGCACGTTCGGCCTCGGACAGGAAAATTTTCCCGGGGAACCCAACGCTCTGCGGAAGATTCCCGGCATCATTCTCGCCGGGGAAGCAGTAACCCCAATAGAGGACCTGTGTTCCGCGTCCTCCGAGCAGCACTTCACGGTCGATGGTGTCGACCTGCGACGGGACGTGAAAGAACACATGCCTGCCCGACGGAATCGTGGAGCCGCTCCCAACGTCGAGCTCCGAAAGTGTCCGCCAATCGCCGGTTGTCTTCTGCTGTTCGATCAGTCGCGCCTGCATCGACGATGGTCCAAACGAAACGCCACAAACAATCACCACGGCGATCGCCAGTGAGAGGCCCGTCAGGCCTCCGGCAGATGAAATTTTGTGTTTCATGTTTTCTCCATAGTATAGCAGAAAATCAGTTATCTCTGAAGATGATTCGGAGCAATGAGAGTAATAGAATATTAGAATAATAGGACGAAGTTTTTGGCTCTCATAAGGGCATTCCTAGTATTCTAATACTCTAGTACTCTAGCCATATGGCACGCGATTATTACGGGATCCTCGGCCTGTCCAAAACCGCCTCCGCAGACGAGGTGAAGGCGGCATACCGCAAACTCAGCAAAGAGTGGCATCCCGATAAGCATAAAGGCGAAAAGAAAGCCGAAGAAAAGTTCAAGGAAATCAACGAAGCGTACGAAGTGCTGAGCGATCCGAAAAAAAAGCAGCAGTACGATCAGTTCGGTACTGCGGGACCAGGCACGGGGCCCTTCGGCTCCGCTCAGGGCGGCGGAGGCGCGGGCTTTGGCGGATTTGATTTTTCTGGATTTGCCGGAGGAGGACAGCGCGTGGACTTCTCCGATTTATTCGAAGGATTCTTCGGCGGCGGACGCCGTGGTCAGCCTCGTGAAGAACGCGGCGCCGACCGTGAGGTCGAACTCGCAATTGATTTTGCGCAGTCCGTCACCGGCATCCGCCACGAGATGCAGATCAAAAAACTCCGCGTGTGCGACCAGTGCTCAGGCAGCGGGGCCGAAAAAGGCAGCAAGCTCATCACGTGTTCCGACTGCGGGGGCACCGGCCAGATCATGAAAACGTCACAGTCGTTTTTCGGCATGCTGCAGCAGGCAATGCTCTGTCCGAAGTGCAAAGGTTCCGGAAAAGTTCCGGAGAAAGCATGCTCAAAATGCAGCGGTGAAGGGAGAGTTTCCGAAGTATCCACCATCAGCATCGACATCCCCGCGGGCATTGATGAGGGACAGACGCTCCGAGTACGCAGCGAAGGTGATGCGGGACGTCAGGGGGCTGCGGCAGGTGATCTCTACGTCCGCATTCACGTCCGTCCGGACGCGCGTTTCGTTCGCGAAGGCGATGACATCAGAACGAGTGCGACGATCCATGTTCCCGACGCGATACTCGGGACGGAGATTTCAATTGAGACCGTGCAGGGTTCCACGACGCTCAAAATTCCCGCCGGCACACAGTCCGGCCAGGTTTTCCGTATCAAGCACAAAGGCATGCCGGTGCTCAATACGAGCCGGTTCGGGGATCATTATGTGACGGTGACGGTGGAGATACCCGCGAAGTTGAGTCGTGACGAACGGAAGCTTGTTGAAGAATGGAAAAGGATGGGTGGGTAATCATCACTCTTCATCACTCTTCATCACCTTCGTCATCATCCTCGTAAACAACTTCTGTCCACATTGCATTATTATCGAGGTTTTTCAGCACAGCAGTTCGCTCTTGCTGTTCAAATACTTCTTGCGCAATCAGTTCCATGAACATTCTACGAATGCTCGCGCCGCGACGCGCAACTTGCGAACATTTTTTATCTTTCAGAACTCGATCTTCAAGATCGATCCGACGTGCAATTTCCTGAAAAATCGGCAGTTCTTCTCCTGGAACAATGACCCGATTCATCAAAAAGCGCGTCGCCAAATGAGCATCATCAGAATCCGATAGCCGCCCACGAATTTTCGAACCATCTGTGGCACATGTGAATTCCACATATGGCTGAAGTCCCACGATTATCGTATCAACCGCTTTCCCGGGAGTGAGGTGGTGTTTGTTTGCCGACATTAATGTATATTTTATAATAATAAATAATATTAGTCAAATTCTTCCAAAATGCTTCACAAGAATCAAATATCCAAGTTCTCCAATCCATCATCCTTCGCCATGACCGGCGAAAGCTCTTCGCTCCGGGCTTCCGCGGCGTTCGTTCCTCCCGCCGATTCATCTTTGAGCCGCAGCACGATCTGCCGGTAGTCACCCTCGCCCGTACTCTCCGTCATCAGATCCCTGAGCGTAGGAGTGTTGGCGATATGCAGGTGCACGATGCGGCGGAAGTACGGCGACATTGGGGGGAGCGCGATGCGCGATCCCGTCCGGCGGACAAAATCTGCTTTCTGTTCGGCGATCTTGCGGACCTTGTCCTCCTGCATGCGGCGGTAGCCGTCCACGTCGACCACGATGAACGGACTCTTCTCCAATTTTTCCTTCGCGCGGACGATCGACTTCACCAGGTGCTGGAGTCCGTTCAATGTCTCGCCATGCCACCCGATGATGCGGCTCGCGTTGTTGCTGACGATATCGACGCGCGTGATGCCGCCCTCCTCTTCCGTCACGTTGATCGCATCGAAGGGGAGTGAGAGGAAGGTCAGCAATTTGCCGAGCGTGTCCTGGATGAAGGTCTTGTCCATGTCCGAAACGGGGAGGTGGCCGCAGAATACCAGAAATTTGAGGTGAGTCACCAATGACTAATGATAAATCACTAAGGAAGTCTTAACTGCTTAATTCTTCAATTGAATAATTCCCCCCTTTGCCACTTCCTTAGCGATTAGACATTAGTCATTCGAGTATCAGGGAACAAAAAAGCCCCCTTACGGAGGCTTCTTCATCTGGATTCGGATTCAATTATCGAACCGCATCCTTCAACGTCTTTCCCGCCTTGAAGGACGGAACTTTCATTGCCGGGATGGAGATCCTCTGGGTCGGGTTGCGCGGGTTCACACCCATGCGTGCAGCGCGGTGGCTGAGCTTGAAGGTGCCGAAGCCGGTGATCGTCACCGGGGTGCCCTTCTTGAGGTTCTTCACAACAATGTTGATCACAGCCTGCAGAGCGTCGGCGGCAGCGCGCTTGGTGATACCGGCTGCATCCGCGATCGCGGCGATCAGATCCTGCTTGGACATAAAGGATAGGGGGAAAGGGAGTAGATGCCGCGAACTGTACCCCTGCTTTCCGCTACCGCAAGCCATCACACACGAGTTTTCCGCTAACGCAAGACATAAATGTATAAAAATGGCTTTATAAAGCCAAAAATAGTGAGCACCAAAGATGATCGTTCTGGCGGGTTTCTCCCAACGTCATCGTGCAATAGTGATCAGAATTTTTCTCTGTCAATGCATGTGTTCAACGAGGCGCCTGTTTTGACAGGGCACCACTTCCCTCTCTAGGCTGCGGCGCAATGTCCAAACATCTTGTTATTGTCGAAAGTCCGGCCAAAGCAAAAACGATCAAACGTTTTTTGGGAAAAGATTACGACGTCGAGGCGAGCATGGGCCACGTGCGCGATCTGCCGAGCTCCAAGATTTCGGTCGATGTCGATCACGATTTCGAGGTGCAGTACGAAGTTCCCGAAGAAAAAATGACGGTCGTCAAAAAACTGAAGGAAGCGCTCAAAGAAGCAGATGATCTTTGGATCGCGACTGATGAAGATCGTGAAGGGGAAGCCATCGGCTGGCATCTGTGTGAGGTATTAAAGGAGGACCCGAAAACCGTGAACCGCATCGCGTTCCACGAAATCACCGAAACGGCGATCAAGCATGCCGTCGAGAATCCCCGGAAACTCGACATGAAACTCGTGCATGCCCAGCAGGCGCGCCGCGTTCTCGATCGTTTGGTCGGCTACACGCTTTCTCCATTCCTCTGGAAGAAGGTCTACCGCGGGCTCTCCGCCGGCCGTGTTCAGTCCGTCGCCGTGCGCGTGATTGTTGACCGCGAGCGCGAAATCAAAGCGTTCGTTCCGGTCGAGTACTGGTCCATCGAAGCGCTGCTCGAAAATTCCGCGAAGCAGCCGTTCACCGCTGCGCTGAGTAAAAAGGATGGCAAGAAACTCGAGCCGGGGAGCGAAGCGGAGGTCAAACAAATTCTCAAGGATCTCGAAGGTGCGGAATACTCGGTGGCGTCAATTGAAGAAAAAGAACTGAAGAAAAATCCCCCAGCGCCGTTCACCACTTCCACGCTCCAGCAGGAAGGTGCGCGCAAGCTCGGCTTCTCGGTCAAACAAACGATGATGATCGCGCAGCAGCTCTACGAAGGCGTCAGTTTGGGCAAGGGTGCGGGCCACACCGGTCTCATCACGTACATGCGTACCGATTCCACCAACCTGAGCCAGAAAGCGCTGGAGGACGCCAAACGCACGATCGAGAGCCACTATGGGCGCGAGTACGTGATCGCCGAGCCGCGGGTCTATAAAAAGAAGTCGAAGGGTGCGCAGGAGGCACACGAAGCGATTCGCCCAACGGAGCTCGAACGTATTCCCGCCTCGCTCGAAGGCGTGCTCGATCATCAGCAGCTCAAGCTCTACACGCTCATCTGGAACCGCACGATGGCGACCCAAATGGCGGCGGCGGAACTCAAGAGAGTCGGCGTCGATATCGCTGCGAAAAATTACACCTTCAGAGCAACCGGTCAGACGATCGTCTTCGATGGATATCTCCGTCTCTATCAAGAGGGCCGCGATGAAGATCATGTCAAAAAAGAAGATGATGTTGACGAGGGCGACAAGCTCCTCCCGCCGCTCAAACAAGGCGAGGTCGTGAACCTCACCGAACTCCTCAAGACCGAACAGCACTTCACCAAGCCGCCACCCCGTTACACAGAAGCGAGCCTCGTCAAAAAAATGGAAGAGGAAGGCATCGGCCGGCCAAGTACGTACGCTCCGACGATCAATACGATCCAGGCGCGCGGGTATATTCTCAAAGACAACAAGCAGCTGATCCCCCAGGACGTCGCCTTCATGGTGACAGACCTCCTTGCCGAGCACTTCCCGAATATCGTCGATCTTACGTTCACGGCGAGCATGGAAGAGAAGCTCGATTCCATCGCCGAAGGCGAAGAGACGGCCTCAAAATTCCTGAAGGCGTTCTACGGTCCTTTCAAACATCTTGTCGATCAGAAGACCGATGAAATTCAGAAGAGCGACGTGATGAAGGAGCGTGAGATCGGTACCGATCCCAAGTCGGGGTTGCCGGTGATCGCGCGCATCGGACGTTTCGGTCCGTATGTACAGCTGGGGAAATTCGAACCCGTGGAGAAAAAACCAAAGGTGAAGGGTGAAAAACGGAAACCCAGCGCAGGTCTTCGACCTGCGGAAAAAAAACCGAAGTTGAAGAGTGCCTCGATCCCCAAAAACGTCTCGATCGACAACGTCACACTCGAGCAGGCACTGGGTTTGCTCAGCTTCCCGCGGGAACTCGGCGCGCACGACGGCAACATGATGACGGTGTTCCTCGGTCGCTTCGGGCCGTACCTCAAGTGTGGCGAAGTGACAACGACGCTCCCCAAAGACCGCGATCCTGTTGCCGTCACATTGGAGGAAGCGATTTCACTCATGACCGAAAATCA
>JAHFJP010000016.1:15802-31975 GCA_023245765.1 Candidatus Peribacteria bacterium
CGCTCCCCGTTGAGATACATGACACCCGGGTCGTTTTTGAATTTCGGATGCAACGACGCGTCGCCATTCCGGGAAGTCCCGACGGTAAGATGCGTCAGTTGTGTGTTCGTTGTCGCTGCTTGTACCCTGCATACCATTTTTCTCGAGAGGACTTGCGCGATTCCCCCCTCTCGTCCGGCAGAACAGCCTTCGATGACAACATCCAGATTATCCGTAAAGAGATCCCGGAATTCATCAAAGAAGCCATCGGCAATATCGGACGCGAACAGGCGTTCGCCGTTCGGACCCATATCCATCGCGTACGGGCCGCTGTGAGCAGAAAGGAGCAGGAAGATCGCTTTCCGTCGCGCATACTGTTGTCGCATGGCGCCAAGTCGTGCGCGCCATTCTTCCTTCGATCTGACTTCGATGCACCGTAAATGGCGTGACCCGCCGTGCAGATCGTTCAGTGCCTGCAGGCCACCGGTGAGATAGCGCCAAAGCCTTCCCACTTTGTTGTTGAGTGCGCCGTTGTGATCGATGCCTGCTGTCACGGAGAGGCCGTAGAGAGCATCCGCTTCATTGCGGCGGGCATGCTGCTCTAGGGAAGCCTGCTGCTGATATCGCCCAAAATTTTTCATCCCGAATCCGTCATGAAGGCCTTTGCATGCGCCCGAATTGAGCAGCTCAAGGTACATCATGGCTTCCACATTGGATCCCAGGTAATTCGGGAACAGGAATTCAGAGGTGTTCTTTATCCAGGAAGAAGCCAAACCAGTTCCTTTCAATCCGTATTCACTACCGACGAGCTCCCCGATCGTCTCTCTCCCCCGCTCCGAGAACGCCGTCGCCGACGCCATAGCGCCCCAGTCCATCGGTCTCATAGTGAAATTGTTCGGTTCCGGGAATCTTTTTTTCAACCATTCTTTAGCCTTTGAACGTTCCTGTTTTTTACCCCATCCCACCGTCGTTCCCACCAATTTGAACAGTGCGTGTCGCGTGGTGACATGACTAAGACTAACGGTTGAAAGATGCTCTTTGAGGAGAGGCCATTGTTCCCGCAGCAATTCCCGTGCCGTCACGTTTTTTGCGTCGTTATTCAGAACGTTTTCAAACGTGTAATGCAGCTGTGTCATATTCATCGTTGTTGGGTTGCTCCAACAAACATGGGAAATTTTCTCCATTGCATTCCGCAGCACGTTCAACGCGGGTTCCTGCACATGCCGGAGTTCGGTAAACCATTTGCTGCCAAGCCAATTGAGAGCCTCCATTGATCTCGGATCGCCTACACGTACGCCCTCTTCCAATGCTGCAAAATGAGAGCTGTTCAATCGTCGTACCTCCTCAATGAGCTCTTTGTTGTCTCCGAGATATTTGTCCGGATCATACAGAAAATGTGTCATCACGAGTGCGTTCGCGCGAGATGCGATTGCATGTGCTTCTGCAATCCCCTCGGTAGCCGTCTCGAAATCCATCGTTTTCGAGTCAACGTTCATAGTAACAATTTGAATCAATTTGTAGTAAGTGTCAAATGCAGGGCAGGAGCCTTACGTTTTTCGTCTTGCGACAGTGACCAATGCCATAGCTCGATATTTTGGCTCAGACTCGTTGTTACCTGGATTCATGAGATCGATGCCGTGGAGATACATATTGTCGTTCTGTTGATCAAAACCTTCTGCCTCGGCGACGACGTAATTATTTGTCAGAATTTCCAATTGCGGAGTGGCTTCGAGGGCTGCCTGGAGAATTTCACGGAAAAAGTCAGTCATGTACCGGAATTTTTCGGTCACGGGGTCTCGAAGCATCGCCGGTGCATTTTGCATGAACTTCCCTGTAAGAGGCGCGATAAAGAGTGGCGATAGTTTTCGCTGCGCATATGCGGCGATCACACTGTCACTTGGACCAACATCCTGCACATGCAGAAATGTTCCTCCAATTTCCAATGACCGTACGATGCTCTCCAAAGCTTTCCGTACATGAAAGGTGCAATCGAGGCAGGAAAGCCCCGTAACAGTGGAAAATGTTTTTCCGTGGAAAAGTTCCTGCAGGCGAAAGTATGACCCTGCGAGAATTTTTCCTGCTGCAGACGGATGCAACGCGCGGTTCGTCCTCACTGCTTCCGTATTGATATCCATCTGCACAGCAGAATCGCGAGCCTGTTCCGGCAATAGTTCTCCCACCATTCTGCCGTGAGGGCCAGAGCCGATATCGAGAAGATTTGTTATGGAGATGTCATATTTTTCACAGGCGGCACGCACGATGGCTCCGATGGCGGGAGCAGTCGGTGCTCGGTCTTTTTGACCTACGGCACCCGGAGTCCTTACGTTGTGCTCTTCATCGAAGACACCGAGGGCAAGTGATCTTTTGTGTTCTACTTCCTCCTCTTCCAGTGATGGTTCCGGAATCTCATCAAGAAGATGGGCAAACTGCATTTGGCTTGCGAGCCATTCCTCTTCTTCTTCCATTCTCGTATCCCAATGCACCGAATATGTGACAGATGGTTTCGCCATGAGGTCTGTAAAAGGATCGACTGTAGAACGAAAAAAGCGCTATAGCAAGCGTCTTTGTCGTTGCTGAAGCAATAGTTTCCTCGTTTTCTTGTGCAGTAGACTGTGCTCATGTTCGCCGTGCGCCTTGTTCGTCAGAATATTCTCGCGTCTGCGCTGCTCCTCGCGATCCTCCTCGGCGTGATCGTGCGCTTCCTCGCGCTCGATGCGATGGAATTCAAGGGCGATGAATTCAAGGCGTATCTTCTTTCCGCCGCCTACCTGCAACATTGGATCATCCCCCGACTCGGATTGTACTCATCGACGGGCTTGGCCAACCCCCCGGCGTTCCTGGTGCTGCTGTGGCCCGCGCTTCTCGTATCCAAAGATCCCATTGTCATCACCAAGTGGGTTGTTCTTCTCAACGTAGCCGGCATTGCTGGACTCGTCGCGTTCCTCCGGAAAATCGGCGGCACCACGCTCGCGCTGCAGACGACGGTGATCATCGCGTTGTCCCCCTGGCTCTTCCTCTTTTCGCGGAAAATCTGGGCGCAGGACACGTTGTTCCCGTTTCTCATTCTCACCGGCTGGCTCCTGCTCTCGTATGCACGTGACAGGCGGTCATGGCAGCTGTGGTGCGCTGCGGTGGCAATGGCGTTCGTGACACAACTACATATGAGCACGTGGGCGATGCCGGTTGCAACAGTTCTGTGGCTTGCGATCCTGCGCATCCGCCCGCGATGGATCGATATCGTCATATGCGCAGCTGTCTTCATCCTGTTCTATGCCTCGTATATCTCATTCCACATTCAGGACGGTTTCCAGAATCTGTTGCATGCGGGGACGGACAATCCCGGAAGTATTTTCGCGCAGCTGCGCTGGATGATCGGCATCAACGGAGCTGTGGGGCTCGACTACATGTGGGGGAAAGACATTCCTCCGGCGATTCCCGCAGCACTGGTCCATGCGGCAGAAATAGGAACATGGCTGATCGCTCTCTGCGCGCTCGGGGGGCTGGCGATCACGATCAAGCGCATCGCCCGTGCGTCGTCCAACCTGCGTGATGTCGGCACAATTTCCGCACTCGATCGGTACATCCTGTTTCTCCTCTGTGTCGCCGTATGCACGCTCAGCTTCCTGCTCACCGTCCGTGCACCCGCTCTGCCGTTCTATCACCTTGTTTTTCTTCCATTGATTCCATTGCTTTGCGCTATCGGGCTGGCCGGACTTCCGAAAAAATATTCAGCGCCAGCGAATTCCCTTCTCCTGCTCATCGGCGGAATATTTTTCGCGTTGATCCTCAGCTTCCAATCCCTCACCCTCAACCACCCCGATCAAATCCATGGCGACTACGGAGAGCCGTACCGAAACGCACAGGAGCAGTGGGCGCCGTACATTGAAGCAGTGCAGGAAGGGCGCTTGCGATTGCCGGAGAAGGAGTGAGGTAGATTTTGACAGAACAGATGTTGCTTTGTAGCTTGTCAGTATGTTTGGACGTCTTGATGTCAACAATCTCCAGCGAGACTATAAGGCGAAGCCCTTTACCAATGATCTTGCCGACAGGTTTGATGATCAGCTTGATCCCCTTCTCGATACATTACGCACAGCACAAGAAAGCAGCGTTCGTCTGCAAACAGCGCACAAGGTTGTGACACTTTTTCGCGCCTTGCACACTGGACCATTGGTCTCCGGCTTTCATCCTATTACATTCAAAGGACGTTTCGCTCGATTTCTGCATCTCGTTGAAGATCTTATCCGGAATGATGAGCTGTCATGGTCTGCAACCGATGTGATGGTTGTTCCCCCAGAGCAGCAAGCCCAAGTCGATGCACTAAAAACCGTAATCTTCACGGAGCCAAAAAAACTTTATAATCCCAAAGGAGGAAAGTTTGGGAATCTTGATCCTGAGGCGCTTGAACGAAGCTATGGTGGCGGCGTGTTCAATGCAGAGTAATGACATGGCCTGTCCCTCACCTCTTCTGTACGCTGGACTCATGAACATGTTCTTCCGTACGGGAGCCATCCTCTCCGTGGCGATGCTCCTGAGCGGCTGCATTCGTATCGATATTACCCAGACTGTGGATACGACGGGGGGCGCTCAGGTCGAGCTTCTCTACGACCTCACCAAGTTCGCTGAGATGTCGAAAGATTCGAAAGAAAGCGATGGAAAAAACACAGACGGAGCATTGTCGATCGGAATGTACGGTCCGTCCTCATCCTCTGCATCCTCCGCTGGCACCGATGTGATGGGCTGCAGTCAATTTAAGGAGCGACAGACGGACGAACCGCCCGTTCCTCTCACCAATATCCTCTGTGTCGATAAAGCGCCGAACGTGTTCATGCTCACGGGTACGCAGAAGCTGCGCCACTCCGAATTCACCCGCCGAAGGTCCGGAAAAAAGACCGTCTATCTCTACAAAATCCAGAATGCGAACAAGCTGATACAATCGCAGCAGAAGGGAGTAGAGAGTGATCCGTCCATCAGTAAAGATTCAGGGCAGTTCGATAGCGAACTGATGAACTCGATTCTTCAGGGAACTTTTACAGTCATCATGCCGGGGCATATCACCAAATCTCCCGGCGGAGTCGTTGCCGGCAACCGGGTCACCTTCAAGTTCACGGATTTCCCCCTCAAACGAGGTGGGGTGATTCAGTCGGAGGAGTAAGAGTGGCGGTTTTGAATGGCAGTCGCGGCCATCCTTACAACCCTTACAGATGAGCCCAATGTCCTCGCCACTTCTTGTTCAGATCTTGTAAGAAAGATTCCCATTCCTTGTGTGATTTGTACTTTGGATATGGATCAGGCTTGATTGGGGTCTCGGAACTCCAGACGATTTTATACTGTTCGTTTTCCTGTAGTTGGCCAATGCGTGCAATGCGGTGCGTGTGCTGGTTATCCAGGTCGATGCTGATGTTTCCTTCGGGCACTGTGAGAGAAAGTCCCCGAGCCGCCTCGCGTATAGCCCGGACATCGTCGGTGCGGGATTTTTTTACTGCTTCTGCAAACAGATACACGCTCCAGTAGGCCGTCTCGATCGGATCATCCGTTGCGCGGTGCCTGCCGTATTTGATGTGAAAATTTGCCACAAAATCCCTATTTTCCTTGGTGGAGATGCTTTGAAAATAACTCCATGCTGCGTAGTCGCCGATCATTGTTTCCGGGTGCATCCTGCTAATTTCCTCCTCACCGATACTGAAAGAAATGGTGGGAATGCGTTTGGGAGAAATACCTGCGGCTCGCAGCTCCTGAAAAAATGCGACGTTGCTGTCGCCGTTAATCGTATTAAGAATGACGTCTGGGTTTGTTTCTTTTATTTTTTTTACAATAGCTTTGAACTGGTTCCCTCCCAGTTTTTCATAGTATTCGCCGGTGATCGTTCCTCCTAATTCCTCGATCCTGCATCGCATGATCTCATTGGCGCTGCGGGGGAACACATAATCGGACCCAACGAGAAAGAATTTTTTACCGAGATGCTTCACTGCCCAGTCCACCGCAGGAAGCATTTGCTGGTTAGGAGCCGCACCTAAATACATGATGTTGGGAGATTGCTCCAGACCTTCATATTGCATGGGGTACCACAGTAGATGGTCGTGCTTCTCGAATACCAATTTCATGGTCTTGCGGCTTGCAGACGTCCAGCCGCCGAAGATCGAGCAAACGTCGCGGCGGAGAATTAATTCTTTGGCCTGCCTGGCGAAAGTATCCGGATCCGATGCTCCATCAACGACGACGGGATCAATCCTTCTCCCGAGGATCCCGCCACGTTCGTTGATCTCGTCGATTGCCATCAGCATAGCGTCCACCATCGGGCGTTCACTGATAGCCATCGTGCCGCTGAGTGAATGCAGGATGCCGATTCGTATCGTCGTGCGTTCAAGCGAATTCCAGAGCATGTTGAAGAGTTTCTGTTGCATGTCTGCGTACTCATGACTCTCAATCAGGAGGGCAAAATTTTCATCGAGAGAGGAGAGGATCGCAATCTTGTCGTCGAAGAGGAACATCGTCATCGGGAAAGCAAATTCCAAGGATGCATATCGTACGGTTCCTGCCACTTCTACTTCTTTAGAGGGTTCATCGTTCTTTTCGCGCGTTCGAATGGCCTCAAGTTTGTATCCTGCAGTGCGCAACTTGCTCATGAATCTGCCGAAATATTCCATTCCCACAAAATTCACGGTCTGTGCCACTGATAAATATGCGTGCAACGTTTTTCCTTCGGCTTGTATGACTTGTTCCAGAACGGAGCGAGCGCCTGCGGGTCCATCGAAAAAACGTATCTTGGGTTTTGTGCTTTGCGGATTTGTGATCGCCGTAAGCTGACCGAGCATCGCCTGTACGCGTTCCTGTTTCTCAGCGATATCTTTCTTTTTATTCTCCAGATACGACACAAGCTGCTTCGGATCAAGAGGGGAAAAATACAAGACTTTCCCTTTAGTTGCCTTCGTTACCAGTCCTTTCTCCAGCAATGCATGGAGGAGGACATATCCCAAACCACGATTGATTTCGGCTTTTTTGGACAGCACAGTCACGGTCTGTTGCCCGCCGCGGAGGAGAGCAATGTAGAGTTTGGCTTCGTTTGTGTTCAGGCCAATATCGTGCAGAAGGTCTTCAATCATCATTGGTTCGTTATGCTGCTAGAAATATTATAGCACAATTGATCATAAATGTGATGACAAATTGAATAAAAGTAGTATATTTGACATAAATTAATTTTTATTTGCTAACAATCATATGTATGGGTACACTCACACTTCCAGCACTGGCCATTACTGAGGGCGCGCAGAGTGTTTCTGAAAATCCGACAAGATTGCGTCTTCAATTCGCTCATTATATTGCCGATATCCTGGAGAAGGTTGGTCCTCTTGAGAAAACCGACGATCCAGAAGTACTGCGGCTTGCTCTCTGCGGCAAAGAGATGGAAAGGCTCACGCCTGAGCAAAAAAAGAACGTATTTCTGGCGGAAGGATATGTGAGAGGCGGCGAGGTGTTCAAAGCTCTCGCATCGTTCACGCAGGCGGGAATGAAGATGACAATGCTGAGCGTTGTGACGTACATGCTCAAAGTTATCGAGGCAGGGGAAGAAGTCAATGAGCATGAGTTCTCTATCGCTATGCAAGAACAGGCGCGTGGCCAGAAATACTCTTTTCCATCTGAAACGGGGAAATCAATGCTGTCGCAAGCGATAAATGAAGGCAAGTTTTCCCTGGCAATGGGGCTCTCGTATCTGATCAACACTGAGGCACGGCACGATGCGCGCCTTTCCGAGGATCAAGTTCGCACCTGTCTCCACTCAGCCATACGAAGTGGGAAGGCGGACGAATATCTGGCTGCAATGGAATACGGCATCTCGTGTCACCGCCCGAATATTTCTCGCGCGGGCAGTGAGTTCTTCCATGCCGATAGAGAGTGTGTCGATGCGGCGGAGAAAAAGGGTGATTGTGAGAGTGTTTATGCGATTTATCGGCGCTCTCCAGATGCATACAAACCCGCTGATTGGTTGGCACTTGGAGAAAAGCTATTCGCCGTAGGAAAATATAAAAAAGCGTGCTCCGCATTTTCATATGGAAAAGCTCCGGCGGAAAAGTGGAGCGCACTCGCGCTTGCGGCATTGCAATCGTGGGATTTCAAAACTCTCAAAAACTGTTGTAACTACGGGAAGATCCCATTCCCGGCCGAAGATACCTGTAAGACGGCCGACTCATTGGTGAAGATGGGCGGATTCGAGAATATCCAGATGGCCATAGAGCTGTATTCCCTCGTACATGCCAAGCATGAACTCCGTGAATTGGGTTTTCGCCTGCAAATGGTACCCCCCCGGGTGGACGATTCCACAAGACTCTACGATGAGCAGCGGCGCACAAAGATCATTGAGTTATGCTATCAGGAAACGATTCGCCTTGAGCAGAATGCCGAGACGAAATGAAGCAATGGAATAATAGGGCTGGCGAGAGCCGGCCCTATTTTTTATAGATTTGGCAGGCGCGGTAGGGCTCGAACCTACGACCCCAGGTTTTGGAGACCTGTGCTCTACCAGCTGAGCTACGCGCCTAGGGGGTATACGAAGGATATCAGAAAACGGAGTGCTGCAGCTCTCCGTTTTGCAAATATCTGATGAGTACTCATGACAGCAAATTCGCAGATCATGACGGCCAGGAAGCCCACTTTTTGTAGACAATCCAGTTACATAGAAGCGGGAAGAACACGATGAAACCGACGAAGAGCCCCCTTGGGATTCTCGGATTGAGAATGGAATCTCCCGGCGACAAATCCAATATAAGCTCGTTCACCATCCACAGAATTGATAGGAAAATACCTCCGCACAACAATGCTTTCATAGCCTCCTTCCGCCAAAACAAAATGCCAACACCGCAAAGCAGATACCATAGTCCCAGGACAGGAAGAGTGAGGATATAGATTTGCGTGAACAATCCGAGAACAAAAAACGCGAGACCAACCAGTATGTCGAAACCTCCGATGAAAAAGAATGCAGAATGAGTCTTGTTCACGCAGCGATTGTACCGCATCCATAATGGACTATATGTGTAAATAATGTATAATATCTATATGGACAAGGACCATCAGGGAATCGGTGTTCCGACGGCATCGCAACACACACCGACGGAGAACATCTTGCCCATATGGATCCCCGAACAGACCCGAGCGCAGATACTGCAGCTCTGCGCAGATGCCGGTAGTGATGAGGAAAGCAGAAATGCCTTTCGGGAAAAATTTCTCTCCTATTGTGCGAATTTTTTCTGGAATCACCGTCACGAGATTCATGTTCTGATAGAAGGCGAAGTGCTCGCATCAAAGAGAGTCCAGGATGAGAAGGCGGTATGGAACAGTGGTGGTGATGAAGATGGCATCTGGATTGGTGCTGGTATGCACACCATTACTGCCGGGTTGATTGCAGAGATGATTGCCAAAAAGATGGGGCTATCTTCCGCTGTCGTCCACAAAGTCGGTTCAGCCGGGATTCTCCATGACTGGTACAAGAAATGGGAAATTACAGCGGTGAAGCAAGTGGAGCGGGAGTTATCTGAAAAAGATGCCGACTGGAAGAATACCTTGAGGGCCGAAGGTGCTGCCCGAATTACTGCGTCTCTGCATCATTCGAAGGAGACGGACGAGCAAAAATTGCGTGATCAGGGCATCTCCAATGACGTCATCGAGCTTGCAGGAGCAAATCTCCTCAAAGACGGCACTGGCGTTTTAACAGTTGAGAAATTGCATGAGCGTCCGGAGCTCGCGATCATCGCGTACTTCGATACGATGCTCAGGGGAACAGAAATCATTCCGCGCGAGGTCCGTATGGAGCCGGTCTTCAAGCCGCAGTCCATCTGGTCGCTGTTTAGCGAAGGATCAACGCAGGAGTATGGAGGAAAAACGTTCCAGCAGTTTGGCGAAGAAATTCTGCCGCAGTGCTTCCGTGTGATGGCGGAGAGAATGAATTTTCTCGGCACCGAAAAAGAGTTTCCCGCTTTTCTGAGGAAACTCTTGATCGATGAAGTGAAACTTTCTTGAAGAAGAAAAAACAGCGTTACGCCCGCGAATTCTCCATGACCGTCCGTGCAAGCTGCATCGAGAAGACGACGAGCATCGCCCCCGCGAATTCGCTGATCACAGCGGCGAGAAAGCCTCCCGCCATCAGGCCCAGAACGCCGACGAAAATCTTGCTCAGGATTCCCGCGCAGACCATCGTCACGATGCCGAAGAGCAGCGCGTTGCCGAAGATCTTGCCCCAGTATCCCTTCGTCTTGGCGTAGCTCATGCGGGCGCTCTCCATCGCGCCTTTGTTGTGCTCAAGTAGGTAGAGCGGCGCAAGGATAAAGCGCGGACCGAGAATGATTGCGATGATGAGGCCGATGAATGGGATCCAGATGAACGTGCGCAGCGCGAGCCAGATCCAGAGGCCGACAAGCGGCAGAAGCCACATCACCGTCGCCTGCAGCGCCGTTGCGGGATCCGACATGCCTTTGACTGCGACGACGAGGAAGTACGATTTGGCGAAGAGGGAAATCACAATCGTGAGGAGCAGCGCCAGACCGATCGCCGGAAGCATCGACAGGAATACTCCGCCCATCATGCTCGCACCCTGCATCGATTGTTCCGCCATCTGTTTGCCGAGCTCTTCCATCTGCTTTTGTGATGCCTCGTCCAGTCCGCCGTTGGCAGCCTTCTGCTGTAGCGCCTCCATTTGCTTGCCGACGCTCTCCATCTGGTTCTGCCACGCGCCCAAATCTTTGCCCATGCCCATACCCGCCGATCCGGCCATCCACCAACCGACTCCCTGTGTGAGGAAGCCAAAGACCACCGCACCGACAACGAGGACAACAAGGTGTGTTTGGGTGAATTTTATCGCGTCATTAATCAGGGTACCGAGAGGTTTCATACTTGCCATGGGGAAGAAGGGGGAAGATTAATTCAGGACTCTACTCTGAATACCGCAACCTGCAATGCAGTGGCGATCACTATTGCGTGGTTTGCAACTGCTTCAACATCCGGCTGCAATGTTCACTATCGGGATTTTTCCTGTTTTCGGTGTTCAATGAGCGCGGTCTCTATGGCTCGTGAATCCGGATTGAGTGCGTACGCCTTCTCGAGCAGATTCAGCGCTTCTGCAAAATCCCCTCTCGCATCCATTACCAGCGACAAGTTAAAGAGCACTCCATCGGCGTTCGGATTCCATGCGAGAGCGGCGCGGAATTGTGCTTCGGCTTCATCGATCTTCCCCTCCTCCAGCAGCAGGCTTCCCAGTTTGTTACGTGCCGACACGTAGGAGGAATCCATCTCCACGGCCCGTCGGTACTTCTCTTTCGCATCAGCGATCTTCTTGTTGTACTCATCGAGCACGCCGAGTGCGACCAGTGGTTCGGGGTTGAGCGGATCGAGCGTCATCGCCTGCGTAAATTGATCTGCTGCGTCCTCCACCCTCCCGATCTTCGCATACACAGTGCCAAGGCCCATGCGCAGCTGCACACTGTCGCCGTAGCCCAGTCCGTCGCGCAGCAGTTTGATCGCCTGTTCATACCGGCCTTCGTTTTTATCCATCGTCGCGAGTGCCGACCGTGCGGCCACGGATTGTGGGTAGAGGGTGAGGGTGTTGGAAAAGAGGGTGCGGGCGGAATCCCAAATCCTTGTCTGCAGGAACGATACACTGCAGAGGATGATAATCACGGGCACGCCCAATGCGGCCATTCTTGGGCGCGATATCTCCGGAAAATATCTCTTTGCGGCATCAATACTCATGACGATCAACAACAACAATCCAATCATTGGCAGATACGGATACCGATCGGACGCGAAATACATTTCGCCGCCTTTGTGGAAGTTGGTGAACGTCGGTGCGAGCGTAATGAGGAAGAACAACATGCCGAAGATTATCCCGCGCGAGTCTTCAGAGCGGCCATACCTGGTTGCGGTGATTATCAGAATGCCGATCAACAACAGGATAATCACCGGCACAAAGAACGCAGGTAACAGGAGACTAATTTCGCCCCGGTACGGATAGAACACTCCCAGGTGAATCGGCAGAACAAATTTCTGCAGATAGAACACCGTGCTTTTGGCCGCCATCAGCGCTGTTTCCCAGATCGAATGATGAGAGAGGATGCGTTCTTTTCCCGCTGCAGCGACCACGAGAAAAATCCCCGAGAGAGCGACGTGCGGAATCTTGTCGATGAGCATCGACCACGACCATTTTCGCTTTTCAATCCAGAAATCGGTGAGGATCAGAATTGCAGGCAACGTCACGGCCATGACCTTCGATAACAACGCCATTGCAAACACTATGATCGACCACGCATATGAATGAATGCTTCGTGATCGTCGAAAATGGATATATGCAATCCACGCCCCCAGAAAAAACATCGTCGACAGCAAGTCCTTCCTCCCCGCGAGCCACACAACGGCCTCTGTATTCAATGGATGTATGGCGAAGATCAATCCCGCGAAGATGGATAACCATTGTTTTCTCGTCACCAAAAACATCACCCACATAATGAGAATCGCATTCCCCGCATGCAGGAGAATATTGGTGAGGTGATAGATCCACGGATGCAGTCCCCCGATCAGATAATCGATCTGATAACTGACGAAGGTCAGCGGAATATAGAGCTCGGGATCGTACGTCGTGAAAACGGTCTTCACATGTTCCACAGTTATTCCCCGCACGGCGAGATTGCGGGTAATCAGAAGGTCATCGTCGAGAGGGGCAAAATCCTGAACGAGAGATCGTCCAAAAGCCATCAGCACGAGCGCGAACGTTATGCCGACGATGAGCATTGTTCTGTGAGAAGGCATGGAATTCCGTAGATCCATCATCGAGATTGTAGGGGCGTTGCACGCAACGCCCGTTATGGGGCCACGCGACACGCTTGACGAAATGGATGCTGAGTATCCGGATAATCATTGGGAGGATGGCTCAAACAGCGTTTTTTTGCTATTATAGTGAGAAATGAACATTGAACTCCACATCCCGCGTCCAGGCGTCACGCTGCTTGCCGTAGCGGCCATCAGTGGCTGGGCGCTCTACTTCACGTCCGGCTCCACGGATGCGTCGGTGAGTGCAGGACAGGCGACGGTGATCGAAGCCCCCGCGATGGAATCTCCCGCCGCTCCCGTCAACACGCCGTCACCTCTTGTGGGGAGTCTCGTGGAAAGTCCGGTCGTGGATTCCGAGGAAGACATTCATCTGAGCCAGGCGGAGATGCGTATCAAGTGGGCGCGGGCCGAACAGGAATTACTCCGGGTAAAGCAGGACATCATTCGCGATCAACTCGCGGGCTTGCAGAAGGAGCGCGATGCGCTCGGCGATGTCATTGATCCCGAGATTGAACAGATGTTCCGCCAGAGCGTGCAGATGCTCACCTCGCTCGTGAAGGATGAGAAAAAGGCTGAGCAGTTCCTGCTTCTGTCGTACCGGCAGGAGTGGGAAGCCGAGGAGCAGGGCATGGCGGCCGCCACCGGCGCGCCCCAGGGAAAAGTCGCGGTCTTCTGGCCGGTGGAACCCAAGATCGGAATCTCGGCGTACTTTCTCGACAAAGGCTACAAGGAGCGCTTCAAGGTTGAGCACTACGCCATCGATATTCCCGTGCCGCAGGGGACCGACCTACTTGCCGCACAGGATGGCATCGTGAAGAACGTCGTCGACCATGGACTGGGATACAACTACATCACGATCGATCACGGCGGCTATGCGACGGTCTACGGACACGTCAGTGAGTTTGCCGTACGCCCCGGACAGCGCGTGCGCGCGGGAGACCGGATTGGACGCAGTGGTGGCATGCCGGGTCTGCCCGGCGGCGGTTCGTCCACGGGCCCCCATGTGCACTTCGGCCTGTATCTCAACGGCAAGCCCGTCGATCCGCTCAAGTATCTCCCTAAGTACCAGGGATAACCGTTATCTGGCCGGTCTGTGTGACTCTTTTTCCACGTCCTCTTTTTTGGGAATCCGGTCGCCCCCGAAGCATTTTTCCATAATGGCATGCGCCGCTTTTTCATGATGCCGCACCGTTCGTAGTTCAATGTGTCCCGGTTCCGCCGCCATCGTTTCGATTAAGATCGATCCGTAACGCAGCAGGTAGCCGATAAAGCTCTGGAAAAATGGTTTGACGTTCGTGATGGCGGAATAATTCACCTGGTTGATGCTGCGTCCGAGGATGTACTGGTTTTGCAAAATCAGCCGGAGGTTGGTGACGAAGATGACGTCGTAGCTGAAGTCGAGCCAGGCTCGCCACAGAAAGATCAGAGCAAACAGGAAGAGGCAGCTTGCGATGGCGATCGCAACAATATGACCGTCAAAGACGATCAGCGCCGCGAGTCCTGCGGTTGTTGCAACCAGGGGCGGGATGCAACCGACGATGATGTAGAACGGATGTCTCGTCACAACGTATTCCACCGTCTCGCCGGTGAGGAGCCCGATGCCGCGCTGCATCGTCGCTTCCTCATCCTCGGCCGCCGCCGCTTCAATTTCGCCCATTTTCAATATCCGGATAACCCGCAGGAGCTGGAAGACACGGATATACTGGGTTTCAATCAGTCCGAAACTCAAGTAGAAAGGCGCGATGGACAGCAAATCCACAAGTCCGAAGAACGATAAAATATATTTTTTTCTGTTCGGAGCGGCGTAAATCCGGAGAATGTATTCCATGGTAAACAAAACGACGGTGAAAATTTCAACTGTCGATAAAACTCCATGGTAGGCCTGGAGACTGGGGAGAAATTCCAGAGGGAGAATCGCGAGTGATGCGATAATCAGTAAAATCAACAGGAGATTGAACGCGTTTCCACTCACCCCATTGCCGTGATGGAGGATGGACCACAGCTGTTTGCGCAGGCGCTCGTCTTTATGGGCTCGGGAGAACGGCATTGGCTTACAGCATACCAGGGGGAAGCAGATATTATATCTGGAGCAGGTTTTCTACCTGCGCAGTGGCAAAGGCGTCAGTCATTCCGGCGATATAATCCTTCACAGCTTCTGGCAGTCCGCACCCTGTCCGCTCTTGGATCGCGAGAACTTTAGGCGGTGGATCTGCTAGGAAACGTTCGCACAGCGTCGTGATGATCTTCTGTCCCTGTCTGTTGGCATCCCGGACGCGCGGATGGCTGTACATGTGCTTGTGGAGGAATGCCTGAAGATCGTCCAGTGCCTTCTGTGTGCCCGATGAAAACTGAATCGTTGTGGTATTTGATGTCGCGTACAAGTCACTGACGAGCAGGTGAATCAATGCCCCCCGGAGTGACGTTCCCCGCCTTGCGCATCGTTCATGCGCCGATTGGATCAGCGGCATGGCCTTGAGATCATCCAGCGTGAACAGTTTCGCGCGGAGTCCATCGTCACAATCATGCGCGTTGTACGCAATGGCGTCGGCAATGTTCGTCAGCTGTGCTTCCAGGCTCGGAGCGGCATCGTTCGGTGAGCGTTGTGATGCATGTTTCTTCAAGCCATCCAGAACCTCACGATTCAAATTCAATCCGAGATACTGATGGGAATGTTCTTCCAGGATTGTCACGACGCGCAGTGATTGATCGTTATGTTCAAATCGTGATCCATGTTTCTTCATCCACGCATCCAGCGCCTCTTCTCCCATGTGCGCGAATGGCGAATGTCCCAGGTCGTGCGTGAGCGCGATGCATTCGGCCAGATCTTCGTTGAGACTGAGTGTCCGCGCTATATCACGACTCAACTGCGTCACTTCCATCGTATGCGTCATCCTCGTGCGGTAGTGGTCCCCTTCCCCAGAGACGAATACCTGCGTCTTCCCCTTCAGTCGCCGGAATGCCTGCGTGTGAATGATCCGGTCCCGGTCGCGCTGGAACGGGAAGCGCGTCTCGTCCTCCGGTTCCGGATGTTCACGTCCGAGTCCCCCTTCGATAGGCACGGCTTTTGGAGACAGAAGAGAGTTTGCGTTAGCAATCCGTTTTTTTATCGATTCCATAAGAACTAAGTATAAACAAAACAATCAACAAAAACATGGGGGCCGGCGCGCCACGGGGGGTGAGGGGGAAGGCCCTGTGCGCGAAGCGCATCCGCCGACGAGACCCGCACCTGGCATGGTATTGGTGCGGGGCGAGGAGGCACAGGGCCGGGCGGAGGGGCAATTGGCGCGCCAGGCGTTTTGCGCCACTTTGTCGCCGGACAAAGTGGCAATGCGCGGGAGCGCACGAGCAAAGAGGCCGATGCGCTGCAGCGCACTCAGGTATGCCCAA